>CAYTLZ010000231.1:0-5117 GCA_964438785.1 uncultured Actinomycetota bacterium | reverse complement strand
TCTCCGCCACCCGCTGGGCGAGCGAGTTCGCCACGGCCTTGGCGATCATCGTCTTGCCGCAGCCGGGCGGGCCGTAGAGCAGGATGCCCTTGGGCGCACGCAACTCGTGTTCGACGAACAGCTCCGCGTGCAGGTAGGGCAGCTCGACCGCGTCACGGATGGCCTCGACCTGATCACCGAGCCCGCCGATCTGCTCGTAGGCCACGTCCGGGACCTGCTCGAGCGTGAGCTGCTCGGTCTCGGCCTTCTCGATGCGTTCGATGGCCGTGTTGGCACGGGTGTCCACCAACAGGGACTCGCCCGCCTTGAGTTTCAACTCGCGCAGTGGTTCGGCGAGCACGACGAGCCGCTCCTCGTCGGTGGTGCCCACCACCAGCACGCGACCGTCCTCCAGGACCTCGGCGATGGTCACCAGCTCGCCACGATTCTCGAACTCGCCGAGGGCCACGATGTTCATGGCCTCGTTGAGCCGCACCTCGCGGCCGGGAGCGAGGCCCTCGACCTCGAGCTCGGGCGCGACCCCGACCTCGAGCTTGCGTCCGGAGACCATGACGTCGGCGGTGACGTCGTCGTCGCGGAAACCGAGGAACGTGCCGTAGGTCCGCGGCGGCGCGGCGAGCCGCTCGGCCTCCTCCTTCAGCGCGTTCAGTTGCTCGCGCGCGGAGCGCAGCGTCTCGGCGAGTTTGCTGTTCTGGGACTGGGCCGCCTGCAGCTGGCTCTTGGTCTCCAGCAGCCGCTCCTCGAGCACCCGGATGCGGGTGGGGGCGGTCTCCAGACGTCGCCGCAGCAGATCGACCTCCTCGCGGAGGAACTTCAGCTCGGCGGCGAGTTCGTCGGGGTCGTCACTCGGACCGGCACCCCGTTCGACCGGGCCGGACCCGGTGTCGGCAGCTGCCCGGGGCCCACTGCGCTCGGGCTGATCGGTGCCGCCTGCGGCCGCCTCCTCATGCCCGTCAGCGGGGTCGGGCCCTCGCGTCGAACCCTGCACGTGGCCTCCTCGGATCGCCTGGCGCTGGGTCGCGGCGATGCCGGAAACACCGGCGCGCCCGCACGCGAACGAGCGTACAGCACACCCCCTGGACCGCCGTCGGCTCGACGCGACCCCGGACGGCGTCCCCGGAGCCGCGACGACGCGGCCCGCAGGCGCGGCCGATCGCCGGCGAGCATGGCTGATCGGACGGGTGCACCGGCCGCCATCGCCGTGGGCATCGGGCATGATCGGACGCGATGCGGGACGACACCCGGGCAGTCGCCGTCGTCCGCCACCTGTACGCGCCGACCTGTCGGTCGATCCGACATCGAGGAAGCTGTGAGCCGCACGCTGGAGCTGGCCACGACCACCCTTGCCGGCGCACTCGGTGCGCTGGTCGCCGTGCTCGCCGTCGGTGCCAGCCTCGTCCTGGTGCTCCCCGCCGCGCTCGGCGTCGGCCTCGTGGCGGCACTCACCGGCACCAGGCGCTGACAGGCGGATCCCGTCATCCGGTGACCGGCACCACTCAGTCGGTCCGGATGTCGCCGTCCCCGGTCGACGCCGCGGCCTCGAGCTGCTCCCGTCGCCGTGCCTCGTGCGCCGTCCAATCGATCGCACCGCCGGTGTCGGCCTTGCGGCGCG
Source organism: uncultured Actinomycetota bacterium (assembly GCA_964438785.1). Taxonomy (GTDB): domain Bacteria; phylum Actinomycetota; class Nitriliruptoria; order Nitriliruptorales; family Nitriliruptoraceae; genus PWLR01. Next base: position 3,505 of record CAYTLZ010000231.1, on the reverse strand, counting down.
GTGGCGGCGGCCCACCTGCGTCACGGGCCGGCACCCGTCGTGCGGTGGTCAGAAAGGCCGTGTGCGCGACCATGCGATGGGCCGGTCGCACGGCGAGGCCGTCGACGTCCCAGGGTCGCACCAGGGTCTCCGTGGTGCGCACCAGCGTGAACCGACCGTCGTCCCACAGCGCGTCGGAGAACCGCATCACCTGGGGCACGGTCGGCATGTAGGCGAGCACGATCGCCCCCGTGGGCAACGCCTCGGCCGCGGCCTCGACCATCGTCCACGGCTCGAGCAGGTCCAGGATGAGCCGGTTGGCACGCAGGGTGGCGAGGTGGTCGGCGAGGTCACCGACGATCAGCTCCCAGTTCGCCGGCCGGCCACCATGCACACGCTCGACGTTGCGGGCGGCGATGCGGGCGTGGTCGTCGCGGCGCTCGAAGGACACGACCCGACCCTCGGGGCCGACCGCATCGAGCAGGGCGAGGGTGAGCGCACCGGAACCCGCCCCGGCTTCCACCACCACGGAGCCCGGCCGCACGTCCGCGGCGGCCAGGATCATGGCCTGGTCCTTGGGGTAGACGACCTGCGCCCCGCGCTTCATCTTGAGGATCATGTCCTCGCGCGTCGGCCGGAGGACCACGACCTCCATGTTCTTGTTGGTCCGGACCGCGGAGCCCTCCGCGATCCCGATCATCGCGTCGTGCGCCACGAGCCCCGCGTGGCTGTGCCACTCCCCGCCGGCCTCGAGGTCGACGAGGTAGCGACGGCCCTTGCGGTCCGAGAGCACGACCACCTCGCCCGCGGCCAGCGGGGCGTCGGTTCCCGGCAACAACGGCCGGGCGGTGGCGGCCGCCGTGGCCGGGTCGGCGGCCTGATCCGTGGCCGGGTCGGCGGCCTGATCGGTGGACTGATCGGTCGTCCGGTCCGTGGACTGGCTCATGCATCCGCTCCGAGGTGCGTGGCCGGGGCGATGACGGGCAGCACCGCGAGGATGCGCTCCCGTTGCCGGCAGAACGCGCAGGTGTCGTTTGGTGTGGGCAGGCCGCAACCGGTGCAGGCCCGCAGATCGTGTCCGCGTTCGTCGACGGCGTGGTCCTCGAAGTGGCTCCCGATCCGGTCGAGGAAGCCGAACAGGAACTGGGCCTTGAGCCCGGGCGAACCCGCCTCGAGCTGGTCGAGCACCGCCTTGTTGACGTGACCGGTGTTGCCGTCCACGAGCGGGCACTCCTCGACGACGTAGTCGATCCCGGTGACCACGGCGTAGGCGGCGGTCTCGCGCTCGCTCAGGCGGTAGAGCGGCTTGACCTTGCGGGGCTGCCCCTGCAGGCGCGGTTCGAGCAGGGGCGTCTGACGGGCCAGGAAGTCCTCGTGCCAGCGCAGCACGTTGCCGAGCAGCGTGGCGGCCTCGTCGTCGAGGTTGTGCCCCGTGACCAGCACGTCGTAGCCGTGTTCGGCCGCGACCTCGTTGAACGCGTGCCGTTTGGACAGCCCGCAGACGCCGCAGGTGCTGCGGCCGGTGGCGGTCGACCCCGACGGCGTGGTGAAGCCGTAGCGCTCGGCGAGCTCGACGGTGTGCAACCGCAGCCCACGGGCGGCGGCGAAGGACGCGCACACGTCACGGCTCCGCGCCGAATAGCCCCCGATGCCGAGGCCGACGTACAGGCCGTCGACGTCGTAGCCCAGCGCGACGAGTGCGTCCCACAGGGCCAGGGAGTCCTTGCCGCCGGACACGGCGATCAGGACGCGTTCGCCGTAGTGGATCATGCGCTGTCCGGGGGCGGCACCCGGTGGTTGGTCGATGGCGCGTCGGACACTGCGGCGGACGTGGTCGACGAGGTGGGTGGCACAGAACGCGGCCCGGTGACGGGGCTCCTCGTGCACCGCGGGTCCGCGGCACTCGATGCAGCGGGGGGCACCGTCGGCCCCACCGGAGACGACGGGTCGGATCTCGACGCGGGCACCGGCGGGCAGTTCGTGCTCGCGGGTCACGAGGGCACCGTCGTGCAGCACCAGCACGGTGTGCTCGATGACGTCGAGGTGCTCGAGCAGCGCCGCCACGGTGAGTGGACCGCCGACGTGCTCGGTGCGGTCGGGGTTGCGTCGGCGGACCTCGATCGCGGGCCCGATGCTCAGGACCCCCCACCGCCGGCCGGACTCGGCGTGCGCGCAGCACCATCCTCCGGGGTCCCGCTCGGTCCGGTGGCCCCACCGGGAATGTCGCCGGCCGCCGCCCCACCCGTGGGAGCGGTGCCCTCGGGGCCGTCCGCCCCGATGTCGGCCGGCAGGACCACGCGCTCACCGGGCGGGAGGGTGACCTCGACACCACGCACGCGGATCACCAGTGCCTCGCCCTCGAGCACCTCGAAGCGCAGCTCGTCGTGGGTGAACTCGACCGCCAGCTGGCGATCGTGGAAGCGCAGGTTGAACGCCAGCCGCTGCCAGGGCTGGGGCAGGCGCGGATCGAACGACAACTCGCCGTGCAGATCCCGCATGCCGCCGAAGCCGTAGGCCAGGGTCATCCACACGCCGCCGGTCGAGGCGATGTGCACGCCGTCGACGACGTTGCCGGCCACGTCCGCGAGGTCCATGAGCAACGCGTACTGGAAGTACTCGAGTGCCTTCTCCTCGTAGCCGATCTCGGCGGCGAGGATCGACTGCACACAGGCCGACAGCGACGAGTCGCCGGTGGTCAGCGGGTCGTAGTAGTCGAAGTTGCGCCGCTTCTGCTCGAGCGAGAACTCGTCGCTGAGCAGCACCATCGCGAGCACGACGTCCGCCTGCTTGATGACCTGGTGGCGGTAGATCACCAGCGGGTGGTAGTTCAGCAGCAGCGGGTAGTTCTGCTTGGGCGTGCCGGCGAAGTCCCAGACCTCCTTCTCGAGGAAGTTGACGTCCTGCGGGTGGATGCCGCGTTCGGCGTCGTAGGGCACGAACATGGCGTCGGCGGCCCGTTGCCAGCCGAGGACCTCGTCGTCGTCGAGATCCGTGTCATGGGCGATCCGGCGGTAGGCCTCGGGATCGTCCTCCCGCAGCCACAGCACCACCTCGACGGCGTAGCGCAGGTTGGCGCGGGCCATCAGGTTGGTGAACGCGTTGTCGTTGACCACCGTGGTGTACTCGTCGGGGCCGGTGACCCCGTGGATGTGGAACGCGCCCGAGTCCGGGCCGTAGAACCCGATGTCGGTCCACAACCGGGCGGTCTCGATCAGCATCTCCGCCCCGACCTCCTTGAGCAGGTCGGTGTCGCCGCGGACGTCGACGTAGCGCTTCAGCGCGAACGCGATGTCGGCGTCGATGTGGTACTGCGCGGTGCCGGCGGCGTAGTAGGAGGAGGCCTCCTCGCCGTTGATGGTGCGCCACGGGAACAGGGCCCCGTCCTCGCTGAGCTCACGGGCGCGTTCGCGCGCCAGGGGCAGCATGGAGTGGCGGAACCGCAGGAGGTTGCGGGTGACGCGGGGCTCGGTGTAGGTCAGGAAGGGGGCGACGTAGACCTCGGTGTCCCAGAAGTAGTGCCCCTCGT
>CAYTLZ010000230.1:3007-5157 GCA_964438785.1 uncultured Actinomycetota bacterium | reverse complement strand
TCCGCGATCAGCTTCAGGAACCCGTCGGTCCGCTCGTCGATGATCGCCCGTTCCGAGGTGGCGAGCGGCACCGTTGCCACGATGCACCCCGGGTCCCGTTCGCGCGCCTGGCCCTCCGTGAGCCCGATGCCGGCGGTGTCGGGGTCGGTGAACCCGCCCCACGGCAGCAGGGCGTGCGGGGCGGAACGCGTCGGCCCCAGCACCGCGTTGGTCGCCGCCGCGGTGCCCTCCACCACCGCGGACTGCACCAGCATGTCGCGCTGGTTCGCATCCCCCGGCGCGAACACGTGGGGCACGTTGGTCCGCAGGTAGGCGTCCACGGGGATGCGCCCCGGCTCATAACGGACGCCGGCAGCGTCCAGCCCCAACCCCTCCGTGCGGGCCGGCCACCCGGTGGCCAGCACCACCTCGTCGACATCGAGGTGGTGGGCCTCGCCGCCGATCGTGTGGTGCACGCGCAGCCCGCCGTGGTCGCCGCGCCGTTGGCGCCGGTCGGGCTGGCCACCCTGTCGGTCCGCTACCTCGATGCGGTCTACGCCGTCGATCCCGGTCAGGACCTCGACACCCTGGCGGCGGAACGCAGCCGCCAGCGTGTCCGCCACATCGGCGTCCGCGTGGGGCAGGATCCGCGGCGCGACGTCCAGCAGCGTCACCTCGACGCCCAGGGAGGCGAACACCGTCACCAGCTGCGCGCCGGTGCTGCCGGAGCCCACGACCGCCACGCGCTCCGGGAGCTGCGGCCACGACACCACGGCGTCGGGCAGCGTCGCGAGGTCCGCGCCCTCGAAGGGCAGCCGACGCGCCGCCCCACCGACGCACAGCAGCACCGCGTCGGCCTCCAGACGTTCCTCGCCGACCTGCAGCGTGTGCGCGTCCAGGAACCCGGCGCGCTCGCCGAGCCGGACCTTCACGCCGTCATCGGTCAGCGCCGCCCCGCTCTGCTTGGTGTCACGGACCGCATCGACGGTCTCCGCGACCCGTGCGGTGATCCGCGACCAGTCGACGGTCAGCTGGCCGACATCCAGACCCCACAGGTGCGCGTCCCGCGCCTCGCGCGCCATCCGGGCGGTCCGGGCCAGGACCCGCGTCGGCACGCAACCGTCGTTGACGCAGGTCCCCCCGAGCGCGTCGCCCGTCTCGACGAGCTCCACCTCGGCACCCAGTTCCGCAGCACGTGCGGCGCCCGCCACCCCGGCAGGACCACCTCCGACGACCACGACGCGCGACATCCGAGCCTCCGGGTTGAGCGACCGTCGAGGTGACGGCCTGACGGCGTTGCGCCACCCCTGCGGTGACAGCGACCGACGTTCGAGGAGGCGCACGCGGCCGGATGTCCAGGTGCGACCCCACCCACCGTCCTGGGATCAGTGCCGGCGAGGATCGGCCGCGAGGATCGACGCCGACGACGCCCCTACGCCGCTGTGCAAAGGCGCAGGGCGACTATCCCCAACCGGTCGCGTTGCTCGCGCGATCGGGGGTGCACCGCGACCACCAACGACACGGCCTGGGCGCGGCGCTGCTGCGCGACGTCATCCAGCGCGTCACCGTGATCCAGGGGTGACACCGCCGTGCGAGGCGTGCGAACAGAGGCCGGCTGAAGGGCCGTCTGGCAGGTCGGCCGTTGGTGGCGTTGTACGGGAGGGTCGACGGGCCATTCCCTGCGGGGGTGTCCAGCTTCGGTGTCGAGGCCGAAGCAGGCGTGCCGGTCCTCGTCGTGGCTCCCGAGCACGATGCAGTCGCTGTTCGTGCCTTCCTGGCGGGCTGCCAGCCGACGCTGTCTCGGTCAGGATCTCGGACCAGCGGTGGGACGATCAGTAACGTCGAGCGTCCCGTTCGCCCCACCTGCCCTCGGGGGCCATGACGGTGCCGGCGCTCAAGGGCGGCCGCACCGAGGAACCACGCCGGCTACTGCTCCGCCTGGCGGTGCAGGAACGCCGCCATCGCCTGCCGCGTCAACGGCGCCTGCGGCCGGAACGAGCCGTCCTCGTACCCGGCCGTGATCCCCGACTCCGCCAGCCACGCGATCGCCTCAGCATGCCGATGATCCTCACCGACATCCGAGAACGCAAACGCCGAGTCCTCGACCTCGGGACGATCCGCCTGGCGGTGCAGGAACGCCGCCATCGCCTGCCGCGTCAACGGCGCCTGCG
>CAYTLZ010000230.1:0-2907 GCA_964438785.1 uncultured Actinomycetota bacterium | reverse complement strand
CGCCAGCCACGCGATCGCCTCAGCATGCCGATGATCCTCACCGACATCCGAGAACTCCCCCACCACCGACCCGTAGAGCGTCAGCTCGAGGTCACCGGGGTTGAAGATGTCGGGGAGGCAATCATCGCGGCCCTCCTCGTGAACCTTGCCCTTGAACGGGCGGAAGTGGTTGCTCATCGGCAACTGGCTGCGATCGTTGGTCTCCGGGGGCTCCACGTTGCCTGCGGGCAGGCGGTAGTAGGCGCGGCCCTGTGGATAGTCGCTCTCCGCCCGCTCGTAATCACGGCACTCCTCGGGCAACTCGATCCGCCCATCGAAGCCACCACGTTCGCGGTCGCCGCTCTCCTGGCCCCACATGATGAGGCTGTAGACCTCATCATCGTCGATTCCGCCGAGATACAACGAGATCAGGTAGGCGCCAGGCTCCAGCGTGACGGACCGTGAGAGCTCGAACACGTCGATGTGGCGACCGCCATAGCCGGTGATGGTCAGATCCATCGTGGCCTCGTCGACGACCACCTCTTCGAACCCGGTGACGTCGACCTCCTCCCCCAGCTCCGTACCGTCTGGGGCCTGCCAGATGGTGGCGCGAACCTCAACGCCGGGGACCGATCCCGACCAGCGGGTCTCGTGACCCCAGTTGATGTCCTCCTCGTCGGCGGTCTCCCAGCCATCCAGCGCCGATGCGCGGTTCACCGCGAACCCGATGCCGGCAAGGTCGATGGCCTCCTCGATGACCACCGACTGCCCGATCTCGGGATAGCCGGTCAGATTCCACCAGAAGCCCGTTTGCCCGACGCCCCCCCTGTACCGGTGATCGGGCGGAAGGACCTCGTGAACGACCTGTCCAGGAGGGTCGTCGGCGCTCGCACCGGCCGTAACCGTCCCCATCGCAGGTGGACCCATCCCTGGAGTGGCCGCAGCACTTGAGCCGTAAAGCGCCCCGATCACGAACAGCGCGACAGCTCCCGCTACTCCCGCTACCAGGAACGCGGATGCTCTACCGCGCGTTCGATCGCCAGTCTGGTGCACCGGATCGTCTCCCCGTTGGCGTTGCCTGCATCTCTGCGCCTGCAGATCCGGACCGCTCATGCCCCGGACTCCGTGGAGCTTGGAGGTTGGGGCCCGCCACCTGGAGGCGTTCAGTTGACCGGAACTCAGGTGCGCCGAGGGTGGAGGAAGGGACCCCGAGATGTCAAACAGCACTCGTCCCACCACTGTCCGTCACCACGACGGCGATAACCGGCGCCTGTAGCTCGTTTCGACGGCCGAACAGGGACATCCGGAGCAGCTCGCTGGCGCGATCGATGGCCACCACACCCGCCGGGTCAGACGCTGGCAGCACGGCGAGAAGGCGTTGCGCTGTACCGCCGCGGGGATGGTCGCCGCCGAAGCCCAGTTCCGCCGCGTCAGGGGCTACCGGCAGTTCCCGCTGCTGCTGGTCGCACGCGAAGAAGCGACCGCCGACCAGCCCGGCACGGACACGCCCAGGAACGTGCACGACGCCCACGCGATCCTGCGCCAGGCCCTGGGCGAGGCGGCCCGTGACGGCCTACTCGCCGACACCTGCGAGCGCCTCAACGACACCGAGACCGTCTACCCCGCCACCACATGAACCTCCTCACGGTCCTGCGAGTCCTGGGATCCGACGCATCGGTTGCCACGGTGGGTTGGCGAGACACAGTTAGGGCACCTGGATCAGTTGGAACATCCTCGGAGGAGATCGTCATGGGTGTGGGTTCGGCCAGGGTGTCGCCTCGCGATGAGTCGCGGAAACTGCTCCGGGATGCTGACGAGGCGGTCGAAGCACGGCGTGATCGGGACCCGTCGGTCCTGGCAGCGTTGGCACTGCCCGAAGTGAGAGAAGCTGTCCACCTGATGTTCCAGAGCTTGGTGGAGGGACGAGCGGTCCGCGTGGAGGTAGACGATGCAGCGGACTACTCGCTGCAGAAGGCGACGGCCACGTTGGGGGTCTCCCGCAAGTTGGTGAACAAGCTCATCGCCACAGGCGAGCTCCGGGCCTTCACGTTGCCCGGCAGCCTGCACAAGAAGATCCCCGCGAGTGAAGTCGCCCGACTTCGGGCGGAACGTGAGGCCATGCGTGCTGGCATCCATCGGATCGTTGATGACCTGATGGACGCAGGCGCCGAGTACGAGGTGGACGAGCTGCCTGCGGGGCGGCCTCAGCCATCGCAGGTATCCGCAGGACCTTCCCGGCGAGCCTCGTTCCTCGCTCGGCCTACGAGGCGCGCATCGACGTGATGCCCGGTGACGATCATGATGACAAGCCCCATCTCGCGGCTGCGGAAGCCGGTCGGGTGGTACACATCGTCACCAGGGACCGGGCAGGCGGGTTCCCCGTAGCAGCACTGGCCGCGCTCGGCATCCAGGTCCAGGATCCGGACGGGTACCACGCCGCACTCGCAGATGCGTTCCCCGAGGACCGCATCCGGGTCGTAGAGCAGATGGTCGAGCGGCGACAGCGACGAGAGCCGGACGTCACGCTCGAGCTGCTCCTCGACCGATGGAGCCACGGCCTCGGGCTCGCACACTTCTGCGCGCGGCTGGAGCTGTCGTCGTAGGCGTTGGTGGCAACCGCGTGGCAACGAACGGGGTGGCCGAGGAGCTCGCACGGATCGCTGACACCCAGCAGGGCAACGCGGTGTCCGGCACGGTCGTGGTCGACTTCGACCAGCGGCAGATCGCAGCCGCGGGGTAGCCCCGAACACGGCGGCCCTCGTGGGTGCCGCGCACACGGGCTCGACCATCGCTGCACGGCACGCCTCGGGTTGCCGTCATGAACGATGATCCGCAGCTGCCGCGACCTCGACACTGAACGGCGGACGGGAGACCGGCAACGCCGGTCCTCCATCCACAGGCTGCGGGCGATCCATCTCCTCGCTCACG
>CAYTLZ010000229.1:0-5229 GCA_964438785.1 uncultured Actinomycetota bacterium | reverse complement strand
ATCGAGCCGGAGATCACCGACACCGCCGACTACAACGTCGCCGCGACCCACGCGATCCGGGAGCAGCGGGGTATCTGGCAGGACCACCTGTGCGGGCGGGGCCCGCAGTTCGGCCACCCCATCGACATGTGGGTGCGCTCCGACGCCGACGGCAACGACGCCCGCAACCTCAACGACGAGTACGTCCGGATCGTCAACCGCCACGAGACGGACGCCTTCGACCTCACCGGCTGGCTGATCCGCGAGTCCTCGCAGTTCCCCCAGGACATCCCCGAGGTGGAGGGCTACCTCTTCCCTGACGGCACCGCCATCCCGCCGGGGGAGATGCTGACCGTCCGCGTCGGCTCCGGGACGGACTCCGCCGATGAGCTGTTCATGGGCTCCGACTCGCCCCTGTTCGACAACTCCTACCGCAGCATCGACATCGACGGGCAGGACCGGCCCATCGAGGACCTCGGGATGGGCGACGGCGTCTACCTCCTCGACCCGCTCGGCAACGTCCGGGAGTCCTACACCTGGCCCTGCGTCGTGGACTGCGAGACCGATCTGCGCGGCAAGCTGGTCATCCATCACGTCGAGTACGACCCGCCGGGGGTCGACACCGCCGACAACGAGTACGTGGAGCTGCAGAACGTCAGCGACGGGCGCATCCACCTCGACGGCTACCAGCTGCGCAACATCTTCGTCTTCCACGAGTTCCTGTTCGGGACCTACCTCGACCCGGATGAGATCCTCACGGTCACCGTCGGCACGGGCACCGATACGCGTCTCGACCAGTACTGGGGCCAGGACGGCCCGATCCTGCGCAACGCCGGTGACCGGGTCGACGTCGTCTCCTACGACGAGCGGTTCGTCGACTGCGTCGACTGGGGCGAGGGGCGCGACTGCCCCTGGCCGGTGACCGTCCCCGGTGAGGGGACCACGGGCGCGCTACCCACCCACCCGCGGCTGGTGCCCGGCGAGGTGTTCATCGCCGGACCCTTCGGCGACGTCCGCCACGACGCCACCCACGCCGCGTCCGTCGACTGGTTGGCCGGCAGCGGCATCACCGCCGGCTGCGGCGACGGCGACTTCTGTCCGGGCGTCGACGTGACCCGCGAGCAGATGGCGACCTTCCTCAAGCGCGGACTGGAGCTCGCGCCCGGTGACGGATCGCGCTTCGATGACGTCGCGCGCGGCGCCACCCACGCGGGCGGCATCGGCGCCCTGGCGGACGAGGAGATCACCTCCGGCTGCGGCGACAACGACTTCTGTCCCCGTGCCCCGGTCACCCGGGAACAGATGGCCACGTTCCTGACCAACGCCCTCGAACTGGAACCGACCATCGACCGCGGCTTCGGCGACGTCGACCCCGACGGGCGCCACGCGGGTGCCATCGGTGCGCTGGCGGAGGCGGGCATCACCTCCGGGTGTGGCGGCAACGACTTCTGCCCCCGCGCTCCGGTCACCCGGCAGCAGATGGCCACCTTCCTGCGCAACGCCCTGGAGTGACGGTCGCCGCGCCCGGTCGGGCGCTGGCACGCCCGACCGGTCCACCGGCCACCTCGGTACGGGCGGGTGAGCGGGTAGCGTCCGGTAGGTGACCTCTGGAGGAACCCGTGCCCCTGCTCGCCCGTACCGTCGCCACACCCATCGCCATCGAGGTGCGCCCCGGCGCCCTCGACGCGTTGGCCCCACTGCTGTCCGACGGCCGTATCTCCACCGGCGGCAAGGTCGCCATCATCATCGGTCCCGGGTACGGGGAGACCATCGCCGAGGGCCTGGCCGCCCAGCTGCCCAAAGCGTCGATCCACGTGATCGAGGGCGCCGACCTCGAGCGGACCCAGGACCTGATCGCGGCGCTGCGCGGCGACTTCCACGACGCCGTGGTCGGTATCGGCGGCGGCCGGACGGTGGACGTGGGCAAGTACGCCGCCAGCATGCTCGGCCTGCCCTTCGTCGCCGTGGCCACCACCCTCACCCACGACGGTCTGGCCTCGCCGGTGGCCTCCCTGGAGAGCCACGGCCGCAAGGGCTCCTACGGTGTCCACGTCCCGATCGCGGTGTTCGTCGACATCGAGCAGGTGCGCACCGCCCCCGTGGAGCACGTGCGCTCCGGGGTGGGTGACGTGCTCTCCAACCTCTCCGCGCTGGCGGACTGGGAGCTGGCCCGGCGTGAGACCGGGGAGAAGGTGGACGGGCTGGCGGTCTCCTTCGCCCGCACGGCCGCGGAGGCGATCCTGCACCTCGAACCGGGCACCGACCGGTTCCTGATCGCCCTGGCGGAGTCGTTGATCCTCTCCGGCCTCGCGATGATCGTGGCCGGCACCAGCCGGCCGTGCAGCGGTGCCTGCCACGAGATCAGCCACGCCCTGGACGCCTACCACGGCAGCCCCGGGCTGCACGGCGCGCAGGTCGCCTTCGGTGCCCGGTTCGCCACCTGGCTGCGCGGCGAGGAGGAGCTGTTCGGCGACATCGACCGGTTGATGGCCGTCCACCAGCTGCCGCGCTCGCCCGTCGAGCTCGGCATCGACCGGGACACCTTCGTGCAGGCGGTGATCGAGGCGCCCACCACCCGGCCCGACCGGTTCACGATCCTCGAGCACCTCGCCCCGTCCCCCGCCCGTGTCGAGGAGCTGGTCGATGCGTACCTCACGACCCTCCCTGGCTGAGGTCCGGGCGGTCACCCAGGCCGGGGTGCTGGAGCGCCGCAGCGCCGAGCACTGGGCGGGCCGGCTGTACATGCGCTGGCTCTCCGGCCACGTGACCCGGTGGGTGGTGTCCACCCGTGCCCTGGACCGGGTGACCCCCGACCAGCTCACGGTGCTGATGATCGTGGTCGGCCTGGCGGCGGCGGCGTTCGTGGCGCTGTGGCCGAGCGTGTGGGCCGCGCTCGTGGCGGCGGTGGGCATCCAGGTCTACCTGTTGCTGGACTGCGTGGACGGCGAGGTGGCGAGGTGGCGGCGCACCACCTCGGCGCGTGGGGTGTACCTGGACCGGCTCGGTCACCACGTGGTGGAGGGCGCGCTGGTCGTGGCGCTCGGTTTCCGGGCGGCCGGCGGGCTGGCCGAGCGCGGGTTCGGGGCCGGCGCGAGCTGGTGGATGGTGCTCGGGGCCGTCGCGGCGCTGCTGGTGCTCATCGGCAAGCTCGAGTCGGACCTGGTGGTGGTCGCCCGGGCCTCCGCCGGGCTGCCCCAGGACCCCGAGGCCGACCCGACCTCCTCCGTGGGCTCCGTGCGGCGGCTGCGCAAGGTGTTCGCGGTGCTGCCCCTGCACCGGCTGATCGGCGCCGTGGAGCTGTCCCTGCTGCTGGTGGTCGCGGCGGTGATCGACCAGCTGCGCGCAGACCTGCTGGCAACGCAGGTGCTGCTGGCCGCTACGGCGGGTGTCGCGGTGCTCGTCGCCGTCGGACACCCCGTGACGATCCTGACCTCGAAGAAGCTGCGGTGAGCGGGCCGGGCGCGGGCGCTGTCGAGGGCCAGCGGCCCCGGGTCGGTGTGGTCGTGCTGACCACGGGTGCCCGCCCCCGGGAGCTGGCCGTGGCGCTGGCCTCCGCCCGCCGACAACGGGACGTCGACGTCGAGGTGGTGGTGGTCCTCAACGCCGACGACGGCACGCCGCTGCCCGCGGTCGGCGCCGGGGGCGGGGCCGCGGACGCTGACGCGGCCGACACGCCCGCGCCCACCCGGGTGGTGACCCCGGGACGGAACCTCGGCATCCCCGGTGGCCGCAACCTCGGCGTCGCCGCACTGTCGCCGGCGTGCCGGCTCGTGCTGTTCCTGGACGACGACGGGGAACTGCTCGGCGACGACCTGCTCATCACCGTCGCGGAGCGGTTCGCGGGCGATCCCCGCCTCGGTGCGGTGTCGCTGCGGATCGTGGATCCGCAGACCGGCCGCACCGAGCGGCGCCACGTCCCCCGGCTGCGGGTAGGCGATCCGCACCGTAGCTCCCGGGTCACCACCTTCCTCGGCGGCGCCAGCGTGCTGCGGCGCGACGCCTTCGAGGTGGCCGGCGGGCTGCCCGAGGAGTTCTTCTACGCCCACGAGGAGACCAGCCTGGCCTGGCGGATGCTGGACCACGGCTACCGCATCGCCTACGCCGGGGACCTCGCGATGGCCCACCCCGCGGCGGCACCCTCGCGGCACGCCACCTACTTCCACCTCACCGCGCGCAACCGCGTGCTGCTGGCCCGCAAGCACCTCCCGGCGCTGCTGGCGCTGCTCTACCTCGGTGTGTGGGTACCCCTGACCCTGGTGCGGGCCCGCGGCGGCCGGTGGGCGAGCCTGCGCGGGTTCGCCGCAGGGGTCGCCATGCGGGACGTGGCGCGTGCCCCGATCACCTGGCGGACGGTCGGGCGGATGACGCTGGCGGGGCGACCGCCGCTGCTGTGAGCGGGGTCGGGCCGCCGCCGAGGTGGTGAGCCCCGTCCCGACGTGGGAGCGGCGGTGACAGCAGCGAGGTGTCCGGTGGCCGTGGGGTGGTCGGTGAGGCCGGCCGCGGGAGCGCTGGCTGGGACTCGGTCCGGCCCGTGGACGGTACAGCGAACCCCGCCAGCCGGTGGAGGTACGCGACGAAGGCCGGCGCGACGCCGTCCCAGGTGAGGTGCTGCCGGGCGTAGGCCCGTCCCACCGCACCGAGGTCGCGGGTGCGGTCGGGGTCCAGGGCGAGCCGACGCACCGCTGCGACCAGGGCGTCCACGTCCTGGAAGCCCACCACCTCGCCAGCCCCGCTCTCGTGCACCAGGCGGGCGGCCTCGGGTAGGGGCGTGACGACGGCGGGGACCCCGTGGGCGAGGTACTCGGCGACCTTGGTCGGCAGGGAACCGCGGTAGTTGTCCAGATCACGCCGGGGCGCCAGACCGGCGATGGAGCCCGCCACGATCGACAGCGCCTGCTCGTTGGGCAGGAACCCGTGCCAGGTCACCACCCCCCGGTCGTGGGCACGCTGGAGCGCGCCGGCCACGTTCGCGTCCGCCGGACCGACCACCTCGACGCGGGGGTTCCACGGGTCCCGGGCCAGGGCGCGGGCCATGGACAGCAGCTCCAGCGCCCCACGACCCACCGACAGCCGACCGACGTAGACCACGCGGTGTTCGGTGCCGGCGGGGGGTGGCTGAGGTGGCAGCCAGGGCAGGTTCTCCACCACCGGATGGACACCGGCGAACCGCGCCGCGTAGGCGTGCTCCGCGAGCAGCCCCGCGAGGTCACGCTCGGCGCCGTGTTCGAGCGCGGCGGCGCCGCGCCGGGC
>CAYTLZ010000228.1:0-5282 GCA_964438785.1 uncultured Actinomycetota bacterium | reverse complement strand
ACCGAGACCCTCAAGCGCCTCCACGCCGGGGAGGAGGACGCGCCCGAGGAGGAGGCGTCCGATGCCGTCGATGAGCCGGTTGCCGAGGACGAGACCGACGGTCCCGACTGTGACGACCCGTCCCTCGACGAGCCCATCCCCAGCGAACGGGCGGGCAACGGTGGTGACGGGGTGCACCCCAAGCTCGGTGAGGTGTTGATCGGTGAGGGCGAGACGACGCCGGAAGCCGTCGCCCTGGCCGCGCACGAGCAGGACCTCGGCGACGACCGGCGGATCGGAGAGATCCTCGTGGATCACGGACAGACCACCACCGAAGCGGTCGACAAGGCCGTCGAAGCCCAGGGCAACGACTCGGGACGCAGCCTGTCCGACTCCTCGATACGTGTGGATGTCGGGCTGCTCGACGAGCTGATGAACCTGGTGGGCGAGCTCGTGCTCGCGCGGAACCAGATCGTCCAGCTGGTCGGCGAGGAGCAGGACTCCCACTACGCCGGGGCATCCCAGCGACTCAACCTGATCACCACCGAGCTGCAGGAAGGGGTCATGAAGACCCGCATGCAGCCCATCGGCAACGTGTGGAACAAGTTGCCACGGGTGGTCCGCGACCTGTCGCTGTCCTGCGGCAAGCAGGTCAGGCTCGTGATGGAGGGCCAGGAGACCGAGCTCGACAAGACCATCATCGAGGCGATCAAGGACCCGCTTACCCACCTGGTCCGCAACGCTGTCGACCACGGCATCGAGCTGCCTGAGCAGCGCATCGCCGCGGGCAAGCCCGAGGAGGGTCAGCTCACCCTGCGCGCCTTCCACGAGGGCGGCCAGGTCAACATCGAGATCCTGGACGACGGCGGGGGTATCGACCCCCACGCGCTGAAGCAGAAGGCGATCGCCAAGCGCGTCATCACCGCTGAGCAGGCGGCGTCGATGACCGACCGCGAGGCGGTCAACCTCATCTTCGCCGCCGGGTTCTCCACCGCCGAGGAGGTCACCAGCGTCTCCGGACGTGGCGTCGGCATGGACGTGGTGCGCACCAACATCGAGCGCATCGGCGGGACCGTCGACGTGCACTCGGAGCTCGGCACGGGCACCACGTTCAAGGTCAAGATCCCGTTGACGCTGGCGATCGTGCCCGCGCTGGTGGTCTCGTCCGGTGAGCACCGCTACGCCATCCCGCAGCTCAGCCTGCTGGAGCTGGTCCGGCTCGAGGGCGACGCCGCCCGTGAGGGCATCGAACTCGTGCATGGCTCGCCGGTGCACCGCCGTCGTGGTCAGCTGCTGCCGATCGTCGATCTCGCGGGTGAACTCGCCACCGGCGACGTGCCGTTGACCGAGCGCGAGACGATCTCCATCGTCGTCCTGCACGCCGACGGCCAGCAGTTCGGCCTGGTCGTGGACGAGATCCACGACACCCAGGAGATCGTGGTCAAGCCGCTCGGTTCGCACCTGAAGGAGGCCAGCCTGTTCGCCGGGGCGACCATCATGGGCGACGGTCGGGTGTCGCTGATCCTCGACATCGTCGGCATCGCCCAGCGCGCGCGGGTGCTCAACGAGGGCCGCGACCGCAACAAGCTCGCCGACCAGGTGGAGGCCGCCGCGGCCGGTGCGGAGCGGTGCACGCTGCTGCTCGTCGAGGTCGGCGAGGACCGCCGTGCCGCCATCGCGCTGTCGGACGTCGAGCGGCTCGAGGAGTTCGCCGCGACCGATCTCGAGTGGTCGGGATCCCAGGAGGTCGTGCAGTACCGCGACGACATCCTGCCCCTGCTGCGACTCGGTGACGCGCTCGGGGTGGGCGGCTTCGCCCACGGCGCAGCCGACGAGGGCATCAACGTCGTCGTCCACTCGATCGACGGCCGCTCCGTGGGGATCGTCGTCGGACGCATCCTGGACATCGTGGAGCAGGAGGTGCGCTTCGACGGCGGCAGTGGCCACTCGGGACTGCTCGGTTCCGCGATCGTGCAGGACCGGGTCACCGACGTCGTCGACATCAACGCCGTCGTCGCACACAACGACCCCAGCCGTTTCGCCGCCGGAGCCTTCTAGCCCCGGACCCGTCCACCGACGCCAGTCGTGCCCCCGTTCGAGCCCATCCTGAGGAGTAGGCCGATCATGAGCAGCCCCAAGCAGTACTGCACGTTCACCCTCGCCGGTCTGCTGTTCGGTATCGAGGTGGACCGTGTCCAGGAGGTCATCCGATCACTGGAGCTGACCACCGTCCCGCTGGCGAACGACGTCGTCGAGGGCCTGATCAACCTGCGCGGGCAGATCGTCACCGCGCTCGACCTGCGGCGTCGGCTCGAACTGCCGCCACGGACCGATGGTGAGCAGCCCATGAACATCGTCGTGCGCGTCGGTGACGGGGCACTGAGCCTGCTCGTCGACGAGATCGGCGATGTCGTCGACGTCGACGAGGACTCGTTCGAAGCCGCGCCGGAGACCCTCGAGGGCGTCGCCCGCGAGCTGATCCGCGGTGCGTACAAGCTCGACGGGCGCCTGTTGCTCGTGCTCGACACCGATCGTGCCGTGGCACTACCCGCCGCAGCCTGAACCAGACCGCGACACCGGCTGACGACGCCGGCGTCGACACCGCCTCCGGGTGGTGTCGGCGCCGGCGTCGTCGTGTCCCAGCACGTTCCGTCGTCGCCCGCCGCCTCGCGCGGAGGTGATGGCGGCCGGTGACCGAGGTCCCGGGTGTGCGGGTCCTTCGTCCCGGACACGACCACCTCGAGCGGCCGACGGGCAACTGGTCACCACGGAAGGTGGCGGCCGGGCGGCGCGGCCACGAGCGCTGAGAGCAGGGTGACCGATCATGAGTTTCCGCAACGCATCCATCAAGCGTCAGCTGTTGCTGAGCTTCGCCGCCGTCGTCGGGGTGTTCGCCCTGCTGCTCGCCTTCGTGGTCGTGCAGATGGCGGCCGTCAACGAGGCGAACGCCTACGCGAAGGTCCAGAACGACCAGCTCGATCTGACCAACTACATCTCGCGTCAGACGCTGTACGCCAACCGGACGGTGCTCGAGGCCCTGGTCTCGCAGGATCCCGCTGCAGCGGCCACCGCCGATGACGCGGTCGCCGAGCGACTCCAGGTCGTCGAGGCGAGCATGACCGACCTGCTGGCGCTGGTCCAGACCGAGGAAGGCCGTCAGTTGGCGACCGAGTACCAGACGGGCTACCGGGCCATGTACGACGGCTGGGACGCGCAGCTCGCCGCGCTCGAGGCCGATGACCTGGCCAGCGCACAGGCGTTGGCGGCCGGCGAGTTCCGGACCATCGCCGCCGAGGCCGGTGCCGTGGGACAGCAGATGCTCGACCGCTACGTCGTGCTCGTCGAGGAGGCGAACGCCGACGCCGCCGCGACCTACGCCTCGACCCGGATCGTGGTGATCGTCGCCGCGCTGGTGGTGGCCGTGCTCGCCATGATCGGCGGCGCGCTGTTCTCGCGTTCGCTGGCCAAGCGGCTCGAGCGTAACGCGCAGCAGGTCGACAGCTCGGCGATGGAGATCGGTGCGGCCGCGGACCAGGTCGCCTCCGTGGCGGAGGAGACCTCCGCGCAGGCCAACGTGGTGGCCTCGGCCGGTGAGCAGGTGTCGTCGAACGTGCAGACGGTGGCCACCGCGGTGGAGGAGATGACGGCGTCCGTGCGGGAGATCGCCCAGTCGTCGTCCGAGGCGTCGCAGGTCGCGGTACGGGCAAGGACCACTGCGCACGAGACCACGGCGAAGGTCAGCCAGCTCGGGGTCTCCTCGGCGGAGATCGGTGAGGTCATCGAGGTGATCACCTCGATCGCGGAGCAGACGAACCTGCTCGCACTCAACGCCACCATCGAGGCAGCACGCGCAGGTGAGGCGGGTAAGGGTTTCGCGGTCGTGGCCGGTGAGGTCAAGGAGCTCGCGAAGCAGACGGCGAAGGCGACCGAGGAGATCTCGTCCAAGATCGGTGCCATCCAGGGTGACGCCGAGGTTGCGGTGGGCGCGATCGAGGAGATCGCCGAGGTGATCGAGCAGATCGCCACGATGCAGACCACGATCGCGTCCGCGGTCGAGGAGCAGACCGCGACGACGAACGAGATCTCACGCAGCATCAACGAGGCCGCGACGGGGTCCGCGCAGATCGCGGAGAACATCACCTCCGTGGCCACCGCGGCCGAGGAAGCCGCCCAGGGCGCCGGTCGCGCGCAGCACGCGGCGGGTGATCTGCGCCAGGTCGCCGGGGACCTGCTCGCCGTGGTGAACGGCGCCGGCAAGGAGTCCGGGGGCACAGCGGCCAGCGCGAAGGATGACGTGCTCGCGATCGTCGCCGGCTGATCGGCGGGGCGATCGCCCGGCCTCGACAGCCAACGCCCCCGACTGCGCGGTCATGCAGTCGGGGGCGCGCTGTGTGATGAATGTGTGATGGTCGCCTGAACACCGGGCGCCGGGTGCCGACAAGGGCAACAAGGACCCCCCCGTACCACAGGAGCTGACCATGCACACGATCACGCGACTGAGCCTGCGCAACAAGATGATCGCCGCATTCATGAGCATCGTGGTGGTCTTCGCCGCGCTGGCCGTCTACCTCGTGGTCGGTCTCGCCCAGGCGAACGACGATCTCGACTACATGTTCAACCACAACCTGAAGCTCGTCGAAGCGGCCATGCAGGTCGAGGTGCTGCTCGGCGACCTCGACGGCGAGTACGCCCGGGCGGCTCTGCACGGCGATCCCGGTGTCCGCTCCGATGCCCTGGAGGGCTTCGAGGGCTACCTGGCCGAGACCGACGGACAACTCGACGAGATCGTCGCGATCGGGTTGGACGCGAGCGAGCAGCCGATCTACGACCGGTTCCTCGTGCAGTACGACGAACTCGTCGAACACTGGCGCGAGGGGATAGCGCTCGTCGCCGCGGGTGACCTCGAAGGCGCCGAAGCGCTGGACGTCCAGGTCGTGGACGAGTGGCACGAGGCCGCAGGGGTGATGCGCGAGGTCGTCAACGATATCAACGTGGGCGCGCAGGAGGCATACGACGCGGCCGAGGCGGCCTACGCCACTCAGCGCAACGTCTCGATCGTGGCGAGCGCGCTGGTCGGCCTGTTGGTGGCACTCGGTGGTTGGGCGTTCGCATCCAAGATCAGCGACTCGGTCCGGCGTGACGCGGATCGGATCAATGATTCGGCGGGTTCGTTGGCGTCGGTGTCGGCGCAGATGGGTTCGAATGCGCAGGAGACGTCGTCGCAGGCGAATGTGGTGGCGGCTGCGGGTGAGCAGGTGTCGCACAATGTGCAGACGGTGGCGACGGCGATGGAGGAGATGACG
>CAYTLZ010000227.1:0-5295 GCA_964438785.1 uncultured Actinomycetota bacterium | reverse complement strand
CCTTGCCAAGGTGGAGGTCGCGGGTTCGAATCCCGTCATCCGCTCCAGGATCCCCCGCTTCGGCGGGGGTTCTCTCGTCTCGCGAGCAAGCAGCCGTGCCGGTGGGTGCCGGACGAGAGAACGATGGAGGCCCGGGCCAGCGGGGCTGTGGCCTCGTGCGGGCGCCGGCGGGAGCGGATCCGTCGGTGGAGCGGACCACGCGAGTGGGCGTGGGCAGGGCCGATGCCGGCAGCGTCTGCGGCATGGACGCTCGCGATGGGCGGAGCGAGGCTCTGCGTGCAGGCGCCCGCTGGGTATGGGTAGAGATGGGGGCTCCGGCGTGGTGGATCCGCAGGCGGTGCACTGGGCTTCGCGCCGTGCGCGCTCGATCGCTGAGCAGCTCCAGGCGGATGCGGCCCGCATCGCGGAGCTTTCCGAGGTCGGTTGGCGTTCGGTCGATGCCGACCGGTGGCGCCACGAGCTCGAGGACACCGTGGAGGCCATCAGGCGGGACGCCCACCGTGCGTTCGAGCTCGCGGACACCCTTCGTGAGCACGGGCTGGCAGTGGAGCGGACCCTCGCGACGATCACCGCTGCACGGGACGGTTTCCTCTCGGCGCTCGATGACGCACGACGGGTGTTGGCCAACGCGTCCGGCGAGGTCAGCGCGGCAGCCGTGGAGCAGGCCCGCCGCGTCGTCGATCGTGCCACGCGCATGCCGGGTCCTGGCTCCATGGATTGGCTGCGGTTCTGATGGCCCCTGAGACCGCTGCTCCGATGCCTCGACGGATCTACCTCGATGCGACCGGTTGGTCTCTGCTCCGCGATGCCGGTGCTACCCGGGGGCTCCCGGTCGAGCGGCTCCTCGATACCCCGCCTGAGGACCGCCTGGTCGCCGCGGCTCGGGAGCGGTTGTTGGGTGTCGGGTTGCTGGAGCCCGGCGGTGCACCCTCGCCCCGGGTCCACGCGGCGCTGGTCGTGCTCACCACCGCTCCGGTTGTGATCGGTGTCGAGCGTGTCGAGGCTGATCGCGCGGTCCAGGGCCAGTGGCGGACCGCCGGCGTCCCGACCGCCGGTGTCGTGGTCCGCGATCACGTGGAGGGTGACGTCGGTCGCCGTCAGGTCGAGCTGCAGCTGCTCACCGTCGATGACCTGCTGGACCTCGTCCAGGAGGAGCTGGTCGCCGGGGATGCGGCGGCGACCGATGCCGCGGCTCCGGTGGGTGCCCCGTCGGCCCGCGAGGTCGTCGAGGTGGAACCCGATGACCTCGCGTCGCTGCCCGACGGGTTGGTCGACGGTGACCAGTTGGTCGCACGGGCCGCCGTCACGGTCGCCGGCCCGGCTGGGACCTCCGTCGCACAGCTGATCGGTGATGGCCGGTCCTGGTGACAGGCTGCGACCACCGATGCCGGGCACCTGCGGCTCGAGCCGACCGGCAGTGACAGCGTGCGGGCGTCGCTGGTGGCCGCGCTCACCGAGCAACTGCGTGCCGTCGACGCGGTGGCGACCGCGGGTGAGACGCCGGACGAAGGCGCGGGCGATGGCTGATGAACTGCAGGTCAGCGGCGGTGCCGGCGGTGTCGAGGCGCGGGTCGATGACATGCGCCTGCGGGCCGACATCGGTGACGGTGTCGCGGAGCACCTCGGTGACGCGGCGCGTCAGCTGTCGCAACTGGTCACCGACCTCGACGTCGTCGCGACCCTGCCGCTGTCGCCAGGCACAGGTGCGCGGGCGCAGGGGCAGGCGGCCACCGCCGCCGCGCAGGTCACGGCGTCGATGCTGCAGGTCCGTGTGCGGACCGCGCAGCTGCGGCTGCGCGCGAACGCGGTCGAGCGGGCGGATCAGGCGGTGTGGATCGGCTCGGAGATCCACGCCACCGGGACCGGGATACTGGCGCTCGGGCGTGGGCTGGAGACCACGGTGTTCGCCACGCCGGTCTGGTTCGGTGTCCACCTGGCGAG
This sequence comes from uncultured Actinomycetota bacterium, assembly GCA_964438785.1. Classification (GTDB taxonomy): domain Bacteria; phylum Actinomycetota; class Nitriliruptoria; order Nitriliruptorales; family Nitriliruptoraceae; genus PWLR01. Next base: position 3,354 of record CAYTLZ010000227.1, on the reverse strand, counting down.
GGGAACGGGCTCGGCGTTCCGTACGGGGAACGACGAGGGCCTCGACGCGTTCTGGGCGGCGTTGGGGGAGGTCCCGGGCAACGCACGCGTGGCGACCGTCGAACAGCTCACCGCGTACTGGAGCGACCTGGTCCTGGAGTCGCCGCAGGTGGTGGACGCCGTCGTGGACACGGTGACGGCTCTCGCCTCGCTCGGCGCCGGTCGGCACCTGGACCAGCCGGGGTTCATCCGCTCCCTGCTCGGACTCGCCGACCTGGTCGGAACCGTCCAGGATCCGGCCCTGACTGTGGGCCCGGCGTCCCTGGACGACATCTCGCCCCGCGCCGCCGTCGACACGCGCATCCCGAGTGGCTTCGAGGACCTGATCCGCAACCAGGCGTCGCTGATGGCGGCGGCCTCTGCCGACCCGGACAGCAGTCGGATCCGGGTTATCGAGGTACCGGGTCCGCAGGGGTCGCAGTGGATCGTCCAGATCCCCGGAACGCAGGCGCTGTCCGGGGGTTCGAACCCGGCGGACTTCGGGACGAACCTCCACCTCAGCGGCTACCAGGACGCTGCCATGCTCGACGCGGTCGAGGAGGTGCTCCGCAGCCACGGCGTCGGAGACGATCCGGTCATGCTCGTCGGCCACTCCCAGGGTGGGATCGCCGCCACCAACCTCGCGGCCCGGACCGGACCGGACGCCGTCAACATCACCAACGTCGTCACCTTCGGTTCGCCGATCGCCCACGTCGAGGTGTCCGAGCACGTCCAGGTCCTCGCGCTGGAGCACACGAACGACATCGTCCCCCGGGTCGACGGACGCGCCGACCGCGACCGCTTCAACGTCACCACCGTGCGGCGCGACCCCGGTGGATCCGAGGTCTTCGACAAGGTGACCGGTCCCCACGACTCCGCCGAGTACTACGACACCGCAGCGATGGTGGACGCGAGCACCGATCCCTCGATCACCGCGTTCCGCGAGGATGCAGCCCGGTTCTTCGACGATGAGCGACAGTTCGGTTCGCAAGCGATCGAGTCGGGTCGCATCACCGACCACACGATCCGGCGGGAGTGACGATGGTTGGGCTGACGCGGTACGTCTTCCGGCTCGTGATCGTCGTGCTCGTGCTGCTCGTCGCTGGGTGCGATGGCGGCGAGGAGTCCGCCGATGGACCGGTCGAGGGTGGCGAGGAGGAGGTCGACGTGGACGTGGAAGCGACCGAGGCGGCGCTCGAGGCCTTGAGCGAGGAACTGGCGTCGCGTGACGGGGTGGAGCGGGTGTCGGCCGAGATCGCCCGCTCGACGGGAATGCCGTTGCCGAGCCAGCTGTTGGTGTTCGCGGAGGTGGAGCACACCGACACCGACGCGGCGCTCGCCCTCGTGGAGGAGATCGCGGAGGCCACGTGGCGCTCGGACGTGCCGTCGATCTCCACGTTGGTCATCGACGTGGCGTCCGTGGACGGTTCGATGCTCGTGGGCAGCGGTGACGTCTACGGCCGGATCTCGCTGTCCCGGGTGTTCCTCGAGGAGCGGTTCGGTCCCCGGGACGGCTGACCCTCCGTCCCCGAGCGTGCGAGGCGACGCTCGCGGTGCGAGCGGCCAAGCTGGCGGTCGTAGCCCTCATCGCAGGCTGTGGTCAGCGGCACGATCGTGGTGCTGGCCGGGCGACGAGCTCCGCTGCCTCGTAGTCGTGCACCCACGCGAACCCGACCTACTCGTAGAGCGCCCGCGCACCGAGGTCGTCCACCGCCACGTTGCGCCCGACCTGCAGGCCTGCGGCGAGCAGTGCCCGGGTCGACGACGTGGGTACCGGCCACGCTCAGCAGCGTCCCGTCCGCCGCGGCGATGCCGCGGTACCAGCCGTCGTCGAGCGGCCCTGCGTGGAAGAGGTCGCCGGCGGCAGGGTCACTGTCGAACAGTCGCTGGAGATGCTCGAGGTCATCGAGGCCCACCGGCCGTACCTGCGGGTCCGGTGGCGGGAGCATCTCAGGTCAGGTGCACGCGAGCTTGACGTGGTCTCGCGCCCACCGGGCGCGGTGCGCGGATGTGAGACAGGTCACGCGCCGGTGTTGCCTACACCACCGTCAGGCACTGGTCGATCCACATGCAGGACGACGCCGGGCAGGGGCTCGCGGAGGCGGTCCTCGGCGTCCACACCTACACCTGGGGCGTGTTCGTCTTCTGGGTGATCATCGCCGCCGCCGGTATCGGGTTGCTGTGGATCGGCCGTGACGAGAACCTGATGCTGCAGTTCGGTGAGCGGCAGAAGGTCGTCAAGCCGCTCTCGAAGTACTCCTTCGTGGTCGGGTTGGTCGTCTTCGCGCTCATCCTCGCCAACTCGGTGCAGTTCATCCTGCTGACCGGACCGCCGCCCTTCGCCGGCACCGGTCAACCCGCCCGCATGACCTTCGACATGACCCAGTCCTCCCAGTACTGGTCGGCGAGCATCTACGAGCGCATCGAGGACCCGACCCTGCACAGCTTCATGCCCACGATGATCCACGTCCCCGGGGTCCACGAGGACGAGAACGCCGCACTGGACACCGGACCCGAACAGGGACCGATCAGCGCACTCGATGGCGAGTTGCAGCTGCTGGAGACCACCGAGCTCGGGTTCGAGGCGACCGGCCTGTTCGACTACGGCAACGCGGCCGGCATCGCCTACGACGCGGACAGCGGCCTGTTCGGCATCGCTTCGTCGGCGGGTGCGGTGTACTACGTGGAGGATGACTTCTCCACGATCGTGTCCACCGCCGTGTTCGACCGGGTCAACGGCTACAACGTCAACTACACCACCGATGCGACCTTCTTCGGCCCGGACTCCCTGGTGATGACGGCGTGGAACAAGACCGTCTACGGCACCGATCGGATCCCCGCCAGCGAGGTGGACGAGGTGGTGGAGTGGAAGGAGTTCCGCGAGACCACCGGTGACCTGATGCCGGTCTTCGGGAGCAAGAACCGCCACCGTCTCTACACCGCCCGTGCCAAGTCAGCCTTCACCTCCAGCCTGGCGATGGACGATCGGACGGGTCTGTACTCGGTGGTCAGCATCCCCTCCGCACAGGTGCCGAACATCGTGGTGTCGCAGTTCGCCGGCGATCACCGCCTCAGCCGTGAGGACGTGCTCGGTGTGGCCGACGGGCTCGAGCTCCGCGCGGACGCTGAGCTGAGCGAGTACTACCCGATCGGCGCGGACATCGTCGACGGGACGATGTACCTGCTCAGCCGCACCTTCCGGACCCTGCTGACGGTCGACATGGACACCGTCGAGGTGACCGGCGGGTGGGCGCTGCCCGAGCTCGGTGACTACCACGGTGTCGCCGTGACCGACGACGGGGTGTTCGTGCTCAGCCACGACGATGGGCGCGACCT
>CAYTLZ010000226.1:1326-5332 GCA_964438785.1 uncultured Actinomycetota bacterium | reverse complement strand
CCGCATGTGGATGTTCAGCAGCAGCCCGACCATCGCGAACCACACGATCAGCGACGTGCCGCCGTAGCTGATGAAGGGCAGCGGCAGACCGGTGACCGGCATGATCCCGATCGCCATGCCGACGTTGATGAACACCTGCAGGGCGAGGACGGCCACGATGCCGCTGGCCACCAGCGTGCCGAACAGGTCCTTGGACAGGATCGCGATCCGCAGCCCGCGCCACACCAGCACCAGGAACAGCCCCAGCACGACACTGGCACCGAGGAAGCCGAACTCCTCGGCGATGACCGTGAAGATGAAGTCGGTGTGGTTCTCCGGCACGTACGACAGCGAGGTCTGCGTGCCCTCGAACAGGCCCTTGCCGGCGAACTGGCCCGACCCGACCGCGATCAGCGACTGGCGGGTCTGGAAGGCGGCGGTCTGGGCGGCGGAGGCATCCCCGGCGTTCAGGAAGGCGGTCAACCGGGTGAGCTGGTAGGGCTGGATGATCTCGTTCTGGATCGCGACGGCGAAGGCGACCACGCCGCTGACCAGCAGGGCGACGAGGTAGCGCGCCTTCACCCCCGCGATCAGGAACAGCACGGCGGTCATCCACATGAACACCAGTGAGGTGCCGAGGTCCGGCTGCAGGAAGACGAGCGCGGTGGGGATCAGGGTCGCGGCCAACGACAGCCCGACGAACCCGACGTGGGGATCGCCCTTGGACTCGTGCAACAGGGCCGCCAGGCCCACGAGCAACGCGATCTTCGCCAACTCGGAGGGCTGCAGCTGGAAGCTGGCGATCACGATCCACCGCTGCGAGCCGTTGATCTCCGTACCCAGCGGGGTGATGGTCAGGACCAGCAGCACGATCGAGACGACGTACAGGATGGGTGCATAGGCCCGGATCCAGCGGTAGTCGACCACGGCCACCACGACCATGCCCACGATGCCGATGACCAGCGCCAGGACCTGCCGCGAGACGTAGAAGGTCAGCGCCTCCCCCTGGGCGCTCAGTGCGACCAGCTTCGCGGAGTAGATCGCGACCAGTCCGATCCCCGTGAGGGCCAGCGCGGTCAGGACCAGGATCGGGTCCAGGTGCCGCACGGGGTCGTAGATGTCCATCCAGCGGGACTGCACCGAGTCGCGCTGCATCTGTTGGCGGCGGTCACCGCCGTAGCCGTACTGCATCGTGGTCCACCTCCTCGTCGGGCGCTCGTCGTGTCCGCTGGGTCGTCGGGCGGATCGGGATCAGTCCAGGATCTCCGCGCCGGCCTCGAACGTCGCATCCTCGGCATCGGTGATGCCGAAGTAGTGCTCGAAGATGTTGCGGGCGATCGGGGCCGCGGTCTGGGAGCCACCACCGCCCTCCTCGACGTTCACCGCGACCACGATCTCCGGGTCGTCGGCCGGCGCGTAACCGGCGAACCAGGCGAAGGGCACACGCGGGCGGACCTCCGCGGTCCCGGTCTTGCCGGCGACCGGGATCTGGGCGAGCGGGAAGCCACTGAAGGCCGTGAACCCCGTCCCCCGCTCGTTCATGACCGTGCGCTCGAGACCCTCGCGCATCACGGCGAGTTCCGTGCCGTCGAGTCCGAGGTCGCCGAGCGGTTCGGGCTCGATCTCCCGGATGACGGTGCCGTCCCGGGACACGATCCGGCTGCCGAGCCGGGGCCGCATCAACACCCCGTCGTTGGCGACGGCCTGGTAGGAGGCCGCCACCTGCAACGGGGTCGACAACACATCGCCCTGGCCGATGGAGCTGTTGATGGCGTCACCACCACGCCAGAGCCCGCCGAACTGGCACAGGTCACTGAGCAGTTCGCGCTCGTAGCTGCCGTCGTCGGCGGCCTCCGCGGCGGCACACGTCGAGTCGCGGGTGTTGAGGTAGTACTCCTCACGCCACTGGCGGCCCGGAACCCGCCCGGCGCGCTCGCCGGGGAGGTCGATGCCGAGCGTCCGACCGAACCCGAACCGTTGGCCCACCCGGACCAGGACCTCGTCGGGATCCTCGGCGTTGTTCTCCCGCAGCCACTGCTCGAAGGCCAACTCGTAGAAGTAGGTGTCACAGGAACGCATCAGGGCATCCGACAGGTCCATCGGCCCCTCGTTCACGCCGCGGTTCCAGTTGCGGTAGGTGTTGCCACCGACCTCGAGCGCCGCGTCGCACTCGATGGTTCCCCGGGGACCGATCAGCCCGGCCTCGAGCATGGCCGCACCCGACGCCGTCTTGAACACCGACCCCGGCGGATACAGACCCGCGACGGCGCGGTTGAGCAACGGCTGGAAGTTCTCGCGGTCGTTGACGAACTCCCAGTAGTCGGTGCTGACGCCGCCGATGAACTCCTGTGGGTCGTAGGACGGATAACTCGCCATCGCCAGCACGGCCCCGGTGCGCGTATCGAGCACGACCGCGGAGCCGGCCACCGACGGCAGGAACTGCCCGTCGTCGCGCTGGATGTTGCGGCTGTCCTCGATGCCGTTGACCAGCAGCGTCTCCACCGCGGCCTGCAGGTCCGGATCGAGCGTGGTCACCAGATCCGCGCCCTGCAGCGGCTCGCGTTCACGCTGGATGTCGAGCACGTCGCCCCGGGCATTGACGACCAGCACCCGCTCGCCGGCGACCCCACGCAGATCCTGCTCGTAGGCCTGCTCGAGCCCGCCGCGACCGATCAGGTCACCACCGCGATACGAGGTGAAGTCCGGATCGAGCAGCTCCTGGTCGCTGATCTCCCCGAGATAACCGACCAGGTGGGCGGCGAGCTCCCCCCGGGGATACTCACGGACGGGCAGCGTCTCGGCGATGACGCCGGGGAAGAGCTCCTGGTGTTCGCGCACGGCGAACACGATCTCCGGTGCGACATCGAACTCGAGTGGCACCGGCGACAGCGGGCTGCGCCGTTGGCTGCGCATGCGCTCGATGACGTCGTCGGTCTCCAGCTCGAGCAACTCGCCGAGCCGCTCGATCACCAGGGCGGCCTCGTCGGTCCGGGGCTGGCCGTCGGGGCCGAGCAGCAGCTGACGGTCCGCGCTGATCGCCAGGGCCGGACGGTTCTGGACCAACTCCGAGCCGTCCGCGGCGAGGATGCTGCCACGTGGTGCCTCGGCGACCACGGTGCGCAGTCGGTTGGAGTCCGCGAGTTCGACGAACCGGTCACCGGCGAGCACCTGCAGGAACCACAGCCGCGCGAGCAGCGCGAGGAACAAGCCGATCACCACGACCGCGAGGAACGTCAGGCGCAGGATCGGCGAGGAGTCGGACGGAGGGATGGCCATGGACGCTCGTCACCGCAGGAGCCGGACAACACGACGACGGGGCTCGCTCACGGAGCGTCCGTCCGACGACGGAATGACGCGCCCGTACGGCAGACGAGCGACCACCCCCGACGGAACGGAAGGTACCAGCGGTGCCCGTCGCGCATGCCGCCCCGCGCGCCCCCGGCACTCAGTCGAGACCCGACGCGCCGCGCAGCGGGAAGCGCTCGAGCAGCCGCCCGACGATCCCCAGCACGACCGGGGCCAGCAGGGTGTTGTAGAGCGCGACCGACAACGACGCCTGCAGCAACAGCGTCGAGGTGACCGCGTCGTCACCGAGCAGTGATCCCAGCGCCCCGACCCCGGCGGTCCCCAGCGCACCGGTGACGAACGCGAGCAGGAGCGGTGCCGTGAACGACCCGGGAGCCAGATAGGGCCGGGCGACCCCGACGGCATAGCCGACCGCGGCCAGCACCAGCATGCCCAGCCCGAGCGGCGACTGGGAGATCAGCAGATCGCTCAGGAGCCCACAGACGGCACCGACGCGCGCACCCGACGGTGAGCCGTCCCGGACCCCGACGGCCAGCGGCAGCAGGAGCAGCAGGTCGGGCCGGAAACCGATCAGCGTCAGCGCGGGGAACAGGGCGGTCTGCAGCACCGCAGCGGTGAGCACCAACAGGCCCAGGACCAGGATCCGTTGGATCACCCGTCGTCACCCGTCGGATCCCCACCGTCGGGCTCGGGCGCGTCGTCGGGCTCGGGCGCGTCGTCG
>CAYTLZ010000226.1:0-1226 GCA_964438785.1 uncultured Actinomycetota bacterium | reverse complement strand
CGTCGGGCTCGGGCGCGTCGTCGGGCTCGGGCGCGTCGTCGTCACCCGTCGGACCCCCGGGGGTCAGCGCACCCGGATCCAGCCGGGGCTCCACGGGGGGCCGGGTGAAGTCCAGGCCCTCGGAGCCCTCGAACGCCGGGATCTCGTCGGTCGGGTCGACCAGCAGCACCAGGACGTGGTGCAGCCGGGTGAAGTCCACGAAGGGATTGACCAGCATCTCGGAGGTCAACCGACTGCCCGATTCCTGGATCGACGACACGGTCCCGATCGGGATGCCCGCGGGGAAGAGTCCGCCCCGGTAGCTCGAGGTGACGATCTCGTCGCCGAGTTCGACGTCCGCCTCCGGATCGAGCGGTCGCATGGTCATCGGATCACCGCCACGCCCATCGATCGTGCCGATCTCCCCGGTCCGGGCGATCCGGCTGGCGGCGGCGAAGGTCGGGTCGATGGCCAGCAGCACCCGTGAGGCGTTGGGGGTGACCTGGATCACCCGGCCGACGAGCCCGTCGCCGTCGATGACGGGCATGTCCCGCTGGACGCCGTCAGCGGTCCCGACGTCGATGGTGATCGTCCACTCGAAGTTCGATGGGGCGAGGGCCACGACCCGTGCCGCGACGGAGTCGATCGCGGCGCGCTCACGGATGTCGACCAGCCCGCGCAACTCCGCGTTCTCGCGCTCCAGATCGGCCGACGACGCCCGCCGTTGCTGCAACCGCTCGACCTCGACCCGCAGGCGCCGGTTCTCCGCCCGGGTCCGGAACAGGTCGTTGACGTTGTCACCGAGGGTGGTGAACGGACGCACCAGCGCGGACACCCCGTCCTGCAGTGGACGCACCACGGAGGTCACCCCACCGCGCAATCGGTCGGTCGAGCCGCCCTCGTCCGATCGGAAGTCGACCGTCACGAGCACGAGCGCGACGGCGATCAGCACGCCGAGGAGCACCCGCGCCCGCCGCTGCGACACCCGTCACCTCACAGACACCGCCCCGGACGGGCGGTGATCGCTCTCGCTCAGTGCCGTGACGAGGAGATCAGGACCTTCTTGAGCGCCTCGAACTCCTCGAGGCACTTGCCCGACCCGATCGCGACCGACGACAGCGGATTCTCCGTGATGTGGATGGGCATCCCGGTCTCGTGCTTGAGCCGCTCGTCGAGCCCCTTGAGCAGCCCACCACCACCGGTGAGCACGATGCCCTTGTCCATGATGTCGGCGGCGAGCTCCGGCG
>CAYTLZ010000225.1:0-5351 GCA_964438785.1 uncultured Actinomycetota bacterium | reverse complement strand
CGCTGGCCGGCCACTCGGACGCCGACGTCGGGGCCCACGCGGTCGCCGATGCCCTGCTCGGTGCCGCGGCGCTCGGCGACCTCGGTGAACGGTTCGGGGTCGACCGCCCGGAGACGGCCGGGGCGGACTCGATGGCGCTGCTCCGCACGGTCGTGGCCGACGTGGCCGCCGCCGGCTTCGAGGTGGGCAACGTGGACCTGACGCTCGTCGCCCAGCGGCCCCGGCTCGCGCCCCACCGCGACGCGATGCGCGCCAACCTCGCGGCGGCGCTCCACCTCGACGTCGCCGCCGTGTCCGTGAAGTTCACCACCACCGACCGGCTCGGCACCATCGGGCGGGGTGAGGGCATCGCCGGCTGGTGCGGCGCACTGCTGCTGGGTGTCCACCGGTAGGCTCCCGTTCGCAGGCGCGTGTCGGTGATCCGCCGTCCGACGCTTCCGGTGCGGCATCGTGTGACGACCCCCTGCGATCGGCGGCCCGATGTGGGGTGGCCCGGTGTCCGTCCACGTCCCGCCGCAGCTGCTCGACGACCGCAAACGAGAACGCCATGTCCCTGGTCCTCTACGACACGCTCGCGCGTGCCAAACGCCCCTTCGAACCCCGGGAGGCCGGCAAGGCGAGCCTGTACATCTGCGGGCCGACGGTGCAGTCCGACGCCCACATCGGCCACGGGCGCGCGACCGTGGTGTTCGATCTGCTGCGCCGTCACCTGGCCTGGTCGGGCTACGAGGTCATGCACGTCAGCAACGTCACCGACATCGACGACAAGATCATCCTGCGGGCCAGGCGCGAGCAGGTCGCGCCGGCCGTGATCGCGACCCGCTACACCCGCGCGTGGAACCGCACCATGGACCGGCTGGGGATCCTGCCCCCGCACGTCCAGCCGCTGGCCACCGGGCATCTGCTCGAGATGCAGGCACTGATCCAGACGCTGATGGACCAGGACAAGGCCTACGACGTCGACGGTGACGTGTTCTTCCGGGTCCGGTCCTTCCCGGACTACGGCTCGTTGTCGGGGCGCCGGATCGACGACATGCAGCAGGGCGAGGACGTCGTCGACGCCGACCGCAAGGAAGACCCGCTCGACTTCGCGCTGTGGAAGTCGGCCGAGCCCGGCGAACCGTCGTGGCCGTCGCCGTGGGGTGACGGCCGCCCCGGCTGGCACATCGAGTGCTCCGCGATGGCGGCCAAGCACCTCGGCCACGGGTTCGACGTGCACGCCGGCGGGCTCGACCTGGTCTTCCCGCACCACGAGAACGAGATCGCCCAGCACGAGGCGGCCCACGGCGACACGTTCGCCACCACCTGGGTCCACAACGGCATGGTGCGTCTGGGCGAGGAGAAGATGTCCAAGTCCATCGGCAACGTCGTCGGGCTCGAGGAGGCCATCGACACCCACGGGGTCGGTCCGCTGCGGGTCTGGTACCTCTCGGCCCAGCACCGCACGCCGCTGACGTTCGACACCGACCGGCTGCAGGACGCGGCCGCGGTCCACCAGCGCTTCACGACCTTCCTGCGTTCGGCGCGGCGCGCGACCGACGGCACCGACGCCGACCCGGATGCCGGCACACCGCACGCCGCGGCCTTCCGGGCCGCACTGGACGACGACCTGAACGCCCCGGTGGCGGTCGCGGCGCTGCACGAGCTGGTCGGCACCGGCAACGATCTGCTCGGTCCGGCCGAGTCCGGCGACGCCACCGCCCGCGCGCAGGTGGCCGGGCTGGCCGACACGCTGGTCGAGCTCGCCGACGACGTGCTGGGCCTCGGGCTCGCCGGCTCGCTGGACGACGCCGCCGGGCTCGAGACGCAGCTCGGCGCGCTGGTGGAGCAGCTCCTCGAGCAGCGCCAGCAGGCCCGTGCCGACCGGGACTTCGCGACCGCGGACGCGATCCGTGACCAGCTCGCCGCCGCCGGCGTCGTCGTCGAGGACCGGCCCGACGGCGCGCGTTGGTACGCGGCCCCGCCCACGGTCGGCGCGTGAGCAAGCCCCGCGGTTCCCGTCGCCCGGGACGTCCGCGCGGCGGCGAGCGTGGGGCTGCCACCGGTCGACTGGTCGGCGGGCTGCACCCGGTGCGTGAACTGCTGCGCTCCGCGCAGCCGGTGGACCAGATCCTGGTGGCGACCAGCCGTGAGGCCTCGCCGGTGCTCGACGAGATCCTGACCCTGGCGGCGGATCGCGGGGTGGCGGTCTCCGAGCGGGAACGCGACGAGCTCGACCGGCGCTCCGACGGTCTGGTCCATCAGGGGGTGCTCGCCCAGGCCCCGCCGCTGGTGCTCGCCCAGCTCGACGACGTCCTCGATGCGGCCGAAGCCGCGGGCGAGGCTCCCCTGCTGGTCGCGCTCGACCGGATCACCGATCCCCACAACCTCGGCTCCATCGCCCGCACGGCCGAGGCGGTGGGTGCCCATGCGCTGCTGCTGCCCGACCGCCGGGCCGCCAGCGTGACCCCGACGGCCGAGAAGGCCGCGGCCGGGGCGTTCGCGCACCTGCCCGTGGTCGGGGTCACCAACCTCGTGCGCACGCTCAGTGGCCTGCACGACCGGGGCGTGTGGTCGCTCGGACTCGACGGCGACGCCGAGGTGGAACTCGCCGCCCACCCGCTGGCCGGCGAACCGTGCGTGCTGGTGGTCGGCGCGGAGGGGACGGGTCTGGCGCGGCTGACCCGTGAGCGGTGTGACGCGCTGGTCCGCCTGCCCATGCGTGGACGGGTCGGCTCGCTCAACGCCTCCGTGGCTGCCGGCGCCGCGCTCTACACCCTGCTCGCCCGGCGCGCCGCGGCCTGACCCGGGTGCCGGGACCCTGCCGTCGGCGTGCCGCCTGCTGGTGCCGGCACGGCGTGGCCAGACGCCGGTGTCGCCTAACCACCCCATGGGATCGTCATTTTCGGGCAGACTCCGCGCATGGACTCCTCGGTGGCGCACGATGCGGGGTACTGGCCGACCGTCGCAGTGGTCGATGCCAGCGACGCGTCGTGCACCGCGAGCCCGGACTGGGCACGACTGCTGACCGCACTCGACGTCCCGCCGCATGCCCGGACGAGCGACGGGCGCGCCGCCGATCTGGTGATCGTCGACGCCCGGGCGTCGGTCGGTGGCACGTCGAGTCCGGTCCGCCCGGGGACCGCCATCGGAATCGCCGGACCCGACGCGGCCACGATCGATCGCCTCGTCACGCGTGGCTGCCACACCGTGCTGGTCGACGATGCGGCCGCGACGGACCCGGTCACCCGCCTGCTGGCCGCGGCTCTGCCGGGGCGGGGCCGCGACCTCCATCGCGTGCTCGCCGCCCTCACCCGGGCCGGCTCGGGTGACGCGCTCGATCCCGCGGCGCTCATCGGGGGCGGTGCCCGGACGCTCGAGCGGATGTTCGGCGTCGAGGGCATCGCCTATCTGCGCTCCGAGCCGGACACCGGTCGGCGGCGGGTCGTCGCCGCGACCGGTCGTCTCGCCGCGCTGGAGGCCGGGGCGGTGGTCGTCGCCCGTCACGCCGCGGTCGACGTCCGTGGTCCGGTCGTCGTGGCCCTCGACCGCCTCGAGCTGGCCCGGGACGACGCGGTCGGTTTCCAACGTGTCGACGGGTTGATGCTGGCCGTCGGCGGGGTCGGCATCGATGCGATGGTGATCGTGACACCGCCGAGCGGCCCGACCGCCGGGCTGATCGACGTCGCGCGGGCGCTCGCGCTGGTCGCCGATCGGGGACTGGCGCGGGCCCGGACCGAACAGGCCCTGCGCGAGCAGGTCGCCGAGCTCGATGCCCTGCGCGAACTGCAGGCCGGCGTGCAGGCCGCACGCTCCACCGCCGAACTCGTCGAGCAGCTCCTGACGGCACTGGTCGCGACGGTCGGTGACCCGGACATCGGCCTCGAAGCCGAGCTCGACGGGGTCGCACACCGTCTCGGGCCGCCGGTGCGGGATCCGGATGCCGTCGAACTACCCATCCTGGTCGCGGACCGGCCACGCGGTCGGGTCCGGGTGGGCCTGCGGGGCGCACCGGACCAGCGGGCGCGGGCGCTCGCGGCCTGCCGCAGCGTCGTCGACGTGGTGGCCGCGCATCTCACGGTCTCCGCGTCGCGGCGACTGCAGACCATCGCCGATGAGCGTCAGCGCCGGGTGCTGGCCGAGTTGCCGGCCCCCATCTGGACGGTCGACGCCGATGGCGCCACCGAGATCCTCAGCACGGGTGCGCTCATCGACGACGCGGGCGCGTTCGCGGCCTGGCAGGCGGGCCTGCGACCACACCTCGACGCGCTGGTGGCACGGGGGCTCACCGGTGAGCAGGTCCGCACCCGCCTGCACTGGCAGGACCGGGTGTGGGACGTGCGGGTCGCGCCGATCACGGCCACGGGGTTCGACGACGTGACGGCCGACGCACCGGGGGAGCCGACGGACGGTGCCACGAGCGCTCCGCCGGGCGAACCCTCCGGTGCGCGGACGGCGTCCGCACCGGTCGGCCAGGTGCTGGTGCTGGCGACGGACGTGACCGAGCTGCAGGCCGCCCGGGCGACGGAGGCCCAGCTGCTGGCGCTGCTCGACACCGCCCAGCTCGGCATCGTCGTCGTCGATCTCGACGGCACCCTGCGCGCCTGGAACCGCGGCGCGGAGGCACTCTACGGCTGGAGCGCCGCCGAGATGGTGGGTCGGCACGTCGGCCTGCTGGCACCCGACGAGGAGGTCCGGCACGAGATGGACCGGCGTCTGGCCGACTCGATGATCGGCCGGACCGTGCCGTCGTACATCGAGTCCCGGCGGCGCCACCGCGACGGGCACACCCTGGAGGTGGGCATCTACCTGGCCCCCATCACCGATCCGGCGGGCGATCTGCTCGGGCTCGCCGCCATCTACCTCGACCTCACGGAGCGCAACGAGGCCCGACGCGAGCGGGAACTCGCCGACCGGCAGTTCCTGGCCATCGCGGAGGCCGCGCAGGACGTGATCTACCGGTTCCGGATCCGGCCCGAACTGGCCGTCGAGTTCGTCAGTCCCGCCTGCGAGCAGGTGCTCGGCTTCACGGCCGAGCAGTTCCGAGCCGATCCCCGGCTCGCCGATCGTCGGATCCACCCGGCCGATCGGCAGCGGTTCCCGGCCCGCGCCGGTCGGACCGACGAACCCTTCAGCGTGCGGATCCGGTTCCAACACGGCGACGGTCGGTGGCGGTGGGTCGAGGACCGGCGCACCCCGCTGGTCGTGGACGGCCGGACGGTCGCCGTCGCCGGGGTGATCCGGGACGTGAGCGCGGAGGAGCGGGCCGCCGAGGCGCTGCGCACCTCGCTGGAGCGGGAACGTCGTGCCGTCGAGGAGCTGCGGGCCCTCGACGACATGAAGAACGCCTTCCTCAGTGCGGTCTCCCATGA
>CAYTLZ010000224.1:0-5367 GCA_964438785.1 uncultured Actinomycetota bacterium | reverse complement strand
CGGTGTGACCGGACTGCGCAGGTCGTCCACACCCGGCGGCCCGCGCCCACCGTCGTCGGCCGGCCGCGACAAGGCCATCACCGATGGTGGCCGTTCGGCTACTCTGCGATCGTGGTCGTGGCGGGGACTCGCTACGGTCGGTGGGCACCGTCGAGCGTCTTCGACCGGCGTCAGGTCCCCGCGCCAAGGGCATTCATCCACCCTTGGGGGGCACGACCATGAGCAGTCCGAGCCAGGCGTCGACCAGCGGCGTCCCGCCTGTGGACGACGCGCATCCGTCCCCGACACCCGGCACGGCGTCTGCGCCGGGTCGCTGGACAGGGGGTGGCGGGCAACTGCTGCTACGGGTCGTGGCCGTCGTCGCGATCACCGTCGGGGTGGGCTACCACCTGGCGGGCCCTGTTCACGATCAATCCGGACGCGCGGCTGCTGTCGTGGTCGCTGTGGGCACTGGAGGCGTACGCGGTCGCCGGTCTCGGACTGTTCACGTTCGCGCTCTGGGACGTGCGGGCACCGACACCCGTCTCCCGGCAACTGCCGCGGGGGGAGACGGCGGTCCTGATCACGACCTACAACGAGTCGCTCGAGGTGATCGAGCCGGTGGTCGTCGGCGCGCTGCGCATCGACACGCCGCACCAGACCTGGATCCTCGACGACGGCGCGCGTCCGGAAATCGCACGCCTGGCGCGGGAACTCGGTGCCTCCTACATCGCCCGGCCGGACAACGTCGGCGCGAAGGCGGGCAACCTGAATCACGCGCTGGCGTCCATCGACGTCGACTTCATCGCCGTGCTCGATGCGGATCAAGTGCCGCACGACGACCTGCTGCGCAACACGCTGCCCTACCTCAACGATCCCGATGTCGCGTTCGTCCAGACGCCGCAGACGTTCTACAACGAGGACTCCTTCGAGCACGTGCACAGCAGACGCCGGGGGAACCGCGCGCCCACGACCGAGCAGTCGCTGTTCTACCGGGTGGTCCAGCCGGCCAAGAACCGGTGGAACAGCGCGTTCTGGTGCGGGACCAACGCAATCCTGCGCACCCGTGCACTGGCGGAGGTCGGCGGCGTCGCGATGGAGTCGGTCACCGAGGACTTCCAGACCACCATCCGCCTGCACCGCGCCGGCTGGAAGAGCATCTACCACGACGAGGTACTCGCACGCGGGCTCGCGGCGCCCACCGCCGAGGAGTATCTGATGCGGCGTCGGCGCTGGTGCACGGGGGCGATGCAGACCTGGCACCACGAGCGGCCGCTGACCGACCGGTCGCTGGCCCCCGCCCAGCGGCTCGCCTACGGGACCACCCTGCTGGCCTGGTTCGACCCGTTGCGCACGTTGGGCCTGCTGCTGCTCCCGCCGGTCGTCATCCTCACCGGACAGGCCCCGATCGTGGCACCGGTGCTGCTGTTCCTGGCCGTGTTCGTCGTGGCCTTCGCGCTGCAGCAGGTCGCGTTGCTGCTGCTCGGGCGCGGACTGCACCGGCCGATCGCCAACACGGTGTTCGAACTGGTGCGCATGGAAGCGGTCCTGCTCGCACTGACCGGGTCGTTGGTCAGCCGCAAGATCCTGTTCCGGGTCACGCCCAAGGGACGGACGAGCGACACCAGTCATCGTGCCCGCACCCCGCACCTGCTGGTCGCGGTCGCGGTGCTGTATGCCGTCGCGTTCGGCTTCTACGGCGTCGGCGTGCTCGGGCTGATCCCCGCCCCGGCACAGCCCGGCGTGGTGCACGGTGCGGCGCTGTGGGCATTGTTCAGCGGTGTCCTGCTCGTGATGGCGATCGCCCGGATTCTCTCGCCGCGCTTCGCACCCGAACGCCGCCGCAGCTACCGCCACCCGGTGGTCCTCGCCGCGGAGATCGAGGGCCGGGCGGCGACCGTGGTCGATCTGTCGTTGACCGGCCTGCGGGTCGAGCTGTCCCGCGACCGCGCCACCGCCCTGCTGGAGACGGACCACGTCGATGTGGACATCCTGCGCAGCGGCGGCGTCGTCCGCCTGAGCGGCGCACCCGTCGGCATCGAACGGATCGGTCCGAACGCCGCGATGGTCAGCCTGGAGTTCACGGACGACCATCACGGTGCCGCCACGTTGCTGCACGACGTGATCCACCATGGTTGAGCAACCCGCGGTGGAGGAGCCGCGTTCATCAGCCGCCCGGCTCCGAGCCGGGCCCTGGTCGAGGATCCTCATCGGGTTCGTCGCCGCGGCGGTGGCGATCGCGGTCGCCATCGGCTCCTCGGCCGCTGACCGGTCGACGCCGGGCCGCCACGACCTCGGCGTGGGCGACGAGGCCGACCCGCGTGCGGACCGCGAGGCCCGCGGCTTCGCGCCCGACGCTGATGCGCCGACCGGGCTGACCCCGGGCGCGCCGGGTACGTCCGGGCTGGCCCCGGGCGCACCGGGCGAACGGCCGGCCGACGGACCCGTCGAGCGCGGCCCTGACCCGTTGATCGAGGTCGGTATCGCGGTCGCCGACCTCAACGCGCTGGACCGCTTCATCGACCGCACCGGCGTGACACCCGATGTCGTCGACTACTACCACGCGTGGGCCGACGACGAACCCTTCGATCCCGTCTTCGCGGCGGAACTGCGCCGCCGCGGTGTGCAGTTGAAGATCACCTGGGAACCGTGGGAGGCGTTCCCGAGCGGTGGCATGGGCCATGCCGACCAGCCGGACTACACGCTGCAGACCATCATCGACGGCGACCACGACCGTTACCTGCGGCGATGGGCGCGCGGCGTTGCGGCCAGTGACGGCCCGGTGATCGTCCGCCTGATGCACGAGATGAACGGCGCGTGGTATCCGTGGGGGATCGGGGTGGCCGACAACACCCCCGAGCGCTACGTCGCCGCCTGGCGCCACGTCCAGGACGTCGTCACGACGGCCGGCGCGACCAACATCGAGTGGGAGTGGGCACCCAATCAGCTGTTCACCGGCTCCCCGGCCCTCGAGCCGCTGTATCCCGGCGACGACCACGTCGACCGCATCGGGGTGTCGGGCTACAACTGGGGCGGCGAACGCGTCGGCCGGCTCCACTACGTGTGGCGCAGCTTCGCCGCGGCCGTCGATCCCACGCTCGATGCCATCGCCGCGTTCACCGACGCGCCGCTGGGCGTGTCCGAGACCGGGTCCGCGTCGGTCGGTGGCGAGCGTGACGAGTGGGTGGCGGGGATGTTCGCCCACGCCCACGAGCGCGAGCTGGCCTTCGTGTCCTATTTCGCCATGGATACCCAGCGCGCCTGGGACCTGCTCGACGACCCCGCGTCGGTGGCGGCGTTCGTCACGGGTTTCCGGGCCACGCGGGCACCACCGGACGCGGGCCGGGAGCCGGGCGGCACCGACACGCTCGTCCATCGGTGACCGGGAGCCCGTCGCCGGGACGCGATCGACGACGCGGAGCGCACGCATGCCGATCGGGCGGACAGGCACCCTTCACCTCGGGGCGGGCACTGCCGATGGCGGAGATAGACATCCGCATCGGAGCAGCCCATGTCGGGCCCGAACCGCTTTCGCCCCACCACCCGTCGTCTGGTGCTGGCCGCCGTGCTGACCGTCGCGGTCGCCGCCGTGCCGGTGTCGGTCACCTCGACGTCGTTCGCCTCCAGTCCGGCCGACAGCGTCGAGGTGGTGGTGACCGCCACCTCGACGCTCGAGGTCGAGTCCTGCGCGTCGGCGTTCGACGGTGTGCCCTTCACCGACGTCGCAGGCGTTCATCAGGTGTCGATCACCTGTCTCGCCGCCTGGGGTGTGGCCGGGGGCTTCGCCGACGGGACCTTCCGTCCCCACGAGGTGGTGACCCGGGCCCAGTTCGCGTCCATGCTGCACCGGCTGCTGGGGTCGTTCGGGGTCACGCCGGCCACCGAGTCGTTGCGCTTCGGGGACGTGTCGACGGCCCACACCCACGTCGAGGGCATCGGCATCCTGGCTGCCGGCGGGATCGTGCACGGCACCGGGGGTGAGTCGTTCGGCCCCGATGCGGCCGTGACGCGCGGGCAGGCCGCGACGATGCTCGCCCGGACCCACGAGCAGCTCTTCGGGGTCACGCTGGCGGGCCTGTCGCCGGACACGTTCCACGACACGCGAGGAACCACCCATGAGCAGGGCGTCCTGCGTCTGGCCGCTGCCGGTGTGGTCGGTGGCCACGCCGACGGGACGTTCCAGCCCGGCGCGGACGTCTCGCGGGGGCAGATGGCGTCCTTCCTGGCCCGCTACGCGACCCTGCTCGTCCAGCAGGAACTGGTCGCGGAACGGGCGTCGGAGGAACTCGCGTCCGGATCCGAGCCGCTGCCGGAGGTGGCCGGTCTCGGCGCGGGACCGCAGTTCGGTGTGGCCACGGTCAGCAACGGCTGGGCCGACGCCGAACTCGACGAGGTCGCGGAGATCGCCGGACAGCAGCCGAGCGTCGTCCTGCACTACCTCGGCTTCGGTGACGAACTCCACGCCGAGCAGCTCGGCGCGGTCCGGCGCACCGGTGCGACGTCACTGTTGACCTGGGAGCCCTTCGACTGGCAGGTCGCCACCACCGACCAGCCCCAGTACCGACTGCGACGGATCATCGACGGCGAGTTCGACCCCTACCTGCAGCGCACGGCCGAGACCCTGCGGTCGTTCGACGGTCCGGTCCTGCTGCGCTTCGCCCACGAGATGAACGGTGACTGGTATCCGTGGTCGGAGCGTGCGAACGGCAACGGTGCCGGTGAGTACATCGCGGCGTGGCGCCACATCCACGGACTGTTCGAACGTGCGGGGGTCGACAACGTGGCCTGGGTCTGGAGCCCGAATGTGACCTTCGCCGGCTCGCAACCGCTCACCGAGCTCTACCCCGGCGACGACCACGTCGATGTCATCGCGGTCGACGGCTACAACTGGGGCACGACGGCGGCCGGCTCCGCATGGCAGTCGCCGGCGCAGGTGTTCGCCCCGACGATGCGCGAGATCCGTCGACTCGCGCCCGGCAAGCCGTTGATGATCGGTGAGACGGGCTCGGCCGAGCGCGGTGGGGACAAGGCGATGTGGATGGCGCAGCTGTTCGGTTGGCTGCAGACCAATCCCGACGTCCGCGCACTGGTCTGGTTCCACCTCGACAAGGAGGCCGACTGGCGCATCGACTCGAGCCCCGCCGCCGGTGGTGCGTTCGCCCGCGGCCTGGCGCACTGGACGTCCGCAGGGTGACGCGGCTCAGCGATCGCCGTCCGCCCCGGCGGACGGTGCCAGCAGCCACGGCTGGGTCAGCGTCCGCGCGCCCGCGTCGCCGTGCAGCACCGCCCGCACGTACCCGCCGAGCCCGGCCGCGTCCAGCGCCAGCCGCTCACCGGTGTGGACCACCTCGCCGTCGCTGATCCAGTCGATGCGGTCGTAGCGTTCCC
>CAYTLZ010000223.1:0-5368 GCA_964438785.1 uncultured Actinomycetota bacterium | reverse complement strand
GGCAGCGCGCGGCGCATCGTGAACTGGCGCTTGCCGGACCGGGAGCGCAGGATCCACTCGGGCAGGTAGTAGCCGACGAACGCGGCCAACGGCACCAGGATCACGGTGCGCAGGAAGCCGAACTCCAGCAGCGGCAGGAACACCGCCGCGCCGATCGCGAAGAGCACGCCGACGGCGACCTTCATCGCCAGCATCCGGGCACCGTCCCACCCGGTGGGTGAGCCGGCGTAGATCAGTTCGTCGTCGAGCCGGTCGATCACACTGCCCGGGGTGAAGCGTTTGATCAGCCCGGCGAGCCCACCGAGTCCCGGCAGGATCACGCGCCGCATCACCGGGACCGACAGTTCCTGGGTGCGCACGTCCGCACCGGCGACGGCGGCCTGGCGCACCGACGCCAGCGAGCGGTAGACCTCGCGCCGCCGGACCACGACGTCCGCGGCGACGGCGGCCCCGACCGCGATCGCGAGGAACACCGCGGCCACGCCGACGAACAGCAGCACGGTGGGGTCGTTGATCAGCTCGTCCATGTCAGACATCGATCTTGATCATGCGCGACATCCAGAAGATGCCGGCCAGCATCAACAGCACCGCACCACCGGCCATGAACAGCCCGATCGGGTTGGTGATGAGCGGCGTCAGGTAGGTCGGGTTGGTCAGCAGCAGGTAGAACAGCAGCAGGAACGGCAGCGCCACCAGGATGTAGGCGGACAGCTTGCCTTCGGCGGACAGCACCTGGATCTGGCGGCGGGTCTGTTCGCGGCCGCGCAGCGTCTCGGAGACGGTCTCCAGCAGATCGGCGAGGTTCCCGCCGACCTGACGCTGGATGTTCATCGCGACCACGACCCACTTGAAGTCGTCCGAGCCGACCCGGTCGGCCATCTCGTCGAGCGAATCCTCCAGCGGCAGCCCGAGCCGCGCTTCGGTGAGCACGCGCTGGAACTCAGTGGACATCGGGGCCTGCGTCTCCTTGACGATGGTGTCGATGCCCTGCAGGACCCCGTAGCCGGCCTTGAGCGTGCCCGAGAGCAGCTGCAGCGTGTCGGGCAGCTGTTCGGCGAAGGCCTTCTGACGCCGTTGCTTGGCGTTGAGCAGCCCCAGGCTCGGTGCGTAGAGCCCGGCGACGGCGGCGACCAGGCCGAACCACCACTGCCCGGTCAACGCCCACGCCAGCAGCAGCCCGCCGATGAACCCGCCGATGCGCATGGCGATGAACTCGCTGGCGCGCAGCTGCCAGCCGGCCCGGTCGATGTCGACCTGGAGCCGCTCTTCGTAGCCCTTGGGCTTCGGCGCGGCGGTGATCGCCGCCAGCGCCCGCTGACCGATGGCGCTCGCGGACAGTCCGGTGGTGGCCTGCGCGGCGCGGGTCCCGCCCCGGCCGGCCAGCGTCAGCCCACGTTGCAGGGTGCGTTGCACCTGCCGGTCACCACGGGGGATGAACAGCACGGCGAGGAAGAGCAGCAGCGCAAGGAACGCGACGCCCAATGCGATGTACAGCGCCTGTTCGGTCCCGAACCGGCCGGCGTCGAACACATTGGCGGCGGGCGGCGGCTGGACGTTGACCAGCGACTCGACCCGCGGGTTGACGAGCAGGCCGCTGGCGCTGGCCTCGGCCCCGTCGACGGAGGCGATGAGCTCGAAGGCGAGTTCCGGGCTGACCTCGGTCCCGCGGTAGGTCACGGTGAACCGGTTGACCAGCGCCTGCGCGACGGTGGCGAACGCGGCGGACAGCTCGTCGAGTTCGTCGGCCTCGACGAGGATGCCGTCACTGTCGTCGGCCAGCGTGGCCATCACCTCGGGATCCTGCTCCGGGGTGGACAGCGCCACGTTGAAGATCGGCGCGTCGATCGCCGAAGCGGCGGCGAGCGCGTCGGGCAGCTCGGATTCCGAGGTGGTGTCGCCGCCGTCGCTGAACAGCACCAGGATCCGGTCGCCCGGCGCGTCGGCCAGCGCGTCAGATCCCTCGATCAGCGCGTCGTACAGGCGTGTGGATCCGCCGACCTCCAGCGCCTGAATACCGCTGACGACCGCGTCCTGGTCGGAGGTCGGCTCGACCGCCAGGGTGATGCCGTTGGAGAACGGCAGCAGCCCGACCTCGACGCCGTCGGGCATGATGGTCTCGACGAGTTCGATCGCGGCCGCCTGCGCGGCGGCCAACGGCTCACCGCGGGTGGAGCCGGACACGTCGAACACGATCATCACGGTGGTCGGGTCGTCGTCTGCTGCCCGGTCGAGGTCCACCACCTCGATGTCGCCGATTGCTTCGCCGGCCTCGGACACCACCAGCTGGGAGGCGTCGAGTTCGGCGGGTGCGGCTTCACCGGCGAGCGTGAACTCGATGGTGGTGGTGCCGTCGGGCTCCAGCGCTGTGTCGTTGACGCGAAGCTGGAGCTCCGCGTCCTGCGCCGATGCCGGCACGGGCAGCATCAGCAGCACCAGCAACAGCGCCGCGAACGCGACGCTCATCGATCGGCAGCTCGCGATCAACGGCGACCGCCGCGACGGTTGAACTCTTCGGGTGAGAACCACTCGTGGTCGATCGCGATGCCCTGATCGGCGATCAGGTCGGTGACGGTCGGACGGATACCGGTGGGCTTGAGGTGGCCGAGCGCACGGCCGGTCTCCGGGTCGTAGCCCATCGCGGTGTCGTACAGGAAGATGTCCTGCAGGGTGATGACGTCGCCCTCCATGCCGGTCACTTCGGTGACGTGGGTGACGCGGCGCGAGCCGTCACGCATCCGCGACTGGTGGACAAGGAACTGGATGCCGGCGGCGATCTGTTCGCGGATGGCGCGGATCGGCAGGTCGACGCCGGCCATCAGCACCATGGTCTCCAACCGTGACAGCGCATCGCGCGGCGAGTTGGCGTGCAGGGTGGTGATGGAGCCGTCGTGGCCGGTGTTCATGGCCTGCAGCATGTCAAGCGCTTCGCCACCGCGGACCTCACCGACGACGATGCGGTCTGGCCGCATACGTAGCGAGTTGCGGACCAGGTCGCGGATGGCGACCTCGCCGCGGCCTTCGATGTTGGGTGGGCGGTACTCGAGCCGGACCACGTGCGGCTGGCCGAGCCGCAGTTCGGCGGCGTCCTCGATGGTGACGATGCGTTCGTGCTTGGGGATGAAGTTGGACAGCACGTTCAGCGTGGTGGTCTTCCCGGCGCCGGTCCCCCCGGACACCAGGATGTTGATCCGTCCCTCCACCGCGGCGGCGAGGAAGTTGGCCACCCGCGGGTTCCAGGTCCCAAATGACACGAGGTCGTCCGAGCCCATCGCGTCGGCGGCGAACTTGCGGATCGTGAGCATCGGGCCGTCGAGCGACACCGGCGGGATGACGGCGTTGACACGGGAACCGTCGGGCAGGCGGGCGTCGACGTACGGCTGGGCTTCGTCGAGCCGTCGGCCGACCTCGCCGACGATCTTCTCCATCACCCGGCGCAGGTGGCCTTCGTCGAGGAAGGTGACATCCGTCGGGCTCAGCCGCCCGTCACGTTCCACGTAGACGTCGTTGGGGCCGTTGCACATGACCTCGGTGATGGACGGGTCGTTGAGCAGCGGCTCGAGTGGCCCGTAGCCGAGGATGTCGTCGATCGTCTCCGCGATCAGCGCCTTGCGGTCGGCGGCCGACATCGGCGTCGATTCGGTGCTGAGCACCTCACCGAGCTTGTCGCGGACCGCATCCTCGAGCTGGTGCTGGGAGACGTTGGTGTCGTAGAGCTTGGGGCCGAGTGCACGCACCAGGGCGAGGTGGGTGCGCCGACGGATCTCCATCAGCCGTTCGGCGTGGCTGTCCTTGTCGACCTTGCCGGTCGCCTCGGCGAGCTCGGACGCCGGCCGGTGCTGATCGTCGTCGGTCTCGGCCTCGACCTCGTCAGCGCTCACGCCCGAGAGGCGTTCGTAGAGCCCCATGTGTCGTCCCCTTGCTCGTTACCGTCTGCGGGTCAGCGTCGTCGACGCCGACGGGTCTCACCGTCACCTGCCTTGGCCGGCACGATGTCCGGGAGCAGCTCCCGGATCGCGGCGACCACGGGTGACTTGGGACGCGATGCCGCCAACGGTGTTCCCTGGTTCACCGACAGCGGCACGTCCCGGCTGGAGGGAATCATCACGTCGATCGATGCCCCCAGCGACTTCTCGACCTCGCTGCTGCGCAGGCCGACCTTGGTGTCCGCACGGTTGAGCACCAGCCGCAGCTGGTCGCGCGGATGTCCGAGTTGCGACAGCGTGTTCATTGCCAGGCGCAGGTTCTTGATGCTGGGCACGTCCATGGAGCCGACCAGCACGATCTGGTCACTCAGGTCGATCGCCGCCAGCACCTGGTCGGTGAACAGCGCGGGGCCGTCCAGCACGGTCAGCGGGTGCGCTGCTTTGAGCAGTTCCAGGATCCGGGTGACCGCCGGTGCGGTGACCTGTTCGGCGAGCGACGGTTCCATCGGTGCGGCCAGCAGCGCCACCCCGGAGCGGTGCGGGGTGAGGTGGGCGGACAGCGCGTCGATGTCGAGTCGCCCGGCCGCCTGCGCCGCGTCGTAGATCGACAGTGCCGGCATCAGCTGCAGCATGATGGCGAGGTCGCCGGACTGCAGGTCGAGGTCGACCAGCGGCACCGTGACCTGCATCTGTTCGGCCGCCAGGATGGCGAGGTTGGAGGCCACCAGCGACTTGCCGCACCCACCCTTGGTGGAGAACACGGTGACCAGCCGCCCGGGCGCACCTTCCGTGCCGGGCGCACCTTCTGCCCGGACGTGGTCGACCTCGGAGGCGACCCGGGCGCGGGCCCGGTTGACCGCTTCGGTCCACTCCTCGTCGGACGCGTCGATGGTGAGCACGTCGTCGATCCCGGAGCGCAGCGCCTCACGCAGCAGCTGCGGGTCGAGTTCGTCGGCGACCAGCAGGGTGGCGACCCCGCCGTGGTGTTCGTCGACCTTCTCCGCGAACCGCAGGGCATCCTCACGGTGGATGCCGGGTCCGAGCACGGTCACGACGGTGGCCGCGCCGGCTTCCTGCAGGGTGCCTTCGGCCTCGTCGGTGCTGGCGACCAGGATCCCGGTGGTGGTCGCACCCGATGCGGTCGCGAGCCGCTCGCGCAGCTGTGCGTCCGGATCGCAGATGATGATCAAGGGGTCCCCGTCTGTGGCTCGTCGGTGCTCAGTCGTCGAACAGTGTGTCGAGTGTCCGTCCTGGAGTATCGGCGGGATCGGCGTCGTCAGGCAAGAGGGTGAAGTACAGCGATGCGGTCTCGATGGCAAGCACCAGCCGCTCCGCGTCCTCGGGTTCCAGCGCCACGGTCAGCAGTACCTGCCCGCCTTCTTCGGCGACGTCGCCCCCGTCTTCGGTGGTGACCCGTTGAACTGTCGACAGCACCTGGATGTTCT
>CAYTLZ010000222.1:0-5396 GCA_964438785.1 uncultured Actinomycetota bacterium | reverse complement strand
GATAGCCGTCTGAGTAGCATTCACGAGCCCAGCGAGGTCCTCACCGGCACCTTCTCCACCGTAGTCAACCGCCACCGTCCGAGTTTCCCCGTTCAGGGTTACTTCGAAGGTGGTGTCGACGCCCGTCACCGCCAAATCGACGGTGACTTCCCCGCCCTCGATGACGGCGGCTTCGCCAGCGTTTTCCGTCAGCTTGAGGAACGTTCCGTCGAGGATCTTTTTGGTCCCGAACTGAGTCTGCTCAGAGATGCGGTCGAGCTCCGCGTTGAGCTCGGTGATCTCGTCCTGGTTGGCCTTGAGCGCCGAAGCGTCGTTGGTACCCAGGTTGCCGGACTGCACGGTCAGGTCACGCATGCGCTGGAGGATGGAGTGCACCTCGGTCTGCGCACCTTCCGCGGTCTGCACCAGGGAGATGGCGTCCTGGGCGTTGCGGGTGGCGACCTTCAGACCACCGATCTGGCTACGCAGGTTCTCGGAGTTCACGAGACCCGACGCGTCGTCGGCGGCACGGTTGATACGGAACCCGGACGACAGCTTCTCGAGCGAGGACGACAGCTGGTTCTGGGTCTGGTTCAGGTTGCGGTACGCGTTGAACGCCGCAATGTTCTGGTTGATGCGCATTGGGAGTGACCTCCATGTCGTGTCCCAGGCCGGACATCCGTGCCGGCTCGAGGACACCTGTCGGTCACTCGGTGTGGCGGCTCAAGCACTCTGGTCGAGAAAATCCCGACGACCCACTCAGCGATCCGCGAGCACCCGGTTCACGGTGCGCAGCAGCCGCGTCGCGCTGAAGGGCTTGACCAGCACCGGCACGCCATCCAGCGTCCGCGGGCCATCGACCGCGGCCAGCACGATGGCGACGATGTCGGGTTGCTCATCGGTGGCGGTGCGCACCAGGCGGTCCCCGCTGCCGTCGGGCAGCGCGAGTTCGGTGACCATCAGGCCGATCGACTCCCTGCCGAGGACCCGCCGGGCCTCGTCGGCGTTCGCGGCCTCGACGACGCGGTAACCCGACGAACGCAGCATGCGGGCGATGACCCGACGGGTGCGCTCGCCGGGATCGACCAGCAGCACCCGTGCGCCACCGACCGGCACGTCGACGCCGACGGGCACGTCCACGGTCCCGGCGGCGATCGGGATCGTCAGCAGCACCTCGGTGCCCTCGCGTGGGACCGACGACACGTCGATGGTGCCGTTGACGTGGTCGACGAACGCGGACACCGACGCGAGCCCGAGCCCGCTGCCGGATTCGCCCTTGGTGGTGAACAGCGGCTCGAAGGCGCGGGCGAGCGTGCCAGCGTCCATCCCCCGGCCGTCGTCACGGATCCGGATCCGCACGGATTCGACCGGATCCGGGTCGTCGGCCCGCCGGTTGACCTGATCGCTGGGCAGCAGATGTTCGGCCGCCACCGTGACGGTGCCGCCACCGTCGAGCGCGTCGCGGGCGTTGATCACCAGGTTAAGCACGGTGCGTTCGAGTTCGACCGGATCGACGTCGACCACCGGCAGCAGGGCGGGCACCAGCAGTCGCAGGGTGATGTCGTCGCCGAGCGACGGCTCGACCAGCCGGCCGATGGCGTCCAGCACCTCGATGACATCCGCACGGACACCCTCACCGCCGCGACGGGTACCGAACGACAGCAGGCTGCGGGTCAGCGAGGTCGCCCGGTCCACGGCCGCGCGCAACTCGGCGAGGTCCCCCCCCAGCGTGGCAAGCGCATCGGCGTCACCGCTCACGGCGGCGGCGACCGATTCCTCGGCCAACCCCAGATTCGAGATCATGATCATCAGCAGGTTGTTGAGATCGTGGGCCAGGCCGGCGGCGACCTGCCCGACCGCGTCCAGCCGCTGGGCCCGCGCGAGCTGTTCGGACAGCTGGATCTGCTCCTCCTCGGCGCGCAGGCGGTCGGACAGATCGTGGATGACCAGCTGGATCGACCGTCGGGCACCACCCAGATGGGCGGCGCTGACCGAACAGGGCACCCGGTCGCCGGTTTCGGTGACCAGGGTGAGGTCGAGGTGGCCCGGTCGGTGACGCGCGAAGGTGACCCGGGCCAGCGCCGCGGCGAACCCGGCGCGTTCGTCACGTGCGACCAGATCCATGAACGAGCGGCCCATCAGCGCCACCCGGTGGTGGCCGACCATGGCGGCGAACGCCCCGTTGACCCGCTCGATCATGCCGGCGTCGTCGAGCAGCACGATCGGGTCCGGGGCGATCTCCATGAACCGGCGGTACTCGTCGGTCTCCGCGTGCAGGGCGAGTACCCGTCCGAGGTGGCTGGCGACCCGTTCGATCGCGGCCAGCATCGACACGTCCACGGTGCGGGCGTCCGCCCAGATCAGCTCGAGCGCGACGACCGTGACCGCGCCGGTGACCCGCACCGGCACCGCCACGACGGTGACCGGCAGGTCCCGTGTGGCGATCGAGGGGTGGGCGGCGAAGCGGTGCTCGCGCTCGACGTCGACGACCACGCGTTCGTCGTGGGCCACGGCCTGGGCCGCCGGCGAACAGTCGAGTGGCACCTCGCGACGCCCGATCGAGCCGGCGATGGTCACCGTGGTCGTGTCGGTGACGACGGTCAGCCCGGTGGCGGCCGCGCCGGTCGCCAGCGCCAGCAGCGCCAGTGCGTCGTCGACCACGGGGGCGAGCCGGGCATCCAGGATGGACAGGTTGCGGATCGCCGCCCGACGGGCGAGGTCGTCCGGAGCGGCGTCACGGGTACGCCCGGAGCGGCTCCCGGCGGTCGCGGCCAGGGCGGAACCGGACGGGCCTGCCGCGGATGGGTCGTCGCTCACACCGGCCCGGTCATGCATCCACCTCGGCGATCCAGCGGTAGCCGGCACCGGCTTCCGTGGCGATGTAGGTGGGGTCGTTGGCGTCGTCACCGATCTTGGAGCGCAACGACCGCAGGTGCACCCGCAGCGAGTCGCGGGCTTCGTTGCCGTGCGAGCTGCTCCACACCTCGGCGATGATCTGCTGGTAGGTCAGCAACCGGCCGGGGCGGGCGATCAGGGCACTGAGCAGCTTCCACTGGGTCGGGGTCAGCTTCACCGGCTGCCCGTCGATCGACAGGGTGTACGCGGCGAGATCGACCTCCAGCGCGCCACAGCGCAGGACCGACGACGTCGCACCGTCATGGTTGTCGCCATTGCCGCGGCTCGGATGGCGCCGCAGCGCCGCACCGACCCGCGCGCGCAACTCCTCCATGGAGAACGGCTTGTCGATGAAGTCGTCGGCCCCGGCGTCGAGCGCCGCGACCTTGACCTTCTCCGTGCCGGCCCCCGACAGCAGCAGGATCGGCACGGTCGTCCAGGTCCGCAGGCGCTTGACCACCTCGATGCCGTCGAGGTCCGGCAGCCGCAGGTCGAGCAGGATCAGCTCGGGCGATGCGGCGGCGGCCGCGGCGAGCCCGTCGGCGGCGTTGCGGGCGACCAGCACCTGGTGACCGACCCGTCCGAGCCCACGGCCGAGCGCGGTGAGGATCTGCGGCTCGTCGTCGACCGCGAGCACCTTGGCCACCGGTTCCTCCGCCCCTCGCCCCCGCGGGGCCTGTCGTCTGTGTCCAACCCGGACGGTCTCCGAGCTGCCCGTCGCCCCGACGGGCCATCACCCACTGCCGACACGGAATGCTAGAGGCACGATCGGTTCGAAGCAGGCTTTCGGTGACCGGTGGGGTCAGAGCACACGACGGACGGCGTCCGGGGTCCGGGTGATCTCCTGGTACTTGACCACGTCCCCGGTGCGCGGCGCGACGAGCATGCGGCCCTCGCCCGCGTAGATGCCGATGTGGTTCGGGCGGCTGCCGTTGCCCCGCCAGAACACCAGGTCGCCGGGTTGGGCGTTGCTCATGCCGCCGGCCACCTCCGTGCCGGCCCGCGACTGGTCGATACTGACCCGCGGCAGCTTGATGCCGAGGTCCTGGTAGACCTGCTGGACGAACCCGGAACAGTCGAACCCGGTCGCGGCACTGGTCCCGCCCCACTTGTAGGGGACACCGAGGTAGCGCTCCCCGGCGTCGAGCACGGCCTGGCCGCGCCCGCTGACACCGGCGGGACGGTCCGACGCCGCGCCCCAGGCGTCACTGACCGCCGCGGTCTGCACGCCGGCACCGGCCGCGGGACCACCCATGGCGGCACCGATCGATTCGCTCGGACCACCGGCGAGCGCGCCGACCATCACGCTCAGACTGACGGTGCGGAGCTGGCTCAGGCTGCCGGCCGCGGCGGGGCCACCGGCGGCTGGTGGCGTGCCGGCTGGATCGGCCGGGACGGTGCCGGGCGTCGTGGTGGTCGTCGACCCGGGCGCCGTGCCGCCGGTCTGCGCATCGAGCGCAGCGGCGAACCCGGGCTCGACCGTGGTGGTCGTCCCGGGTGCAGTGGTGGGTGTCGCGGTCGGATCCGCGGGGAGCACGGCCTGGACGGGCATGCACACCTCCTGGGCGTACCCGCTGCATCGGCCGGATCGGTCCGCGCTGAAGTGGTTCGTCCGGGCTGCTTGAGCGGGACGCGTACCGGTCGACGGAGTCATCATGGATGCCGAACGTGCTGCGCTGGAACGACTCGCCGAACGTCTGTGGGACGAGCGGCGAATCGTCACGTTGCTGCTGTACCGCCTGACGGTCAGCAGGCTCCTGCTTGCCGCCGATGAGCGTCGGTTCGCCCCCGAGGCCCTGCGCGAGGTCGACCAGGCGGTCGACCTGCTGCGCCAGGGCGAGCTCGAACGCGACCTCGCCCTGCGCGACCTGGCCGGGGTCTGGCAGGTGTCCCCCGACGAGCTGCTGCTGCCGGAACTCGTCGCCCGCGCGCCCGAGCCCTACGCCCACAGTTTCCGGGACCACCTCGAGGCCTTCGGGCAGCTCGCCGAGGAGATCGACGACGTCACCGCGGAGAACCGCACGTTGGCCAACACCCAGCTCGACCACGTCGCCGACAGCATCGACGCGCTCACCGGGGTCCCCCGGGAGCGCAACCTGACCTATGACGCCCAGGGCCGCCTCGAAGGCGCCGGGGCCGTCGGTGGCCGACTGCGGAGGGCGTTGTAGATGGGTTCCTTCGTCGGTCTGTACACGGGCCTCAGCGGCGTCCAGGCGGCCCAGGCCGGGTTGGATGTCACGAGCCACAACATCGCCAACGCGAACACGCCCGGCTACACCCGTCAGCGGGTGGAGCAGGCGGCGCGCCCGACCTACCAGTCGCTCTACGGACCGGTCGGT
This sequence comes from uncultured Actinomycetota bacterium, assembly GCA_964438785.1. GTDB lineage: Bacteria > Actinomycetota > Nitriliruptoria > Nitriliruptorales > Nitriliruptoraceae > PWLR01. The sequence goes on along the minus strand of CAYTLZ010000222.1, from coordinate 183 downwards.
ACCGGCGTCGACGTCCAGGACGTGGCCCGGCTGCGCGACCAGTTCCTCGACGCGCGGTTCCGTTCGGCCGTCGGGGACAACGCCGCGAGCACGGTCCGCGCCGAGTTCCTGGCCAGCCTGGAGCGGCTCGGCGGTGAACCCGACCTGGGGCTCAGCGCCGCGATCGGCAAGCTGTGGGGGGCG
>CAYTLZ010000221.1:3605-5399 GCA_964438785.1 uncultured Actinomycetota bacterium | reverse complement strand
CCGCCTACCACACCCTGCACACCTGCCTCACGCCGCCCGCGCAGCTGCTGGCCCCGTTCACCCCGTTCCTGGCCGACCGGTTGTGGCAGGACCTGGTCGTGTCCCAGGACGCCGAGGCAGTGGGGTCCGTGCACCTCAGCGACTTCCCCGTGATCCCCGACGCCTGGCGGGACGACGACCTGCGCGCAGCCATGGCCACCACCCGCCAGGTGGTGGAACTCGGTCGCCAGGCCCGCAACGACAGCGGGGTGCGCATCCGGCAGCCGTTGGCCCGGGCGCTGGTCACGGTGCCGGTCGCCGAACGTGACGGCCTCGCGCTGCTGCGCGATGACGTCGCCGAGGAGCTCAACGTCCACGAGGTCGTGCTGTCCGACGGCACCGGGGACCTGGTCGAACGCGAACTGAAGCCCAACTTCCGCGCCCTCGGTCCGGTGTTCCAGAAGCAGGCACCGGCCGTCGCCGGCGCGATCCAGGCGCTGGACGCGGACGCCGCGGCCGACGTCGTCGCGGCCCTGGCCGACGGCCACGCGGACATCGAGGTGGACGGGGCGACCGTGACCATCACGACCGACATGGTCGAGGTGGTCGAGCATCCGCGCACCGGGTGGGCGGTCGCCACGGAGGGGGCGAGTTCGTTCGCCCTGGACACCGAGCTGACCCGGGCGCTCGAGGTCGAGGGCGCGGCCCGCGAGCTGGTCCGCGCCGTCAACGACCAGCGCAAGGCCGCGGGGCTCGCACTGGACGACCGGATCGCCCTGGTCGTGTCCGTCCAGCCCGACGAGCTCGACGACGAACTCGAGGCCGGCGGGCACTACGCGGCGCTGGCCCGCGACGTGCTGGCCGACGAACTCGTGCGGGCACCGGTCGCCGACGGCACGCCGATCGACCTGGGCGGGCTCGGCCGTGCCCTGATCGCGATCCGCGCATGACCGGTCAGGCCCGGACACCGCCCGACACCCGGTCAACCGCGCGCGTCGGTACCGGCGAGGTCGTGGCCTGGACGATGCTCACGGCGACGGCGGTGGCCGGGGTGATCGGCGTGGCCCGCCAGCGCCGCGAGGTACGGGCGGTCCGTCGCGGTGAGCTGGTCCCGGCGTCCGCCGCCGCCGACGTCGCACCGCGTCGGCCCGCCGGGACGCTGGTCGAGCGTCTGGCGGCATGGGTCCCGTCCCGACCCGATGGTGTCGGTGGCCGGGTGGCGGCCGCCCTGTGGGCGGCACCGCTCACCCTCGTCGGTTTCGGTGTCGCGCTCGGCTCCGGGCGTGTGCCCCGGTGGGACGTCGAGCGCGGCTGCTTCGTCGCCCGTGGCGTCGGCGGTGCCTCTTCGCGGGCGCTGAAGCTCGTCGGCGCCGACGCCAACACCATCGGGCAGGTCGTCCTGGCGCGCCAGACCGAGCCGCCGGCGTCCCTGCTCGACCACGAGGCCGTCCACGTGCGCCAGTGCGAACGGTTGGGGCCACTGATGATCGTCGCGTATCCGTGGCTGTCGGCCGGCTACGGCTACCGCGACCATCCGCTGGAGCGCGCGGCACGCCGGGGAGCGCGTCGGGCGTCGGACGGGGACGGACCCCGCCGCGGCTGAGCGCCACCTGGCTGCGCGCACCGCAGCCGACCGCGCTGCTCCGCACGCCCGGGCCGCCGGGTCGTCAGTGGGCGTGATGCCCGTCGTCGACGGACCCGTGGTCCACCGACTCGTCGTCCACCGACCCGCCGTGCTCGCGCCCGGACGCCTCCTGGGTGTCGTCGCCCTGCTCGTCGGGGTCACGGGGCCCCTCGCCGCCGTCGTGATCGTCC
>CAYTLZ010000221.1:0-3505 GCA_964438785.1 uncultured Actinomycetota bacterium | reverse complement strand
ATCGTCCCCGGAGCTGCCCGCGGCACCGGTCGCCTCGAGCAGGTCCCCCCAACCCCGCGTGGCGCTGTCGGTGCCGGACAGCTCCGCCACCACCTCGGGATCGACGACGCCGTCATCGCTGTCATCGAGTAGCGACGCACCGCTCTCGTCGAGCGCGGCCGCGGCGGGGCCGTCGTCGCGGCCGTCGAGCGCCGCCAGCTGGCGCTCCAGATGCGCCCGCAGGTCGTCGCGGTGGGTCTGTTCGATCGTGACCAGCTGCTCGAGCCGTGCCCGCAGCGCCACACGTTCCTGCGCGGTCGCCGCCCGCATGCGCTCGGCGTCGGCCCGGGCCTCGGCCGCCGTGGCCTCCGCCGCCTGCGCCGCATCGGCGGTCAACGACTCCGCCTGGGCCTCCGCGTCACCGATGATGATCGCCGCCCGTTCCTCGGCGTCCTGGACGATGCGCTGCGCGGTCTGCTGGGCGGTCACCAGGGTCTGGGTCAGGGCCGCCTCGTTGCGCTGCGCCTCGGCCAGCTTCGCGGCGTCCGCCTCGAGCCGCTGACGCAACTCCGCGAGATCCTGCTCGTTGCGCTCCACCTGATCGGCGAGTCGGTCCAGCAGGTCGTCGACCTCCGTGGTGGCGTACCCACGCATGGCCTGACGGAACTCGTGGTTGGCGATGTCATCGGGCGTCAGTGCCATGGCAGCACGTCCTGATCGGTCGGTGAGTTCCAAAGCGGTGGGCTCAGAGCCCGATGCTCGCGAACAGCGCCTGCAGGATCCGGACCCCGAAGAACAGGATCAGGATCGACAGGTCGAGCGCGATGCCACCGAGCCGCAGCGGTGGGATGACGCGGCGCAGGGGTGCCGCGAGCGGCTCCACCAGCATCCGGACACCGAGCACGAAGGGCATCAGTGGCTCGGGCGGACGGGGAATCCAGGAGAAGATGACGTGGGCCAGGAGCACCCAGAAGTAGAGGCCCAGGAGGAAGGAGATCATGGAGGTGGGGTCCGAAGTTCGAGGGGGCGGGCACGCTCAGGCGTCGGTCGCCGGTACCCGGTAGCCGAGGTCACGCAGGCGTTGCCGCTCGGCGGTGCCGATCACGACACCGTTGGGCACCAGCAGGAAGGCCCGACTGCCGGCCTTGGTCAGTGAACCGCGTGAGGCGTAGGTCAGGCCAGCCACGAAGTCGACGACCCGACGGCCGACGGCCGTGCCGCCCCCGACCACGTCGAACAGGACCGCCTGGCCGGTGCGGTACCGGGCACCGATCGCCTCGACGTCGTCGAACTGCTCCACCTCGACGACCGCGACGCGGACCGGGGCCGATGCCGGGCCCTCGCCACTGCGATCACCGAGACGCAACGGCCGGACGTTGGTCGCGCCCGTGTCGTCCGCCTCGTCGACGACTGCGACGGCGTCGCGCGGGATGCCCCGTTCGGCGGGCATCGGCCCGCGGCGTGCCCGCGGCTCGTCCACCGCCCGGGGCTCGTCGCGCACCGCCCGGGGCTCGTCGCGTCGCGGCGCGGCCGAGGCGGCGCGGTCACCGCCGGCGGCCGCCCGCCCGGCACCGGCACCGACCAGATCCCGACCGGCATTGGCGCGCTGCGGCGCGTGGACCGCGTACGGGTCGTCCTCCGGGACGAACCGCTCCGGGAGTTCGTCGTACATCTCCTCGGGCTCCTCCCGCAGGCCCAGATACACGAGCGTCCGATTCCACACTTCACTCATGCTGCGTCCTTTCGCCACGGCCCGCTCCCGCGGGGACCGAACAGGGCGGTACCGAGCCGAACCATCGTCGCGCCCTCCGCCACCGCCGCCTCGAGGTCCGCCGACATGCCCATCGACAGATGCGTCACCTCGGGGAACCGTGACCGCACGTCGTCACGGGCCGCACGCAGGGCCGCGAAGTGCGGACGTGCGTGGGCCACCGGATCGGCATCGTCCGGTGGCATCGGTGGGACGGTCATCAGACCCTCGACGGCGAGGTTGGGGAGATCCCGAGCGTAGGCCACGAGCTCGCCGACCTCGTCGAGGCTGCACCCGCCCTTCGCCGGATCGTCACCGACGTTGACCTGGACGAGCACCCGCTGCACGCTCGAGGCGTCGACGGCCCGTTTCGACAGCGACCGTGCCAGCGAGGCGCGATCGAGCCCGTGGATCAGGATGTGGCGGCCGACGACGTCCCTGGTCTTGTTGCGCTGCAGCTGCCCGATGTGATGCCACCGCGCCCCGTCGACCTCCGGCAGCTTGGCCAGCAGCTCCTGGACCCGGTTCTCCCCGAGGTCGACCGTGCCGGCGTCGACCGCGGCCTGGGCGAGGGCCGGTGGATGGGTCTTGGTCACGGCGATCAGCTGCACGTCGGCGGCGCGCCGGTCGGCGGCTCGGGCGGCCGCGTCGAGCCGCTCCCGGGCGCGGGCGATACGCGCGGCGACGTCGACGCTCATGCGACCGCCGAACCGGCGGCGACCTGTCGGCCGGCCGTCCGCACGTCACGACCGGTGGTGGCGAGATCACGGCGGACGACCAGACCGATCTGGCGACCGGCATCGGGGTCGGCGCGGTGCGAGAACCACCCGGGGGTGCACCGGGTGCAGCCCCCGACACGGCCGACCGCGTCCACGCCGACGGCCGACAGTTGCGTGCGGACCGCGGCGGGGAGGTCCAGCGCCGGACTCCCCCAGGTGGTCGTGGCCGCGGCCGCGGGCACGACGTCGACGACCTCCGAGCGCATCGTGGCGGGCACCTCGTAGCAGCAGCCACCGATGGCGGGACCGATGACCGCGGCGATCGGGGCCGTCCCGCCCTCCGACGTCCGCATGCGTGCCACCGCCGCACCCACCACGTCGGCCTCGACTCCACGACGTCCGGCGTGCACGGCCGCGATGGTCCGGGTCCCGGCGAGCAGCACCGAGACGCAGTCGGCGACCTCGACCACCAACGGCCGCGCCGTCAGGTCGGTGACCAGGGCGTCGACGTCGCGCACCTGCGCCCCCGGTGGGGTCGACGCGTCGATCCGCCCAACGGCATGGCCGTGCACCTGGCGCATGTGGTGCCAGTGGCGCGGGTCCGTCGCGGTCGCGGTCCCCACCCGGGCCCGGTCACGGGCGACGTCGCCCGGCCGGTGCGGACGGGTGGTGGACAGGTTGCCGACCCGTTCGACCGTGCCCGGTGCGGGCTGGGCGACGGGCGCGCCCGTGAACCACGCCTCGACGCCGGGCCCCAGCGGAGCCGGGTGCAGGGGGATGACGCCCTCGGGTCCCGTCATGGCGACTCGACCGCGCTCAGCGGAGGAACGACGGGACGTCGAGTTCGTCGTCCTCGTCGCGGGCCGCGTCCGCGCGGTCGATCAACTCGGGCGTGAACACCTCGTCGGGTTCGTCCTCCTCGACGGCCTGCGGGGCGGGGGCGTCGTCGCCCGCCTCGTTGGTGCGCAGGAACGCGCCGCCCTGCTCGACCGGGGCCTCGAACTTGTCGAAACCGGCCGCGATGACCGTGACCTTGACCTCGTCGCCGAGCGAATCG
>CAYTLZ010000220.1:0-5481 GCA_964438785.1 uncultured Actinomycetota bacterium | reverse complement strand
CCGCGGGGTACTTCATGGTGACCTTGGAGCCGATGTTGCCGTCGATCCACTCCATCGTGGCGTTCTTCTCTGCCACGGCGCGCTTGGTCACCAGGTTGTAGACGTTGTTCGACCAGTTCTGGATCGTGGTGTAGCGCACGCGGGCACCCTCCTGCACGAGGATCTCGACCACGGCCGAGTGCAGCGAGTCCGAGCTGTAGATCGGGGCGGTGCAGCCCTCGACGTAGTGGATGTAGCTGCCCGGGGCGGCGATGATCAGCGTGCGCTCGAACTGGCCCATGTTCTGCTTGTTGATGCGGAAGTAGGCCTGCAGCGGGATGTCGACCTTGACACCCTCGGGCACGTAGATGAACGACCCGCCGGACCACACGGCGGTGTTCAGCGCCGCGAACTTGTTGTCGTTCGGCGGGATGATGGTGCCGAAGTACTGCCGGAACAGGTCCTCGTGCTCGACCAGCGCCGTGTCGGTGTCGAGGAAGATGACGCCCTGGTCCTCGAGGTCCTCGCGGACCTTGTGGTAGAGCACGGTCGACTCGTACTGGGCGGCGACGCCGGCCACGAGCCGCTCGCGCTCGGCCTGCGGGATGCCGAGCTTCTCGTAGGTCTCGAGGATCTCCGGAGGCAGCTCGTCCCACGTCGTGGCCTGCTTCTCGGATGCCTCGACGTAGTAGTAGATGTTGTCGAAGTCGATGCCCGTGAGGTCGGCACCCCAGTTCGGCATCGGGCGGCGCATGTAGGCGTCGTAGGCGCGCAGCCGCAGGTCCAGCATCCACGAGGGCTCGTTCTTGCGCTCGCTGATGGCCGCCACCTGCTCGCGGGTCAGGCCCCGCTCGGAGGTGAAGGAGTAGGCGTCGGAGTTGTCCGACCACCCGAACTTGTAGTCGGCCAGGTCCTCGGCCACGTCCTTCTGGTTCTGACGCGCCTCACTGATCGGAAGGTCGATCTCGGTCTGACTCACGGCTTGTCTCCTGCACGGTCGGTGGTGGCTTCGGGCGTGGTCGGGGTGGGGGGTGTTGACGGTTCGTCGGGCTTCGTTCCCGAGGTCGCCTGCGGCCGGGGACTGACGTGGCACACGCAGGCCGGCGCGCCGCCGGCGAGCGTCTCCCGCCGGGTCAGGGCGACGTCATGGCCGAGCACCCGGGAGAAGGTCGCCGCCTCGTAGGCGCACACCTCGGGATGGTCGCGGGCGACATCGCCGATGGTGCAGTGATCCTGGGTGAGCGTGAACGACGACCCGTCGTGGTCGATCGAGGCGTCGAAACCGGCCTCGGACAGTACCGCGGCGAGTTGCTCGAGCCGCTCGTGGAGGTGCTCGGCGGTGACCGCCTCCTGGAGCCCGGCGACCTCCTGATCGAGCTTCCACCGCAGGAACGAACGCACCCCGTCACGACCGTGCTGGTCCTGCAGGAACGCGAACATCTGGGCGGCGAGCTGGTCGTAGCGCTGCGGGAACAGCTGATCCGCGGCGTCGGTCAGGGCGTAGTGCGACGGCGGCCGGCCCCGCTCGGACGCGACCGTCCGGGCGACGACGAAGCCGTCGTCGACCAGGATCCCGAGGTGACGACGGATCGCCACCTCGGAGATGCTCAGCCCCGCCGCGAGGTCGGCCACGGAGGCCGACCCCTCACGACGCAGCAACTCCACGATGCGGGCACGTGCGTCACCGAGCAGCGCCATCAGCGACCGCGCGGCGGCTGCCGGTGTGGCGGTCTCGGTGCTCACGGTCGACTCCGGGTGGGGTGGTCGGGATGGGGCGTGGACGGGGCCGCCACGCGGACGGGTGATTTTTCAATACCCGTGTTGAACAAAGGGTAGGGGTCGGCGGGGCGGGTGGCAAAACGTCCGCTGGCGGCGAGCGCCGGTCCGGCCCGCGCACCACCCGTCGACGGCGACGACGGCCTCACGTAGCGTCGAGACGTCGACGACGACGTCGGTGGGATCGCACCACCGGCCACCACCACCTTCGGTGGTCACCCTGCGGTGGTCGCTGTCGACCGCCTCGCCATCCGGCCAGGACGCCGCTCGCGGTCACCTCGGTGGCATCGTCGAGCGCTCCGCGGGTCCGGCGGGGCCGAGGGTCCCGGGATGGCGCGATGACCAGGCTCGCATGGACGAGCTGGCCGAGCGGACGCACCGAAGGCGTCACCGGGACCCTCCTCTGCGTCACCGGGCCTGCGTCACCGGGTCGCTCAGGTGCGCGAGCCGTCCCGCCGGCGCCGGCGCAGCTGCTCCTCGAACACGAACCGACGCAGGCGTTCGACGTCGTCGAGGTCGAGCTCGAGCAAGCGCAGACCGAGTTCGAGCTCGTCGTGGGCCAGCTCCCCGCCGGGCGTTCCGGTGCGCACACGGACGACCCGCGCGGCATGGTCGACGGGGCCCTCGGTGCCGAGATCGACCGCCACCCGGACCTCGTCGCCGAGCTGCAGGCCCGTACTCGCCGCCAGGCGGACCCGGAGTCCGGTCTCACTGAGGTCGCGCAGGCTGCCGGGCACCGTGAAGCCGGCACCGCTGACCTGCATCGGCAGGGCGAGATCCAGTCGGTAGGCCTCGCGGCGTTGCGTCTCCTCGACCCGGGCGACGCTCATCACCCACACGGCGACCGTGTCCTGTTCGACCCGGTCGAGCGCCCCGTGGGCGGTCCGCACGCCGCGCTCGGTCGCCCAGGTCAGCTCCAGCGGCGTGCCGGGCTCCAGCGGCCAGGCCTCCCCGGCGGGTCGCAGGGGTGCCACGACCCAGACCTGCATGGCCTGCGCGTGCTCCACGCGGCTGCGCCGGCGCACGCCGGTGTCGCGCTGGGCCACCTCGACGACGGTGCCGACGCCGGGCAGCACGGACGCCGCCCGCGTCGCGCGGCCGTCGTCCGATCCACGATCACGGCGTGCCAACGGTGACCACTCCCCTGTCCCGCGCCAGCGTGGCACGTCCATCGGCCGTCCGGGGCCGACCTTGAGCGCTCACTGCTGTTGCTGGTGCGACTGCTGGACGCGGTCGCGGTCCTCGAACTGCTGTTGCTGCTGGCGCCGGGCACGTCCCGGGGCCATGCTCTCGCCCACGGGTTCGAGCGCGAGCCGGCGCATCGTCACGTTGACCTCGAGCTCGTGGGCCCGCGAGCCGCTGAACACCCCCCGGAACGGGGAGACGTCGTCGTAGTCGCGGCCACGGCCGATGGTGACGTGCCGCTCCCCCACCAGCTGGGCGTTGGTCGGGTCGAGCGCGATCCACCCGTGTCCGGGGACGGCGACCTCGACCCAGGCGTGCGTCTCGACCTCCACCTCGTCGGAGTCGGCGTCCAACCCGGTCGCGTCGTCCACGGTGAACAGATAGCCCGACACGTAGCGGGCCGGCACGCCGAGTTCGCGGTAGAACGCGATCGCGAGGTGGGCGACGTCCTGACACACCCCGGTCCGGCGGGCATACACCTCGTCGACCCCGACGCCGACGTAGGTCTCACCGCGGCGGTAGTCGAGCGTCGCGCAGTGCTCGTGGACACGTTCGATGAGCACCCCGGCGTCATCGACCCCGTCGACGCAGGCGTGGGCGGCATCGGCGACCGTCTCGCCCCAGTCGACGTGGGGCGAGCGTTGCAGGAACTCCATGTGGTTGTCGCGGAAGTCCTGATCCGTGAAGGCCGCCCGCGACACCCCGGTGGGCACGCTGCTGGCCCCGGCGGTCTCCACGGTCGCCTCGGCGACGACCTCGAGCAGCTGGTGGGGCAGGCGCACACCGAACGTGTCGACCCGGGTGCCCCAGTAGTCCTGGTAGGCGAGCACCCGTGACGAGGGCGTGGTGGTCACGTGGTAGTGGACCAGCCACTGGTGGTCGTCGGTCGCCGGGGCCGCGCGCAGCTCGTTCTGGGACTCGGCCACCGTCTTCGCGTACCGGAAGCGGGTGACGTACCGGATGTCGAGCCGCACTTCGCGCTCCTCACAGTCGGGTCTGACGGTCGCTACACGGTCGTTCCAGGGCGCTACGACGTCGCGATGGCGTGCATCGCGCCGGAGGGGTGGTGGCGGAAGAACTCGTCGGCGACGGCCTCCGCGACGCCGGCGACCTGGTCCTGGACACCGTCGAGGAACTCGTGCAATCCGACCTCGAACAGCTCACTGACGTCGCGGTAGCGCAGCGACGAGGAGGCCCGTCCCAGCCGCCGCGCAGCCCGACTCGGACGGCCACCACGCAGCGCCTCGAGCTGGTGCATCGCACCGGTCAGGCAGAACAGCACGCTGCGGGGCAGGTCGGGTTCGAGCAGCAGGAACTCCACCACGTCAGCCGGGTCCATCGACGAGCGGTAGCGGCGGCGATAGGCCTCGAAGGCCGAGGCGGACTTCAGCACCGCGACCCAGTGGTGGAAGTCGGTGCGGTCCGCCCCCATCGCCAGGTCGGCACCGTCGGCCGCGAGGCGGCGCGAGGGGCCGGCCATCGCCTCCAACTGGCCGTAGCGCACGTCGATCAGTCGACAGGTCATCTCCGCACGTTCCAGCAGACGACCGAGCGCCATGAACCGCCAGCCCTCGTCGCGCGGCATCGTCTCGCTGGCCACGCCGTAGATCGTCATCGACGCCCGCCGCACCAGCGCGAACAGCTCATGGGGCTGATCGGCGAGGTCGCTGTGCAGATCCCGGGCACCGAGCGCGAGGTGCAGGTCGTTGACCGCCTCCCAGAGCTCGGTGGAGACCAGCTCACGCACACTGCGGGCGTTCTCCCGGGCCTTGGCCACCGAGGCGGTGATCGATCCGGGATTGTCGCGGTCGAGGACCAGGAACCGCACGATGCGGTCCTGTTCCAGCGCCCCCTCGCCGAACGCCGCGCGCAGGGACAGCACCTCGAGCAGCTGTTCCCAGGCCTGCGCGACCTCGCCGTAGGGCGATTCCAGCAGGGTGTGGTAGGTCACGTCGACCATCCGGGCCGTGTCCTCGGCCCGTTCGACGTACCGACCGGCCCAGAACAGGTTCTCCGCGAGACGTGCGAGCATGTCAGGCCTCCTCGCCGCGCAGGCCGATCGGGACCGCGGACGCACCCCGACCGCTGCCCCGGTTGCCGTCGAGCACCCAGGTGTCCTTCGAACCGCCGCCCTGCGACGAGTTGACCACCAGCGACCCCTTCTTCAGGGCCACCCGGGTCAGCCCGCCGGGGATCACCTCGACGGTCTCACCCGCGATCGCGAACGGGCGCAGGTCGACGTGACGGCCCTCCATGCGGTCCCCGATGAGCGTGGGGTGCCGCGACAGGGCGACGACCTCCTGCGCGATGTAGCCGCGTGGGTCGGCGATCACCTGCTGGCGGGTCGCCTCGATCTCCTCGTCGCTGGCGTGCGGGCCGATGAGCATGCCGTAGCCGCCGGATTCGGCGACCGGCTTGACCACGAGCTCGTCGAGCCGGTCGAGCACCGCCTCGCGCTGCTCGGGATCCCACAGCAGGTAGGTCTCCACGTTGGGCAGGATCGGTTCCTCGCCGAGGTAGAACCGGATCAGGTCGGGCACG
>CAYTLZ010000219.1:0-5504 GCA_964438785.1 uncultured Actinomycetota bacterium | reverse complement strand
AGCAGCACGTCGTGGCCGTCGTCGGCGAACACCTCGGCGATGCGGGTGGCCAGCACGGCGGCGCGCAGGCGCAGCAGCGCCGGCTCGTCGGAGGTCGAGACCACGACGACACTGTTGGCCAGGCCCTCGGGACCGAGCACGTCCTCGATGAACTCGCGGACCTCACGGCCACGTTCGCCGACCAGCGTGATCACGGACCGGTCGGCGGAGGTGCCGCGGACCATCATGGCCAGCAGCGTCGACTTCCCCACCCCGGAGCCGGCGAACAGCCCGAGCCGTTGGCCGCGACCGACGGTGCACAGCGTGTCGATCAGCCGGACGCCGGTGGCCAGCGGCGCGGCGACCCGCTGGCGTTCCAGCGCCGGTGGGGCGGCCGCGTCGACCCCCATCGACGGTGCGTCGATCGGCGGGCCACCGTCGAGCGGGCGTCCGAGCGCGTCGATGACGCGCCCGAGCAGCGCGTCGCCGATCGGCGAGGTCAGCGGGCCGCGCCGGGCGCGGACCCGGTCACCGCGGGCGATGCCGGTGGTCTCGCCGAGTACCAGTGCCCGGGTCGCACCGTCGGCGACCGCGACGACCTCGCCGATCCGACGCCCGGCACGGGTGTCGAGGTCGACGGCGTCACCGACCGCCAGGCGCAGACCACGGAGTTCCACCTCGGTGCCGACGACGCGGGAGACCGAGCCGTGGGTGACCGCACGGGTCAGGGTGCTCATGCTCCACCTCCCGGTGCCGTCAGACCCCCGGTGTCCGTTCCGTCGGCCGGCGCATCGTCGACCAGCTCGCCGAGGTCGTCGCCCTCGGCGACGGCCTCGACCACGGCGGCGAGCAGTGCGGTCCGGGTCAGCTCCGCGCCGGCGTGGGCCCCGGTGATGCGGGCGTCACCGGCGGCGACGGAGGGGTTGGCGAGCACGGTGATGCCGGGGATGGCCCGGTCGCCGATGACGGCGTGGTCGCCGGGGTGCAGGTGCAGGGTCAGTTCCGGGTCGTCGAGCAGCGCCATCGCCGACTCGACGCGGGCGAGCACGGTCAGGGCGTCGTCGGCGGGCACCCGGCCGATGACGGCCTCGGCGAGTTCGGCGGCGACGTCGAGCTGCAGGCGGGTGGCCTCGTCCCGCTGGGCGACGAGTTCGGCGTGGACCTGCCCGACGGCGGCCTGGACGGCCTGCGCGGTGCGGTCGGCCGCCGCGACGGCGGCGGCGCGACCGGCCGCCTCGCCCTCGGCGTAGGCCTGCGCGGTGGCTTCGGCGACCTTGGCCTCGAGCACCGCCATGGTGGAGGGGTCCAGCGTGGCCTGCGGCGCACCGAGCCGGTGCACGGCCGTGTCGTCGATCGTGAGGTGGAGGATCTCAGGCAACGAACTCCTCCGTTCCGCCGCGGCCGATGGTGATCAGGCCTTCCTTCTCGAGTTCGTGGACGACCCGGACGATGTCGGACTGGGCCTCTTCGACGTCCTTGACCCGCACGGAGCCCATCAGGTCCATCTCCTCGGCGATGGTGGTGCGGGCGCGTTCGGAGAGGTTGCGTTCGATCATCTCGCGCAGTTCCGACGACACGCCCTTGAGCGCCATGGCGAGGCGTGCCGGTTCGATCTGGCGCAGCACCTCCTGCAGGTCGCGGTCCTCGATCTGGACGAGGTCCTCGAAGACGAACATCAGCGCGCGGACCTTCTCGGCCAACGCCGGGTCCATCTCCTCGAGCTCGGCCATGATCAGCCGCTCGGTGGCGCGTTCGGTCTGGTTGAGCAGGTCCGCGAGCTCCTTGACGCCGTCGCGTCGGCCCGAGCGACGCCGGACCTCGCCGAGCCGCGACTTCATCGCCGCCTCGACGCGTTCGACCACGACGGGGTCGGCACGCTCGAGGGTGGCGAGCCGGGTGGCGACGTCGACCCGGCTGTTCGCGTCGAGCCCGGCGAGCAGGTTGGCCCCGAGCCGTGCGGGCAGATGCGCCAGGATCAACGCGACGGTCTGCGGATGTTCGTCGCGCAGGTGCTGGAGGACCTCGGCGGGTTCGTGCAGCCGCAGGAAGTGGAACGGAGCCGACTGGGTGCTGGCGAGCAGCCGGTCGACGATGTCGTCGGCCTCGTCGCCGTGCAGGCGGCGCATCAGTTCCCGGGCGTGCTTCTCGCCGCCACTGATCAGCTGCTGGTGGGCGACCGCCTCGGCGTGGAACTCCCCCAGGATGTTGTCGAGCTGGCCGGAGGGCACGTTGCCCAGCGCCGCGATCTCGACCGCGAGCTGTTCGACCTCCTCCTCGTCGAGGTACTGCATGACCTTGTGGGCGCGGTCGCCTCCGACGGCGAGCATGACCGCCGCGGCCTTCTGCGCGCGGTTGTAGACGGTGATGGCGCTCATACCCCGGCCCCCCGGCGGTCAGCCAGCCAGCTGCGCAGCAGGGCGGCGATCTCCTCGGGCTGGCGTTCGACCAGCTCGGAGACCTCGTCCTTGACGGTCGGGCCCTGCGGGATGGGTTCGGGTTCCGGTTCCTTCACGGGGGCGACCGGGGCCTGGACCTTGGCGGGCACGACCTTCTGCGGCGGAATGTCCTTGCCGCGGCGGCGGCTCATCAGGAACAGCCCGATGGCGACGATGAGCAGCACCAGCAGGGCGATCCCGGTGCGGACCAGGTCCATGATCTCCGGGCCGGTCTCCTCGTCGACGATCTCCACCTCCGGCGGGGCCGGGACACGGCTGATGGCGATCTCGTCGCCACGGTCGGCGTTGAGGCCGGCCGCAGCGGTGACCAGCTGCTGCAGATCGGCGTTGCCGATGACCGCACCGTCGTCGACCACCAGGGCGACCGACAGGTTCCGAACGGTGCCGGGAGCCTGCACGGTGCGGGTGGTGGTGCGCCCGACACCGAATTCGCGGACCTCCTCGCCGCGCTCGTAGTTGCCCTCGCCGCCGCCCTGCAGCAGCGGCCCACCGTCGACGCCGACGGTGCCGCCGACCGCGGGGGCGGTGCCCTCGTAGAGCTCGTTGTTGATCGATTCGCGCAGGGCGGTGCCCTCGTCGGCGAACGTCTCGGTCTGGGTCTCGGTCTCGTTGAAGTCCAGCGCGGCGCGCACGACCACGGAGGCGGGCGCGTCGGTGGCGCGCTGCAGCAGCCCGGTCAGGTCGGCGGCCAGGGCCTGCTCGAACTCGCGGGTGAGGCGCTGCTGGCGGTCGGTGACGCCACTGGTCGAGCCGTCACCGGGGCTGTGCAGCACCTGACCGGCGGTGTCGGCGACGGTGATGTCGTCGGTGCTCAGCCCCTCGACCGCGGACGAGACCAGCAGGGTGATCGAGTCGATCTGGTTGCGGTCGAGCTGGCGGGTCGGGCGGACCAGCACGGACGCGGTGGCCGGGGTGCGCTGGTCGGTGAACAGCGGGTCCTCGGGCAGCACGAGGCGGACGGTGGCCGACTCGATCGAGTCCATGGCGCTGAGCGTGCGGGCCAGTTCGCCCTCCACGGCGCGCTGCAGGTCGACGCGCTGACGGAAGTCGGAGACCCCCAGCGCCTGCTCGTCGAGCAGTTCGTAGCCGGGCACGGCCGGGCTGCCGGACATGCCGGCCTCGGCGAGGTCGGCGCGGACCCGGTGCAGCTGGTCCTGCGGGACCAGCACGCGGCTGCCCTCGAGCTCGTAGGGGATGCCGCGGGCGTCGAGTTCGGTGGTGACCTCACCGAGTTCGCGGTCCTCGAGCCCGGCGAACAGCAGGGCGTAGGACGGGGTCGTGACCCACTGCACGAACGGTACGGCGGCCATGACGAGCACGAGTACGGCGACGGCGATCCCGGCGCGCTGCGCAGGGGGCAACGCGCGGACCAGGCCGGCGAGTCGATCCTTGAGCTCCACGTGCGGTTCCTCGGCTGGTGGGTGGTGCGGGGGTCAGGTGGTGCTGGCGGTGCGGATGCGCGGCGGTGCGGATGCGGGACGGCGACAGCTGGGCGGCCACGGGGCCGGCTACGGGGCCGGCCTCAGATCTGCATCCGCATGATCTCCTGGTAGGCGTCCAGGGCCCGGTCGCGGACCTGGACGAGCATGTCGACGGCCAGCGAGGACTGGGTGGTCGCGGCCATGACCTCGTGGATCTGGGTCGGGCCGCCGACGGCGACGTCCTCGATGAGCGCGTCGGCGTGGTGCTCGAGGTCCGAGACCTGCTGCAGACCGTTCTGCAGCGCCCCGGCGAAGCCCTCGCCGGGACCGGCGACCGGCGGGGTCGGCCGGTTCGCGGCGGCTGCGGCGGCGGGCCCGATGGCTCCAAGTGGCGGGATCACTGGCCCGTCCCGAGCCGCAGGGCGGACTGGTAGGCCTCACGGGCCGACTGCACGGTGCGGATGTTGGCCTGATACGAGCGGTTCGCGATCATCAGGTCGACCATCTCGCCGCCCATGTCCACCACGGGCATCGTGACCATGCCGTCCTCGTCGGCCATGACGTGGCTGGGGTCGTAGACCATGGGGGCATCGCCGCCGGCGCGCATCTGGGCACCGAGGTGGACACCGGAACCGCTCGGGGCGTAGGGCCCGCCGCCGAGCGGGACGGCGATCGGCTTGAGCGCCCGGAAGGGCTCCTGGCCCGGCGCGGTCGCGGTGTTGACGTTCGCCATGTTGTGGGCGATCGAGTCGATCCAGTGGTTCGCGAAGCCCGCACCGGTCCGACCGATGTCGATCGCCGAGAAGGTCGTGAAACTCATCGGCGACCCGAGATCGCGACGCGCAGGTTGGAGGTCTTGAAGTTGAACGCGACCGTCATCGCCTCACGGTGCAGGCCGTCCTTGATCTCGCCGACCATCTCGGTCTGCATGTCGACGCTGTTGCCGTTCGGACCGATGATCGTCGGTGAGGCGACCGCGACCGCCTGGGCGTTCTGCGGCCGACCGCGGGTGATCGCCTCCGCGAGCGTCGATTCGAAGTCGACGTGGCGGGCGCGAAACCCGGGGGTCTCCGAGTTGGCGACATTGTGCGCCCGGACCTCGGCACGACGCGCCAGACCGTCGACTGCGGACAGCACCGCGTGTGTCGTCGAGTCCCACATGCCCTTGCCCCGATCATGTCTGGGAACACAGCAAAGGAGGAGGCAAGCGCCTCCTCCATGAGCCGTGAAGTTCCGTCAGATTGTCTGCCCGACCCATCGACCGGGCCACCAGGGGCTGCAGCGTTCTGCGTGATCCCTTCACGTCTTCTTCACACCGCGGATGACGCAGCGTGGTTCAGATGTGCTCCTCACCGGTGGTCGAGTAGGCCGGCCCGGCCGCGGCGTAGGCCGCCCCAGCGCCGCGCCGCCGTTCGAGGTCGGTGAGCCGCGCCTCCAGCGCCTTGCGCCGATCCCCGGCCCGCTGCTCGATCGCCGTCATGCGCCACGACAGCGAGGTGGCACGTTGCCGCAGCTCGCCGGGAAGCGGCCCGATCCCCTCGGGCGGTGCCCACGACCCCGGCCCGGCGAACACGGCGTCGTCGCCGGCGTCGAGCTGGGCCTCGAACCGCGCGAGGCCGGCCTCGAGCTCATCGAGGGTGGCGATCCA
>CAYTLZ010000218.1:0-5553 GCA_964438785.1 uncultured Actinomycetota bacterium | reverse complement strand
CGCAGCCCGCAGGAGTTCACCGGCGAGCGCACCCACATGCCCGACTACCCCCAGGAGGGCGCGCTGCGCGGCGGACACATCCCCGGTGCGGCCAGCGTGCCGTGGGGCCGGGCCGCCAACGAGGACGGCACGTTCAAGCCGATCGAGGAGCTGCGCGGGCTCTACGAGGAGGACCAGGGGTTCTCCAGCGACCAGGACACCATCGTCTACTGCCGGATCGGGGAGCGCTCCAGCCACAGCTGGTTCGTGCTGACCTACCTGCTGGGCCATGACCACGTGCGCAACTACGACGGCTCGTGGACCGAATGGGGCAACCTGGTGCGCGCACCGATCGAGACGGGCGAGGGCAGCTGAGCGTGCGCACTCGGCGGCGATGGCGCACCGGGACCCGGCTCATCGCCGGGGTGCTCGGTGCGCTCGTCGTCGGCTGTACCGCGCCCTCGCCGTTCGATGCGGACCCACCCGCATCGGACGACGCCGGCCCGGACGACGAGGCAGCCGCCGATCCGGACCGCGGGGCCGACGGGCCTGCGGACGGCGAGGTGTCGGACCGCGAGCGCCCGAATGGCGCGACCCCGGATGACGGGAACGGCGACGACGCTCCGGGCGCGCCGGAGTCCGACGGCACGCCCGATCCGGAGGCCCGTGCCTGCAACGACGCGGTCGTGGTCGCGGCCAGTGAGACGATCGACAGACAGATCGACGCGCTCGGTGCCGCCGACTTCGAGGCTGCGCTGACCTTCGCCTCCCGCCGGTTCCAGGCGGAGGTCGAGCCGGCGATCTTCGAGGCGATCATCGTCGCGCAGTACCCGATCCTGCTCGACGAGCCCGAGGCGGAATTCGGTCGCTGCGCGCAGGTCGAGGACCTCGCCCGCATCGAGGTCACGGTCATCGCCACGGACGGGGCACGCGATGCGCTGCTCTATCTGCTCGTACGTGAGGAGGGTCGCTGGTCCATCGACGGTGCGACCAGCGTCGACGAGCCGGCGCGGGAGTTCGTCTAGCTCCGCGCGAGCCCGTCGTGCTTCGACCCGTCGCCGGGGTGATAGGGCCGTTCGGCCCCCCGTTGGTCGACGAAGGTCCCGTTTGAGTTCCCCGGGGTGCAGCCGACGGGTCCAGCAGGGGACGGGTGGCGCGGACGCCGCCCTGGCGACGGCCCCGCCCGCCGGTGGGCGACGTCGCGCCCCGGCTGAGCTGTCTGGCGTGTTCAGAGCACCCCGTGATGGAAACGACCACCTCGATGCTGTTGTCGGAGCTGTCGTCGGCGCCGCAGGTCGACGGACACGGGCTCTCGACCGGTGAGCTCGAGGAGGCCGCCCGTCTTGAGGCGTTGCGGCGGTACTACATCCTCGACACCGAGCCGGACCCGGCGCTGCAGAACCTCGTGGCGCTCGCCGCCCAGTTGTGTGGCACGGACCAGGGTGCCGTCAACCTGATCGACGCCGAGCGTCAGTGGCAGGCGGTCACGGTCGGATGTCCGCGCGACGTCGCACGCCGCGAGCACAGCTACTGCAACGTCACGATCCAGCACAGCGAGCCGGTCCTCGTGCCGGACGCCACGCAGGACGCCCGCTTCGCCGACCTGCCCTACACCACCGGTGAGCTCGGCACATTGCGGGCCTACGCCGGCGTCCAGCTGATCACGCCGCAGGGGTTCGCACTGGGCACCCTGTGCGTGTTCGACGACCGCCCCGATGTCGTGTCGGCCGACTCGATCCCGGTCCTGCAGCGGCTGGCGGATCAGGTCATGGCCCTGCTCGAGGCCCGCCGCAGCGCGGCGCTGCTGGCCCGTACGGAACAGATGTTCCGGCTCGCGTTCACCGAGGCACCCATCGGGATCGCGATCGTGGGGCTCGACGGCCGCTTCCGGCGCGTCAACCCGGCGTTCGCGGCCCTGACGGGCCACTCGACCCGGGACCTGCTCACCATCGGCTTCGAGGACCTCACCCATCCCGACGACCTCGCCGAGGATCTGGCGTCGATCGCCGAGGTCCGCGCGGGCCTGCGCCCCAGCTACCGGATCGAGAAGCGCTACCTGCACCGCGACGGGCACGCCGTGTGGGTGGAGTTGTGGGGCGCGCTGGTCCGTGATCAGGACGGGACTCCGGCCTACTTCATCAAGCAGGTCCAGGACATCTCCGCGCGCAAGCAACTCGAACGCGGGTTGGTGCACCAGGCCACCCACGATGCGCTGACCGGGCTGCCCAACCGACTGCTGCTCGGCGACCGCATCGAGCAGGCGCTGGCGCTGCTGCACCGGGGGGGATCCACCCTGGTGTTGAGCCTCGATCTCGACCGGTTCAAGCCGGTCAACGACACCTACGGGCATGCGGCCGGCGACGAGGTGCTGCGTGAGGTCGCCGCGCGCATGCTGGCCAGCGTGCGACGCAACGACACGGTGTGTCGGGTCGGTGGCGACGAGTTCGTGATCGTCGCCCACGACGAGTCCGGCTCGGTCGATCACGCGCACCTGCTCGCGGCCCGGATCATCGCCGCGATGCAGGAGCCGGTCACGCTGGCCGACGGCACGCCGGTGTCGATCGGTCTGAGCGTCGGTGGCGTGGTCACGCGCTCTGCGCTGCATGCGCCGTCGCTGCTCGTCGGACGCTCGGACGACGAGCTGTACCGGGCCAAGCGTCAGGCGCGCGGCAGCGTGCAGATCCGCGTGCTGGACTGACCCGGTCCGCGGCCGCACACCCCGTGCGCCGGGGGCGCGTCGCGGGCGGCCCGTCGCATGCACCCCGTACGTTCGTCACAGGCGAACACACGTTCGCCTGTGAGTGATTCAGGTCGATGTCATCGGCCGGTGAGGGGTCGTCGGTGGCGGGTGCACGGTCGTGGTCACCGCAGGAGTTCGCGGCCACCCTCGAGGACCGCGACGTCGAGGTCCGCCGCGCCGCGGATGCCGCGGAGGCGCTCACCCGCGCCACCGAGGACCGGCCCGGTGTCCGCGACACCCCGCCGTTCACCCATCTGTCGACCCGGTCGTGCTTCTCGATGCGCGACGGTGCGATCCGCCCGCGTGAGCTCGCGGCCGCGGCCGGGGCCGCCGGGATGAGCCACGTCGCGATGACCGATCGGGACGGGCTCTACGGGGCGGTCCGCTTCGCGCAGGCCGCCGCGGCCGAGGGGGTCACCCCGATCTACGGCGCGGACCTCGCGCTCGAACCCGATGCCGACCGCGCCGGGTGGGAGCTGACGCGCGCCGGCCGGGTCCGGCTGCCGGCCGAGGCAGCACCCACCCCGGACCCCCGCCGCCGCCGACCCGGCCGCGGCGCGGCGTGGCTCGAGGACGACGCGGCGCGGGTGACGTTCCTCGCCACCAACCAGGCCGGCTACGGCGATCTGTGCCGCACGGTCTCCGCCGCCCACGCCGGGGTCCGCTCGGACCCGCACCTGCCGGTCGACGCGCTCGGCGGGGCGGCGGCGTCCGGCGGGGTGGTGGCGCTGCTCGGGGTCGACTCACCGGTCGGACGGCTGCTGGCACGCGGCCACCTCGATGCCGCCGACGACGAGCTCCGGCGTTGGTTGGAGGTGTTCGGCCGTGAGGGCATCGCACTCGGGGTGCGCGACCACCGGGTCGCGCCGGGTGGCCGGCCCGTCGGCGCGCGACGCGGGGGCGGGGGACCGGGCGGCGTCGACGCGGACGAACCCGGCGACGACGCCCGGATCCGGCGCACGCTGGAGCTGGCCGAACGACTCGGCGTGCGCGCCGTCGCGGTCAACGATGTGCGCTACCTCACCCGGGAGGACGTGGCGATCGCGGATGTGCTGCGTTGCGTGCGTCAGCAGGTGCCGCTCGCGACCCGCCACCTCGGCCGGAGCACCGCGGAGGCGTGGTTCACCACCGCCGCCGAGCAGCACGCGCGGTTCGCCGAACGCCCGGATCTGCTGGTCGCCGCGCACGAACTGGCGTTGTCGTGCGAGGTCGACCTCGGCGTCGGCGGTCTGCACGTCCCGCGGCTGACCGGCCTGTCGCCGGAAGCCGCCGCCGGTGAGCTGCACCGGCGCTGCTGGGAGGGGGTCGCCGCACGGTTCGATCGGGTCACCCCGGCGATCCGCACCCGGTTGGAGCACGAGCTCGACATGGTGGACCGCCTGGCACTCCACGACCTCTTCCTCGCCGTCGCCGCGGTGGTCGCCGACGTGCGTGAGCTCGGGGTGCTGGTGGCGTGCCGCGGGTCGGCCGCCGGCAGCCTGATCTGTTACGCGCTGCGGATCTCGGACGTCGATCCGGTCGCGAACGGGCTCGCGTTCGAGCGGTTCATGAACCCCTACCGCGACGAGCTGCCCGACATCGACCTGGATGTCGAATCGCATCGCCGCGAGGACGTCTACGACCTGGTCATGGCCCGCTACGGCGAGCACCGCACCGCGTGCGTCGCGATGTTCGAAACCTTCCAGGCACGCATGGCGGTCCGCGAGGTCGGCAAGGTGCTGGGTCTGCCGCGCGAGGAGCTCGACGCGATCGCCGGCAGCTTCACCCACGCCCGCGCCCGGGACGTGCGCCGGTTCGTCGCCAACCTGCCGGAGCTGAAACACAGCCGGTTGGATGCCGGCCAACTCGCGACGCTGTTCGACCTCGTCGAGCGGATCGACGGTTTCCCGCGCCACGTCGCGATGCACCCGTGCGGGATCCTGCTCGGTGACGCGGACCTGACGATGCGCACCCCGCTGGAACGTTCCGCCCACGGCCGCGAGGCCAACGCCGGGCGCGGGTTCCTGATGAGCCAGTTCGACAAGGACGACGTCGCCGCGCTGGGGCTGCTCAAGCTCGACGTGCTCGGGGTGCGGATGCTCTCCGCCATGCGCCACTGCCTGGACCTGGTCAACGGCTGTGGGTCGACGCCGCCGTCGCGGGAACCGGATCCAGTGCTGCCCGGACGGGACGCAGGCGGTCGGCTGTCGTTGGATGCGGTCCCGCACGGCGATCCGGACACCTACGCGCTGATCCGCTCGACCCACTCCGTGGGGGTGTTCCAGATCGAGTCGCCGGGGCAGCGCGAACTGCTCGGCCGGCTCCAGCCCGATCAGTTCGGCGACCTCATCACGGAGATCAGCCTGTTCCGGCCCGGGCCGGTCAAGGCCGACATGGTCAGCCCGTACGTCGCCCGCCGCCACGGTGAAGAGGCGACCGTCTACGCGCATCCGAAGCTCGAACCGGTGCTGCGCGAGACCCACGGCGTCATCGTCTACCACGAGCAGGTCATGGGCGTGCTGTCGGCGCTGACCGGTTGCGACCTCGCGTACGCGGACCTGCTGCGCCGGCAGCTGTCCGACAAGCGACAGCAGGCCCGCATCCGTGGGTGGATGCTGTCGCGCGCCATCGACCAGGGCGTCGAGCGCGCCGATGCGGAGGCGATCTGGGACCAGCTCGCCGCGTTCGCGTCGTTCGGGTTCTGCAAGGCCCACGCCGCGGCGTTCGCCGTCCCGACGGAGCGCTCCGCGTTCCTGAAGGCCCACGTGCTGCCGGAGTTCATGGCCGGGCTGCTCACCCACGACCCGGGCATGTACCCGCGGCGGATGATCCTCGACGAGTGCCGGCTGTTCGGC
>CAYTLZ010000217.1:0-5629 GCA_964438785.1 uncultured Actinomycetota bacterium | reverse complement strand
GACCTGACGGAGAACGTCGAGCAACTCCAGGTCCGGCGCTCGCTCGAACTGGTCCGCGACCGCGCGATCGCCGCGCTGGCCCGGATGGCGGAGCGCGCCACCGCGTACCGCGAGACCGTGATGGCCGGTCGCAGCCACAACGTCGCGGCCCAGGCCACGACGCTCGGCAAACGCTTCGCCAACGCCGGTGAGGAACTCGACCAGGCGCGCCGTCGCGTCGACGACCTGCTCGCCCGCTACCCGCTGCGCGGCCTGAAGGGCCCCGTCGGGACCCAGCAGGACCTGCTCGACCTGCTCGGCGACCGCACCGAGGTGGCCGCACTCGAGGCCGCGGTGGCCGACCACCTCGGGTTCACCGCCGAACTCGGGGCCGTCGGGCAGGTCTACCCCCGGTCGCTCGACCTCGACGTCGTCGCGGCCCTGGTGCAGCTCGCCGCCGGACCGTCGAGCCTGGCGACCACCATCCGGCTGATGGCCGGTCAGGAACTCGCCACGGAGGGCTTCCAGCCCGGCCAGGTCGGTTCCTCGGCGATGCCGCACAAGATGAACGCCCGCTCCTGCGAACGGATCGTCGGTCTACGCCATGTCCTGGCCGGTCACCTCACGATGGTGTCCGGGATCGCCGGCGACCAGTGGAACGAGGGCGACGTGTCCTGCTCGGTGGTCCGCCGGGTCGCCCTGCCGGACGCCTTCCTGGCGATCGACGGCCTGTTCGAGACGCTGCTCACCGTCCTGGAGGATTTCGGTGCCTATCCGGCGGTCATCGACCGCGAACTGGAGCGGTTCCTGCCGTTCCTGGCGACCACCAAGGTCCTGGTCGCGGCGGTTCGCGCCGGGGTCGGCCGCGAGACGGCACACGAGGTGATCAAGGAGCACGCGGTCGCCGTGGCGCTGGCCATGCGCGAGCAGGGTCTGGCCACCAACGACCTGTTCGATCGGTTGGCCGCCGACGACCGGCTGCCGTTGACCGCCGACGAGCTCGAGGTCCTGCTCGCCGATCGTGTGGCGTTCGTCGGCACCGCCGGTGATCAGGTCGATGGCTTCACCGCGCGGGTCGCCGAACTGGTCGCCGCGTACCCCGAGGCCGCGGCCTACCGCCCGGACGCGATTCTCTAGCCGGCCGTCGATCAGCGCTTGAGCAGCGGCAGACCGGCACCCTCGAATGCCGCCACGACGTCTGGGTCACCGGGACCGAGGACGCAGCCGGCCTGTTCGCGCAAACCGTGCCGAAGCTCGAAGCGGGCGGCGTCGGCGGTGACCATCGGAGCCGATGCGACCAGGTGGATCGCTGCTGCGAGATGGTCGGGTGCGTCGCGCACCGCTTCGTAGTGGACCCAGGTGCCCGTCCGACCCCGGTCGCGCACGAGTCCAGCCTCACGCAGGGTCTTGAGGTCACGGGAGATCTGGTAGTCGGGCACGACGAGGATGTCGCTCAGTTCGCACCCGCACAACGTGTCCGGTGCTGCGAGCAGCACTCGCAGGACCCGAATCCGCCGTGGCTCGCTCAATGCCTTGAACGCCCGCGCCAGATCGTCGGTCGGTGCATCGGGGGGCGTCGGTTTTGACATGGGACCTCCAGACACACGAAGGGGGCCGAAAGTTGATTGCCGAGAAGTGCAAGCAAAGATAGGTTGTTGATTGCAGCAAGCAGCAACTGAAGGGGACGATAACCAAGTCCCGTTCAGACCGCACCGTCGGCCCGGAGACTCCATCATGCGCTGCCTCGACTGCTCCTTGATCAGTGCTCATGGCGATCCGGTCGGCACGTGCATCGAGTGCGGCGCGGCGGTGTGCGCCAGTCACGCCGTCATCCGGCAACCGATACCCGTGCGAGGCCGGACGGCGCTGCTGCAACGTCAGCTGTCAGCGGCTGCCAGGTCGGTCAGGTGCCGGCTGTGCGATGACGTCCGACACCCGGCGTGAGACGTCGGCCGTCACGGTCCGCTCCGTGCCGTCCTCAGCCCGCGGTCGATGGTGGGGTGGGGTGGTGGCGGTGCACGTCGGGATCGACGCCTTGCGTGCCGTCGATCAGCAGCCGTTTCCACCGACCGATCCCGTGCGCATCGATCGTCCAACCCCCGAGGTCGTCGCCGAGCTGCGGATCGACGAACCAGTTGACGTCACCACGCACGGACCTCCGATAGCCGTCGGGGTCATCCGGGGGTCCCACCTCGGCAACCGGGAGCACGACCCGGCCGCCGCAGCAGCCGTGTCGCGTGCTGCCGCGCAGTAGCAGCGGGCGACCGTCGAGGTACTCGACGGCGGCGGGGGTCAGTCGCGGTGTGCGCATCAGCCTGCGGCCGGACCGGTCGGTGCGGTTGCCGCTGCACCGCCCGACACGGTCGGAAACCGGTGGCGGGTGCGGTTGGCATACCAGACCAGTGCGAGCATCACGGGTACCTCGACGAGCACGCCGACGACGGTGGCCAACGCCGCGGGGGACTGCAGGCCGAACAGCGCGATCGCCGCGGCGACCGCCAACTCGAAGAAGTTGCTGGCCCCGATCATGGCCCCGGGAGCGGCGACGGCGTGGCGGATCCTCATCGCCTGCATCGTGCGGTAGGCGAGCCAGAAGATGAGCACGGTCTGGATCGTCAGGGGCACCGCGATCAGCAGGATGTGCAGCGGGTTGTCGAGAATGACCTCGCCCTGGAAGGCGAACAGCAGCACGAGCGTGACGATCAGGCCCGCGGGCGTGACCGGTGCGAGGCGCTTCATGAACACGCCGTCGAACCACTCCATGCCGCGCCGCCTGATCAGCGTGATCCTGGTCAGCCAGCCGGCCACCAGCGGAATCACGATGTAGAGCACCACCGAGAGCACGACCGTGTCCCAGGGCACCTGGATGTCGGAGATGCCCAGCAGCAGGACCACGATGGGCGCGAAGGCGACCAGCATGATCAGGTCGTTCACCGCGACCTGGACCAGCGTGTAGCCGGCATCACCGCGGGTGAGGTAGCTCCACACGAACACCATGGCGGTGCAGGGCGCGGCACCCAGCAGGATCGCTCCCGCGAGGTACTGCCGGCCGAGCTCCTCGGGGATCAGCGGCGCGAAGATCACGAGCAGGAACACGTAGGCGATCGCGAACATCGTGAACGGCTTGACCAGCCAGTTGATCCAGGTGGTGACCAACAGCCCCTTCGGCTCCCGACGCACGCCGACGATCGCGCCGAAGTCGATCTGGACCATCATCGGAAAGATCATGGCCCAGATCAGCACCGCGACGGGGATCGAGACCCGTGCGTACTCGAAGCGCGCGAGGGTTTCGGGCACGACCGGAGCCAGTTGGCCGAGTGCGACCCCGGCGACGATGGCCAGCGCAACCCACAGCGACAGCAGTCGTTCGAAGGTCCCGAGCCCGCCCGAGGGGGCATCGGAGTCGATGCCCGCTCCGGACAGGCCGGGCTGAGATCGGTCCGTGGTCATGTGCTCGCTCCGAGACGGTGCCGGCACGTGGCTCACGGTGGCAGCTCGTCGTCGCCGTACTTGGTTGCAGCTTCGTGCAGGCAACCGTAACCCTACCTGCAGGGATCTGCAATCAAGACGGCCTCCGCGTGACGCGCGGCCGTGACCCCGTGCCGGCGGCCCTACCATCCGGTGCTGCCCGATCTCCCTCGGCCCGTGCCCGCTGTCCGCCCCGTGCCCGTTGCCGTCCATCGACCATCCTGCCGCAAGGACCACCGGTGAGCTCCCCCTCCTCCGCCCCCACCCGGGTGCGTTTCTGTCCCGCGCCGTCCGGCTGGCTCCACGTCGGCAGCGTCCGCGCGGCGCTCTACAACTGGTTGCACGCCCGCGGCCACGACGGGACCTTCGTGTTCCGCATCGAGGACACCGACGCGACCCGCGCCACCGAGGACTCGATGCGTTCCATGATGGAGGCGCTCGCGTGGATCGGGCTGGACTGGGACGAGGGCCCGCAGCTCGACGCGGACGGCACGATCGGCAGCCGGGGTGCCCACGGCCCCTACCGCCAGTCGGAGCGCGGGGCCCTGTACGCCGCGGTCGCCCGTCGCCTGGAGACCGCCGGCCACACCTACCGCGACTTCCGGACCTCCGAGGAGCTCGAGGCATGGCGCGAACAGCAGCGCGCCGGTGGCGACGGCGGCCCACCGGTCGTCAAGGCCGCCAACTTCGCCCACACGGACGACGAGGTGGCCCGGTTCACCGCGGAGGGTCGCACCGCCAGCCTGCGCCTGACGACCCCGGACAGCGGCGAGGTCGTGGTCACCGATCTCGTGCGCGGTGAGGTGCGCTTCGACTGGGCCAGTATCTCGGACCCGGTCATCGAACGTTCGGACGGTTCCGCGACCTACCCGCTGGCCAACTCGGTCGACGACCTCGCCCAGGGCATCGACCTGATCTGCCGTGGTGAGGATCTGCTGTCGGTCACGCCGCGCCAGGTGCTGCTCCACGAGCTGCTGCTGGCCGACGGCCTGCTCGACGACGCGCTCGCCGAGGTCGGGCTCCCGGCCCGCGATCCGTCGTGGGGTCCGGTCACCCGCTTCGCCCACCTGCCGATGGTCGTCGGCATGGACCGCAAGAAGCTGTCCAAGCGTCACGGGTCGGTGTCCATCCAGGAGTTCCGTCGCAAGGGCTTCCTGCCGGCGACGCTGCGCAACTACCTGGCGCTGCTCGGTTGGTCGCCGGGTGACGGGCGCGAGCGGCTCGACGACGCCGACATGATCGCGACGTTCGACCTCGCCTCGGTCGGTCGGTCCGCCGCGGCGTTCGACGTCGACAAGCTCACGGCGTTCAACGGCGAGCGGATCCGTGAGCTCGACGCCGACGAGCTGGCGCGGTCGATGGTGCCGTTCCTCGACGGCACCTACGCGGTCGACGCCGACGGTGAGGACGACGGCGACGTCGAGGCAGCCGCCCTCACCGAGCCGTTGGTGGCGACCCCCCCGACCGAGGAGCAGCTGGCGGTGCTCCGGGGGTTGGTCCCGCTGGTCCAGGAGCGCATGCAGCGGCTCGACGAGGTCGTGCGCTACGCGCCGGCGTTCCTGACCGACGAGGTCGAACTCGACCCGGCATCGGTCGACAAGGTGTTCACCAAGGCCGGTTCCCACGAGGCGATCGAGGCCGCGGCCGCGGCCCTGGCGGAGGTCGACTGGAACCTCGAGGCGATCGAGGCGGCGTTGCGTGCACTGCCCGATGAGCTCGGGGTGGGTTTCGGCAAGGTTGCGCAACCGGTGCGGGTGGCCGCGACCGGCTCGTCGGTCTCGCCACCCCTGTTCGAGTCGCTCGAACTGCTCGGCCGGGAACGCTCGATCGCGCGGCTGCAGGCGGCGGCACCGATCGCGCGTGCCGCCCGCGGGGACGCCTGAGTCGAGGCGGGTCACCCCGTGTGGCGGGTGTTCGCCCGAGTTCGGCCTGTTGAAGGGGCCGGTGTGTTGTCCACAGCCGCGCTGCACGGGGTGCCACGTTGCGTTGAGGGCCTCGGCTCCGTATCCTCCCGGCCCGCGTGCAGTCAGCTGCTGCACCGTTCAGTTCCGCGCCAGCTGCACCGGCGCGATCGACCACTCCAGATGGTCGAGCAGGGGTCCTGAACGGCGAGCTCACTGTCCGTCCCACCTTTCGGGGGTGGTGTAATCGGTAACACGACTGGTTCTGGTCCAGTTATTGA
>CAYTLZ010000216.1:0-5703 GCA_964438785.1 uncultured Actinomycetota bacterium | reverse complement strand
GACGACAGCATCGAGGCAGCGGACGCCCCGGACGACGACGCGACCACCGCCGCCGAGGGCGACGCCGACGCGAATGATGCGGGCGACGAAGACGACGCGCCCGACGCGCCGAGCGGTGGCGCGGACGACACGACCGACGACGCCGCGGACCGCGCCGACGGACCCGCGAACGCACCGGTCGAGGAGCCGACCGACGAGATCATCGCGGCCCCGGCCCCGGAGCCCGCACCGGTGGAGCCGCCCGCCGCCCCGGCACCGCCGGCCGCCGAGGTCGTCGAGCCGCCACCGAGCGAGGTCGTCGGCACCGGTGGACCGATCCCGTGTCGTGAGGACGAGCCGCTGGCAGACTGCTTCGAACGCCGTCAGGCGGCGGAGGAGCCGGCCGACGAGGCCACGGCCGTTGACGACGACGCCGGCGATGCCACCTCGGGCACAGATGACGACGCCGCGGCCCGTGAGGCGCTCGCCAAGCGACGCGGCGGCTGACGCTGCCTTCCTGGCTGGCCCGGTTCGCCCGGCTGCGGACCCCGTCGCGCACGGTGCGCGGGGTGCTGCTGCTCGTCGCGACGGTGGCGACCGCGATCGCGGCGGTGGTCGCCGTCGATCGGCTGGAGCTGTCGGTCGACGACCTGCGTGCCGGGCCGCTGCTGCTCGCCGCCCTGCTGTTGACCCCGGCGACGATCGCGACCAACGCCGCAGAGCTACGTGCCACCGCGATGGCCAGTGGCGCGACGCTGGCGCAGGTCGGCTGGGTGCGGGCGCTTCGCACCGTCGTACTCGCCACGGCCGCGAACCTGCTGCCGGTACCCGCCGGGGCGCTGCTGCGGGTGCAGGTCCTGAGGGACGCCGGCGCGAAGCTCGGTGCCGCGGCCGGGGTGCAGCTCGCCGCCGCAGCCGCCTGGGTTGGCATCAGTGTCGTGCTTGCCGGGGGCGTGCTGGCGCTGCTCCGTCCGGCCGCAACCGACCCGCTGATCGGCGTCGCCGCCATGTTCGGTGGCGCGACGCTCACGGCCGTCGGTCTGGTCGGCGTCCGACGCACGGCCACAACACGCGCCGGCGCAGCAGCCGGCTGGTTGCTGGTCGTGGAGCTGGCCACTGCGGTGGTGGCGGCGCTGCGGCTGTGGCTGGTGCTGCTCGGGCTCGGGGTCACGGCCAGCATCGGCCAGGCAGTGGTCATCGCGACCGCCTCACCGATCGCTGCGGCCGCCGGGTTCTTCCCCGGCGGGGTCGGCCTGGCCGAACTGCTCAGCGCCGTGGTCGCACCGTTGGCCGGGCTCGCGGCGGCCGCCGGACTGCTGGCCGTCGCCGTCGGACGGCTGCTTGGGCTGGTCGTGACCGTGCCGATCGCGTTCACCCTGGGCCTGAGTGACCTGGTCCGCCGTAGCCGGGAGATCGACCCCGACGACGCAACGGCTCCCGACGCCTGACGGACGCATAGCCTTGGAACCCGCTACCGCCGGCCGAAGGCCAGCGTGGCGATCACGACCATCGCACCGGGTGGGAGAACACCAGCGCGCGTGTCTGCGCCGTGACGGCCGCCGCAATCCGGCGCGCGGATGCCGCCCATCCTCCGACCCCGGGTCGCCGAACGCACAGCGCTGACGCTTGCTCAACGAACGGCACGGCCGGGTGCCTAGTATCCAAACTGCTGCAACAACGGGGAGATCGCGTGACCAAGGGCGTGCTCATCGCCACGGCCGGTGCGGTGTGCCTGCTGCTCGCCGGGCCACCCGGACTGACGGGCGATGCCGCCGCCCAGACGGCCACCGATGACGCGTCGTCGACACCGTCGGTGGTGACCAAGATCGACGAGGCCGCGTTCCCGTTCGGGCTCGCCACCGATGTCGACGGTGACGCCGCTCTGTCGCAGTCGGACTCAGGCCCCGTCGAGGTGGACGACCCGCTGTTCCGGTTGCAGTGGTATCTGCGGACCATCCGCGCGCCGCAGGCGTGGCGGGTGACGCTCGGTACCCCGGAGATCACCGTCGCCATCGTCGACACCGGGGTCGACCCCGATCACCTCGACCTGACCGGCGCGTTCGACATGGATGCACTCGGACGGTTCGGTGTCGATCTGCGTGATGGGGGCCGCCGCCCCTACGCCAACGGGCCCGCCGACTGGCACGGCACCGCCATCGCCGGCATCGTCGGTGCGCGGGCCGACGACGGCTACGGGATGGCGGGCGTCGCGCCGCAGGTCACCATCCTGCCGATCAAGATCTACCAGTCGGTGGACGACCGCCAGCCACCGGTCGTCAACGGCTACGACCTCGCAATCGAGGGCATTCGGGCCGCCCGGGATCGTGGCGCGGACGTGATCCTGCTCACCTGGGGTGGCCCGGACCAGTCGCTGGCGCTTCGGGCCGCGATCGCCTCGGCCGGTGTGCCGGTGGTGGTCGCCGCGGGCAACGACGGCGTCGACCTCACCGATTCCCCGTCACAGCGCAGCTATCCGGCCGGCTACAACCTGGCGAACATGGTCACCGTCGCGGCCTCCACCCCGGAGGACACCGTCTGGTCGGACCGAGAGATCGGACGATCCAACGTCGGTGCCCGCCACGTCGACATCGCCGCCCCCGGTGACGCGATCATCGGACCGTGGGCCGACCGCGAACACCGGGCCCACTCCGGGACCTCCTTCGCCGCCCCACAGGTCGCCGGAGCCCTTGCGCTGGCGCTGAGCGTGGCACCGAGCGCCAGCCCGGAGCTGCTGATCAGCGAACTGACCCGAACCGCGCGCCGCACGTCCGGGTTCGAGGACGAGGTCACCTCCGGCGGAATCGTCGACGTCGCCGCGTTCCTCGACGCCGTGCAGCGACCGGCATGTGTGGACGATCTGCCCGTCGCCGGCTTCACCGACGTGCCACGCTCGAGCGTCCACGCCTCGAGCATCGACTGCATCGCGGCGTTCGGGCTGACCACCGGCACCGGTGACGGTCGTTACGGGCCGGACGGGCCGGTGACTCGCGGGCAGATGGCCAGCCTGCTCGCACGGCTGCTGGTGCGCACCGGAACCATCGACGCCGATGAACTCGAGCCGGCGGACAGTTCCACCGAGACAGACGGCTCGTCGGACCCTGACGGTGCGCAGGAGGTTGAGGGCCAGGCGTTCGACGACATCGACGGCAACGTCCACGCGGCCGCGATCGAGGCGTTGACGTCCCGGGACATCGCCCGGGGGTTCGACGACGATACGTTCCGTCCCGGTGTGCCGCTGCGCCGCGACCAGATGGCTGCACTGCTGGTCCGTACCTATCTGTTGGCCGCCGGGACCGATGCGCCGGAGCCCCGGGATTGGTTCGACGACACCGGCGGCATCGTCCACGAACACGCCATCGGCGAGGCCCGTGAGCTCGGGATCACCCGCGGCACGGCGACACCGCGCATGTTCGATCCCGGCTCGACCATCAACCGGGCACAGGTCGCCTCGCAGATCGCCCGGTCGCTGGATGCGCTGGCACGAAACGATGTCGCACTCGACGCCGGCTAACGAGCCTGGCGTTCGACCGCATCCATGATGCGCTCCAGCGCCGTCACGTTGACCGCCGCGCGGTCCACGAGTCGCTGCCGACCGGCCGCGACGGCCGCGCTTGCGTCCGTGTCCGCCAACAACCCGATGACCGCGTCGTCGAGCCCGGCCAGTTCGTCACGGTCGAACCTCAGCCGGCGCGCGCCGGAACCGAGTTCGCCCGCCAGCGCGTCGACCTTCGGCGAGTAGCCGATCAGCACGGAGCGGCGGTGCGCCATCGTGGCCGCGATACCGGCGTGGTAGCGCATCGCCACGACCGCCTCGGCCGCTCCGACCGTTGCCAGTAGCTGGTTCAGGCCCGGCGCGACCGGCTCGGCCGGTTCGGTCATGGCTGCGGCGACCTCGAGGTGCAGGTCGTGGTCCCGGTCGGTCTGCAGGGCGACCAGGCGGATCCGGTGGCCCGTCCGCCGAGCGGTGCGGTCGAGGGCCGCCGCCAGGGTCGGCACGAACCAGTCGGGTTGGCCAGCTGCCCGCCGCCAGCCCACCGGGAGCAGCCCCGACCGGCTGCCGGACCACGGCCGGAGGCACACATTGAGCCAACCCTCAGCCTCAGGTTGAGATCGAGGGTCGAGCGCGCCGGCTGCCCCCAAATGGCCCCTCGCAGCCGTTTGCAGGGCGTCTGCGGCAAGATGCCAAGCCGTGTCCGCAGCCAGCTCGGCCGAGACGCCGTGCTGGCGCAGCAGCTCCAACGATGCGGCGTCGCGCACGGTGAGTGCGTCGAAGCGTCGCAGCGAGCGCGCCAAGCGGTGCCCGAGTGCGGTGTGCAGCGGCCCGATACCCAGCCCGAGACCCACGACCGGTGTGCCGGCCCGCAGCGCCGGCATGACCCGGCCCAGGTGGTAGGGCAGGTTGAACGGGCTGGTCTCGTCCTGCACCAGCCCACCACCACCGAAAATCACCAGATCCGCGGACCGGGCGGCGCGGGCGACATCCGCCAGGCCGCGATGGTCGATCGCAGTCGTTGCGTGCTGTCGGCGGGTGGCCGGAGGATCGACAGAGACGACGCGGAGGTTGACGTCCTGGGCCGCGAATAGCCGGCGCACCCCGGCGAAGACCAGCTCGTCGCCGAGGTTGGTCGACCCGACCCAGCCGCACACCAGCACCCTCATACGGGAGACGCTACTGCCTCGCGGCGGGCCTCTAGCGGCGGTGCCGAAGGCCCAGCCGCGAAGAGGTCGTGCGCCGACCGCGCGTATCGGTCCAGGATGCAGTTGGCAGTACCGCAATGACCGTCCGACTACGCTCCCAGACTTGGAAGGCCGCACGAATCGGTGCGGCTGTCCTCATGCCGGGCGCGGATAGCCGTGGACCGGTCGAAAACCAACAGGAGGCAAGAGTGAGATTCGCGCCACGCGTGAAGCGGTCGCTCGTCCTCGGTGCAGCAGGAGCGATGGTTCTTTCGCTTCTCCCCGCCGGGATGGCAGCCGCTGACGTCATCGCCACCGATGACGTAGAAGCTTGCGAAGGTACTGAGGGCTGGGTCGAGTTCGACGCCCCCCTCGGTGGCTTCGCAACCGAGATCGACTGCATCGCCGCCTTCGGCATCACCGAAGGTCTGGACGATGGCACGTACGGTCAGGCCCAGTCCGTGACCCGCGCCCAGATGGCAGTCTTCCTGTCACGTCTGGCGCTGCAGGCTCAGTCCGGATCCCTCGACATCCCCGAGTCCGATGACGCCGACGCGTTCGACGACATCGAGAACTCGTTCGCCCGTGACGCGATCAACCTGATCGCGAGCCTCGGTATCACCGAGGGCACCGAGGGTGGCGAGAGCTACAACCCGTCCGGCATCGTGACCCGTCAGCAGATGGCGTCGTTCGTCGCCCGTGCGCACGTCGCGCTCGAGGTTGATTTCGATGGCATCGAGGTTGACGAGGACGCATTCGATGACGTCGACGCGGACAACGTCCACTTCGACAACATCAACCTGCTCGCCGCTGCTGGCGTCGTTCAGGGCACCGCCGAGGGCATCTACAGCCCGGCAGCGGTCGTGACCCGTGGCCAGATGGCCGCCTTCCTGGCGCGCTCCATCGGCGTCCTCGAGGACCAGGGCCTGTGGAACGGCGAGCGCATCGAGCGCGAAACCCCCGCGGAGTCGAACCAGACGTTCACGGTGACCCCGGCTGAGCTGGCACTCTCGAGCGCGACCGGCGGCGGCGAAGCGACCCTCGGTT
>CAYTLZ010000215.1:0-5821 GCA_964438785.1 uncultured Actinomycetota bacterium | reverse complement strand
AGGGCTCGGGCTGGCGGCCTACATCTGGTTCTTCGACGCATGACCGCGTCTGCCATTACCGGACATCCGATGGCAGTGACCGTTCCGGTGCGAGGTATCGGATCCCACGGGTGGGCCACATTGAGGTCATCGTCACCGGCAACCACGACGTGCTCACCCTCGGGCGCGTCGGCCTGGCCAGGATGCTGACGCCACGCGAGTTCCCCAAGCCTCGTCGTCTCGGCACGTGGCTGCCGTCACCCACACCCCGTCCAGCTACGGGCGGGTCGCTTTCGAGAGGTACTCGCACATAATCACGGCTCACGCGCAGCGTCGCGGCCTCGACGCAGTTCACGTCTTCGCGCCGCGAAAACCCAGATGGGTACGGGCAGGAGGGTCGACCGACGGCCCATCGCCGGCACAGGAGGCCGTCGGACGACCGGGCTACCGCGGCGGTTGCGCTACAGCGCCGGTTGCTGGAGGTGATGCCCTGTGGCCGTTTGGAAGCGTTGCCCGAGTAGGGCGAGTTGGAGGTCGGACCAGGCGCGGCCGATGAGCTGAAAGCCGATCGGGAGCCCGTCCGAGTCGAATCCTCCTGGCAGCGCGATCGCGGGGAGACCCGCGCCATTGATGGGGAAGGTGAATTGGGTCGTTGCTGGAATCAACGGGACCCCGTCGATCGAGTCCAGACCGTGGTCGAGGACTCGATTGGGTGTAATGGGCGCGATGATGGCGTCGACCTCCTGGTCCTCGAAGGCCTGTTCCCATCGCCGCTTGATCGAGTTGCGAGCGTCGTTCGCGGCAGCGAAGTCCGGTGCGCTGATCTTCGCGCCGTCGTCCATGATGGCTCGCGGCTCAGCGCCGATGCGATCGGGAACGCGGGTCCGGATGTCGCGCATGAGTGCGGCTGATTCGGCGAAGACGATGGCGGCCCCTGCGTCGAAGTGCTCTGCGGCGGTCGGGGGGTGGACGGTCTTGACCCCGGCGACGATGCCGGTGAGGACCTCGATGGCCGCATCGAGCACCCCCTGCACCGCGGGGCTCACGTCCAGACCGGCGAAGAACTCGGCAGCTGGGACCCCGAGCCGCAACGAGGAGGGTTTCGTCGGAGGCGTGAAGGGTCCGGCGACCGAGTAGGGATCTCGAGGTGAAGGTCCGGCGGCGACCTCCAGGAGCAGGGCACAGTCATCGGCCGTCCTGGCCATGGGCCCGACGGTGTCGTAGGTCCAGGAGATGAGGTGCACTCCATCCCGTGGGACCGCACCGCGCGTCGTCTTGATTCCGGTCACCCCGCAGTAGTTGGCAGGTATGCGGACCGAACCGCCGGTGTCGGTACCGAATGCCCCGGGCACGTGTCGGGCCGCGAGTGCGGCTGCGCTTCCGCCGGATGATCCGCCGGTCATGTGCTCGAGGGACCACGGGTTGCGCGAAGCCGGGCAGGAGACACCGAATGCGAGCTCGTGGGTATTGGTCTTGCCCACGATGATCGCACCGGCGGCCTTGAGCCGGGCGACGACGGTGGCGTCTCGGTCAGGCACGAATCCTTCGAGCGCGGCGCAGTTGGCCTCGGTCGCAACGCCCTCGGTGTAGAAGAGATCCTTGAGCGCTATCGGCACGCCATGGAGGACCCCGACCGGATCCTGCCTGTCCAGGGCAGCCGCCGTCGTCCGCGCTGCCTCCGCCTGGACGGAAGCAAACGCCCCGACCTCTGCGTCGGTGGCATCGATTCGGGCGAGACACGCTTCGGTGAGCTCGGTCGCGGTCATCTTCCCCGTACGGACAGCCGCAGCCGCCTCGGTCAGACTGAGTTCGTTCGGGTCACTCATGTTCGACTCCTCTTGCCTGGGATCAGATGCGGAGCGCGGGAAACGCCTGGTCCGGGACGCCTAGCGCCGCTTGCACGGCCGACGATGGCCCGCAGAAGTGATCGACGATCTCGGCTCCAAGCATCCCACGCAGCCCGCACGGCTGAAGGCCGACAATCCGGTGCCGGGGTACGGCCTGCTTGACCCCGGCACCGCAATGGGGCCCCTACGTCCAACGGCTCATGAAGTCGATGGCCGCGGCGTTGACTTCACGTGGGTTGGTCGAGCTCAGGAAGTGCTGTCCGCCCTCGAGGACGCTGAGTTTCGCGTCTGCCGAGTTGACGAACATGCCGATCTCTTGTTCAGCGTTCGCGACCGAGTAGACACGGTCGGCGGTTCCCTGCATCCACAGCACCGGACACGTCACGCCGTCGAGGCGTCCGTGCAGGCCGTCACGATCGCGCAGGTTGATCGAGCAGACCCGCAGCAGATGGCGACCCTCGTCGCCGGTGTAGTTGCGCTGGTACTCGGCGTGCCAGAACGAACGGTCCTCCTCGGTCACGTCATCACCGAACCCCTCGGCCAGCACCATGTCGACGAGGTCGGTCGACACGACCCAGTCGTCGTCCACCGGCTCGGCGAGGGCGTCGATTGCGGGGGTGCAGAACGCGACGCCGTCCCAGCAACCGAGGTCCATGCTGCGCTGGGTTTCGAAATCCATCGAGGTTCCGAGCGGCATGATGCCCTTGATCTTGTCCGGAGCGAGGATGGCCATCCTCGCAACGATCCAGCCGCCCTGCGAGGTCCCGAGGCAGAACGCTTCATCGATGCCGAGCGCGTCGAGTACCTGCAGGTTCGCGACCGCGCTGTCCCAGTAGGTGAACTGGCTGTAGGAAGCGCGCGTCGCGCCGTGGCCGTAGGGCTCGATCGCCAGCAGGTTCGCGACGTCGTTCAGCGCGGAATCGCTGAACTGGGGCCGGTACAGCTCGACCGACGTCGTGAACGAGTTCACCATCACCAATGTCGGTAGCGACGGGTCGTACGGCTGGCTGAACCGGTAGCCGATACGCGACCCGCCCAAGTGCGGCACATCGACCGTCTGAGTTCCGTTCTCCATTGCCACAGCCCTCTCCCTATGCCGATCTCCCGGCAGCACACGGTGTGCGAGGCGAACGTAAGCGCCACCGAACCGCGCGGCAATGGCGCTGCGCACAGAACCATCGGCGACTCCCGTCGGAACGTTCCAGGACCGGAACCATGGTCACCGGATCAGGGGGCGCAGATCTGGCCGTCTACGGTCTCGATCCACCCGACGCAACGAGCGACCGTGGACTTGCACGACCTGCTGGACAGCCGCCGGACGAGTCGTGATTTCAGCGCACGGCCGGTTGCAGACGATGACCTCATCGACCTGCTATGGGCAGCACAGGGACGAACCTCCGATGAGCGCCGGACGACACCGTCTGCTGCCGGGCGCTACCCGCTGAAACTGGTGATCGCTCGAGGCCCTCAGCCTGCTGGAACGTGGACGTGGACACCACAGGACGCCACCCTGACCCCAAGGGCCACACTCGATGTCCGCGCCTCGTTGGCTGCTGCGGCGATCGGAGATCAGCCATGGGTCCTCGCAGCACCGGTGACGGTCGCGCTCTGCGCGGATGTCAACGACATGACCAGCCACTTCTCCGCCCAGCCACCTGTGGGCAGGGGTCTGCGCTACGTCGACATGGAGATCGGTGCGGCGGTGCAGAACCTCGCGCTCAGCTGTACCGCTCAAGGGCTGGGTGGCGTCATCGTCGGGGGCTTCGATGACGACCTGGTGGCGGAGACACTTGAGCTCGACACGCACGAGCCAAGACTCTTGTTCTGTCTCGGCCACCCCGCCTGACCTCGATCGCAGCTCCACGTGCAGCATCGGCATTGTCCTGTGGGGTCGGGGGGAGCAGCGATCACCCGCTCGCCAGGACCCACCTTCTATGGCGGCCATGCGGGCTGCTTCACCGATCCCGATGGGCATGTCTGGGCGATCGCACACAACCCCGGGTTCCCGTTGGATGATGACGGCACCATCACCATCCCGGACTTCGCAGCTGGCGACTGACCCGAGGCGGAAGGCGATGCCGCCGGCCGGTGATCGACGGTTGCACGACGAACGGGAATCGCCCGGTGCTCCTCACGACCCGAGGTGGTCGAGGGCCGAGACGAGGCGCGCAGGAGCGGTGAGTCGAAACGAGTCCTCGAGCAGTTCGGCCACCTCGGTGAGCTCGGTCCGTTCGTCGAGGTCCAGTCCGAGCCACCCGGCTGGACCGAGGTAGGCCGGCACCCAAAAAACGAGGATCGGCCTCTAGGGCAGGACGCTCGTCCGCAGCTGGCAGGAACACGACCGCCTGCCCGTGCTCGACCCACGCGCCCTCGCGCCGGATCGCCGCGCCGTAGTAGGCGAACACCTTCGTCGTGAAGAATGCCGGTCGCCCGTGCGATTCCTTCTCGTCGGCACCCGGCAATGCCAGGGCCAGGGACCGCAGGCGCGCCAGCCATGGATCGTCGGGGTCGAACCTGCGTGGATGCGCCACCCCTCGCCCTCTGATCACGTCACTCGCACGGCACCGTCGCGCGGATTCTCAGGGAAGCAGATGTCGCTGGCGACCGCCCCGGGGAGTTGAGGATCGTCGGTGGTCGGCGGCTTCGTTGCTGGACCCTGGCGCGTCGAGGATCGCGCGCCGTTGTTGCCCATTCGCGGATCCGGCCATCGAGCCGTGGCATCTTCGAACTCGCTGGTGCCTTGTCGTGACGCACGTTGAGCCGGTTCAACACGCCGGCAAGAGCAGGGCCGGGGATGTTCGGCCAAAGGCCCGTGAGGGCCTGGCCGCGAAACGGCGTCCCTTCCGGGCTACGCCGACCGGCGCTCGAGGAAGCCCTCGACGGCCTCACCCACGACGTCGGGGTGGGTCACCGGTCCCATGTGGCCAAGCTCGGGAAACTCCATGACCGTGACGTCTGGCAGGACGCTTGCCAACAGGCGAGCCACCCCGAGCGAGGAGTTCGGCGACCGTCCACCGATCATGAGCAGGACGGGGACCCGGAGGTCGCCGAAGGCGGCCTGCGGCGTGGGCTCGTCGAACAAGGCTGAGGCCCACCCCCGCACGCCTGCCATTGACCGCGCGATAGCGGGCCGGCGCTGTTCAGGCATCGCGGACCAGGTCCCCGCGCCCATCCAGTAGTCCAGGAAACGCTCGGCTGCGGCGCCCGGCTCCCCCCGATCGATCGCCGCGGCCGCGTCCGTCGCCGCATCGCGGATGCCTGCCGCGGCCGCGGAACCGGGTGACTCTTGCTCCAGCAGGCTGAACAAGGTGGGCTCGTACACCGCGAGCGAACGCACGTCATCGACGTGTTGCAGGGCCGCCATCAAGGCCACAGCAGCGCCGTAGGAATGGCCGACCAGGGAGAACGGGCGACCGGCCAGCGCCAGGACTGGCTCGATCAGGGCCACCTCGTCGCTGAGTGTCACCGGCCGGTCCTGCGGCGGGGCGGGACTCCTGCCGGCACCCAGCAGGTCCGGTGCGTAGACGCTGAACCGCGATGACAGACGCTGCAGGAGCGCGCTCCACTGCGACGACGTGCTGGCGTTGGCATGCAGGCACACGACAACCTCGCCGCTACCGGCCTGCCGGAAGTACGGAGTCGGAGCGTCCACGTGCAACTCCTGCCGAGGTA
Organism: uncultured Actinomycetota bacterium; assembly: GCA_964438785.1. Classification (GTDB taxonomy): domain Bacteria; phylum Actinomycetota; class Nitriliruptoria; order Nitriliruptorales; family Nitriliruptoraceae; genus PWLR01. The sequence goes on along the minus strand of CAYTLZ010000215.1, from coordinate 323 downwards.
ACGCCGACCTGAGTATGTCCGTGGACAGGCCCGGTGTCACTAGTGATCCACCCTGGAGGTCGTCATCATCCACGGCGACCACGCGGCGCACTCCACCGCCAGCTTCGGGGACGCGTGAGCACCGACCGACACCCGATGACGCACCGACACCCCCGGTGTCACGGCCCCCACTGGTGTCAACATGGTGTCACGGACACGAGAAACGCCCCCGCGGCTGACGGGGGCGTCTGCGTGATTCCTGCGTCCATGGCCTGCCAGCAGGACCTACGACGTGGTGGGCGAGGGGGGACTTGAACCCCCATGTCCATAAGGACACACGGACC
>CAYTLZ010000214.1:0-5839 GCA_964438785.1 uncultured Actinomycetota bacterium | reverse complement strand
AACAAGTACGTCAACGGCGAGGTGCGCGTGCAGCTGTACAAGGGCAGCGCCGTCGTCGTCGGCCGTCGCAGCGAGGACTCCGGGCTGTACTCCTACGACATGGCGACCTACGACGAGGGCGACCAGTTCGACCAGACGCTGGCCGAGGGCTTCGTGAAGCTGTGGGGTCTGCCGCTCAAGACCTGGGCTGCGCGCGCCCAGGAGCACGGCGACACGCTGTGAGTCTGGTCCCACGGTTCGTGCAGCTCGACGTCCCCGCGGACGTCCACGACGCGGCGGTCGCCTTCTGGGCCGCCGCGCTGCACGCCCGGGCGGTGCCCGACACCGACCAGCCGGGCACCTTCACGCACCTGCACGACGCCGCGTCCGTGGTGGCCGTGCACATCCAGCGGCTCGTCGACGGTCCGGCCCGGATCCACCTCGATCTCGGGCTGGACCCGTCGCGTGAACAGGACGTCGGGCTCGACGCCGAGGTGGCCCGGCTCACGGCGGCCGGTGCGACCCACGTCCGCGACGACGACGGCTTCACGGTGCTGCGTTCCCCGGCCGGGCTCGAGCTGTGTCTGGTCGACGACACCCACGTGGTCGAGCCGTTGGCCGCGCCGGGTGCCGTCGACAGCTACCTCGACGTCGTCTTCGTCGACGTCCCCGAGGCCGATGCCGGCGCGGAGACGGTCTTCTGGGCCGCGGCGCTCGGTGCGGTGCCGCATCGCGGTGACGGTGATGATGCCGCGTACACCTACCTGCTGGACGCGGGTGACCCGGACGAGCCGTTGGAGATCGCGATCCAGCGCATCGACGGTCCGGTGCGCCACCACCTCGACGTCGTCGCGCCCGACGTGGACGCCGAGGTGGCACGGCTCGAGGCGTTGGGCGCGCGACGCGTCGCCGCGCACGGGGACTGGGTGACCCTCGCCGACCCGGCCGGGCTGCTGCTGTGCGTGGTCCCCACCCCCGAGGAAATGGAGCAGCCGTGAGCGACCATGCCGACGAGCCGACCGACGCGGGCCGACTGTGGGGCGGCCGCTTCACCGCCGGCCCGGACGAGGCCGCGTGGGCGCTGGGCGTCTCCACCTCCTTCGACCGCAAGCTGTGGCGTCAGGACCTCGCCGGGTCGAAGGCGCACGCCCGCGAACTGCACCGCATCGGGGTGCTCGATGCCGACGAGTTGGCCCAGATGCTCGCCGCGCTCGATCGGTGCGCCGCGGTGTTCGCGGCCGACGCGTTCGAATTCCTCGCCACCGACGAGGACGTCCACGGCGCGATCGAGCGGTGGCTGGTCGAGGAACTCGGCCCGCTCGGCGGCAAGCTGCGGGCCGGTCGGTCCCGCAACGACCAGATCGCGAGCGACCTGAAACTGTGGTGCCGTGACGCGTGCGACGAACTCGTGCACCTCATCGGGGGTCTGCAGGAGGCATTCGTCGCCCAGGCCGAGGCCCACCTCGGCTGGCACGCACCCGGCTACACGCATCTGCAGCGCGGCCAACCCGTGCTGCTCAGTCACCATCTGCTGGCCTACGTGTGGATGCTGGACCGCGACGCCGGGCGGCTGCGCGATGCGCGGGCGCGGCTCAACGAATCCACGCTCGCGTCCGGGGCGATGGCCGGGCAGACGCTCGGGCTCGACCCGCAGGCCTACGCCGACGAGCTCGGTTTCGACCGGGTCGCGCCCAACTCGATGGACGCGGTCGCCAGTCGCGACTTCGCGCTGGAGGTCCTCAGTGCCTGCGCGATCCTGGCCGTGACGGTGTCGCGGCTGGGCGAGGAGATCGTGCTGTGGGCCAGTGCCGAGTTCGCGTTCGCCCGCGTGGGTGACGCGTTCTCCACGGGCAGTTCGATCATGCCCCAGAAGCGCAACCCCGACATCGCGGAGCTCGTGCGCGGCAAGGCCGGCCGGGTCATCGGCGACCTGGTGGCGCTGTTGACCACGATCAAGGCGCTGCCGCTGACCTACGACCGCGACCTGCAGGAGGACAAGGAGCCGGTGTTCGACGCCGTCGACACGCTCCGGCTCGTCCTGCCGGCCATCACCGGCACGGTCGCGAGCCTGACCTTCGATCGGGACCGGCTGGCCGAGGCCTCGGTTGGCGGGTTCGCACTCGCGACCGACCTCGCCGAGGAACTCGTCACCCGCGGCGTGCCGTTCCGCGACGCCCACGAGATCGTCGGCGCGGTCGTCAAGCACGCCGAGGAGCGCGGGGTCGATCTCGACGGGCTCGACCCGGCCGAACTCGCCGCGATTCATCCCGCGCTCGACGCCGAGGTGGCGGCGCGGTTCGACGCGCAGCAGGCCATCGACCGCCGTGACGGGGTCAACGGCACCGCCACCACCTCGGTGCAGGCCCAACTGGAGCGGGCCCGGGCGGCCGCGGCGTCGAACCGGGGCTGACCCGGCGCGCCGGGCCCGAGCCCACGCGCGCCGCGATCCGGCCGGGCGGGCGGAGCTCGGCAGGCTCGCCGCCGGTTACGGTCACGGCTGCCGGCCGGGGCCGAGGCCCGACGAGGGAGCGTTCCAAGTGAGTCGAACCAACGACGAGGTGGCCCGGCTGCTGGCCGAGCTCGCGACGCTGACCGAGCTCGACGAGGGCAGTCCCAACGCCTTCCGGGTCCGGGCGTACCAGAACGCGGAACGGGCGGTGCGCAGCCTGTCGGACGACGTCGGCGGGATGTCGGAGTCGGAACTCGCCGGCGTCAAGGGCATCGGCAAGTCCATCGCCGGGCGGATCCGCCAGTACGTCGACGACGGCTCGATCGACAAGCTCGACGAGCTTCGGGCCAAGCACCCACCCGAGAAGCTGAAACTCATGAAGGTGCCCGGTTTGGGGGCCAAGTCGGTGCAGCTGCTCTCCGACGAGCTCGGGATCCGCGACGTCGAGTCGTTGGCCGCCGGGTTGGAGGACGGTTCCGTGGCCGGACTGCCCGGGATGGGGGAGAAGACGGTCGCGAACCTGAAGGACGGCATCGCCAAGCTCGGGCTGACCTCCAAGGACCAGCGGGTGCCGATCGCCACCGCGCTGCCGGTCGCGGAGCGGATCGTCGCCGTGCTCGAGGAGGTCGACGGCGTCGAGCAGGTGGCCTACGCCGGGAGTCTGCGTCGGTTCCGTGAGGACATCGGCGACGTCGACATCCTGGTCGCCACCGACGACGCCCGCCCGGTCACCGAAGCGTTCGTCGCCATGGCCGAGGTCGATCGCACGTTGGGCTCCGGGGACACCAAGACCTCGGTCGTCACCCGCGACGGGGTCCAGGTCGACCTGCGCATCGTGCCGCCGGGCAGCTTCGGCGCGGCGATGGTGTACTTCACCGGTTCCAAGGCCCACAACATCCGCCTGCGCCAGCGGGCCATCGAACGGGGCTGGACGCTCAACGAGTACGCACTCGCCGTGCAGCGCACCGACGCCGACGACGAGGTCGAGATCGTCGCGCAGGCCACCGAGGAGGAGGTCTACGCCGCGCTCGAGTTGCCGTTCATCACCCCCGAACTGCGGGAGGACGACGGCGAGGTCGAAGCGGCCGACGCCGACGACCTGCCCGACCTGCCCGAGATCAGCGATCTGCGTGGTGACCTGCACGATCACACGGATCTGTCCGGCGACGGTCGTGACCGCCTGGAGGACCTGGTCGCCGCGGCGTTCGAACGCGGCCTCGAGTACCTCGCGATCACGGATCACGCCGAGGATCTGGCGATGAACGGCGTGTCGCGCGAGGGGATGCTCGAGCAGCGTGAGCGGATCCGGACGCTGGAGGACGAACGCGGCGACATCCGGCTGCTGCACGGTGCCGAGCTCAACATCGGTGCCGACGGTGGACTCGACTACGACGACGAGTTCCTCGCCGGCTTCGACTGGCTGGTGGCGAGTGTGCACTCGCATTTCGGGCGCAGCGTCGAGGAGCAGACCGCCCGGGTCATCGCCGCGATCCGCCATCCGAGCGTCACCGCCATCGGGCACCTGACCGGGCGCAAGCTCGGTGCCCGCCCGGGCATCGACCTCGATCTGGAGCAGGTGCTCGACGCGGCGGCCGAGGCCGGCACGGCCATCGAGATCAATGCGGCGCTGCCGCGACTCGACGCTGCCGTACCGGTGATCCGCGAGGGGGCGCGGCGGGGCTGCGTGTTCGTGATCTCGACCGATGCCCACGCCGTGGGGGAGTTGGACCGGGCCCGGTTCGGGATCCGCCAGGCACGCCGGGCCGGACTCGACAAGCGCCACATCATCAACACCCGGGAGACCGGCGACTTCCTCGACTGGATCGCGGAGCGCCGGAGCCGATGAACGCCCGCGACGACGACGGGACCCGCCCGGCCAGCGGGTCGATCGCGGGCCACGAGCGGCTGACGGGCGATCTCGTCCCGATCGAGGTGGACGTGCTGGCCGCGAGCGCACCCACCGCGGCCGTCGCTCTGCTCGGAGCGCTGCTCGTCCGCACGGATCCCGATGCGTCCGGCGGGCGTGTCGTCGCCCGGATCGTCGAGACCGAGGCCTACCACGAGGACGATCCGGCGAGCCACTCCCACGCCAGGCGCACCGCGCGGTCCGAGCCGATGTTCTGGGGCCCCGGGACCGCCTACGTCTACCGGTCCTACGGGGTGCACTGGTGTCTGAACGTGACGGTGGAACCTGCCGAGACCGGTGCCGCGGTGCTCGTGCGTGCCGCGCGGGTGATCGACGGCATCGAGGTGGTCCGCGGCCGGCGGGCGACGGCCCGTACCGACCGGGAGCTGCTGCGTGGACCGGGACGCCTCACGGCGGGACTCGCCGTCGACGGCCCGACCCACGACCGCACGGACCTGCTCGACCCGGCGGCATCGCTGCATGTGGCCGCCGACGGCTGGCGGCCGGCGTCCGACGCGATCCGGCAGGGACCGCGCGTGGGGGTGACCCACGCGCCCGATCTCGCCTGGCGATGGTGGTTGGCCGATGCGCCGGAGGTCAGTCCCTACCGGCGTTCCCCGCGAGCCCACCCGGCACCACCCGCGGGGTGACGGCATCGTGTGTCGGTGACGGGACGCGCAAGACCCCAAATCGCCGACAGCGGGCCTCGTTGGGGCGTTTGGCGTCACTCAGAGGTCATCAGCCCGTCGACTGCCCGACACCGATGCGCCGCCCATTCGTGCGCACACCGCCCGTAGTGGACCACCCGTTTCGCACCCCGCGCAGCCATGGGTACGTTGCGCACAGCAAGGAACGGACGGCACGCCGCCCGCTCCGAGCGCTCCGGCCCGGCACACCGCTACAGGCGGACAGCCGCTCCCGGAGGACAATCCCACCCGCTGCGTTTCTGCGCAGCTCGCGCCGGCTTCACGGTCGGTACGACCCCGGGATTTGACAGCACATCGCAACGCGGAGTACCTTCCGCGCTCCGCCTGGCGGCCCGGTTCTTCACGAACCAGCACGAGAGCCACTCGCTCTCCTCGCACGAGCCCCAGGTTGGACGATGATCAGCCAAGGTGGTAGCGTTCAGCGCTCCGCACGGCGAGGTCGTCGTGCGAACAGCGGTGCACTCACCGGAAGCCAGCCCGTCCGCGGGTCGGAACCCGGTGATCCGCAACCCGCTCCTTGAGAACTGCACAGGGTGCCAAAAGCCAGTGACACGCTGGACGCCTTCACAGGCGAAAAGCGTGACACGAACCCCGTTGATCGTCATCACTTCGGTGAAGGCGGTCCACGAGTTCAATTATGTAGAACCCTTAATGAATAGAAGGGATCAGGTGGCACGCTCTTGAGTGCGTGCCACCCTAGACCTTCGTTTCTCGATCTTGAACCGCAAATGGTTTTCGATCTTTCAACGGAGAGTTTGATCCTGGCTCAGGACGAACGCTGGCGGCGGGTCTAACACA
>CAYTLZ010000213.1:3773-5860 GCA_964438785.1 uncultured Actinomycetota bacterium | reverse complement strand
GACGACGAGGTCCTGCCCGGCACGGGCGTCGCCCCCGACGTGTTCTGGTCGACGTACGCGGACGTCGTCGCCCACCTCGCCCCGCGCAACCGACGGTTGCTCGAGATCCGTGAGGAGCTGCAGGACGCCATCGACACCTGGCACCGCGAGCGCCGCGATGAGCCGCACGACGCCCCCGCCTACGAGGCCTTCCTGCGGGAGATCGGCTACCTCGTGGACGAGGGTGGTGACGTCACCGTCACGACCGCAGGGACCGATCCGGAGATCGACACCATCGCCGGCCCCCAGCTGGTCGTGCCGGTCACCAACGCCCGCTATGCACTGAACGCCGCCAATGCCCGGTGGGGTTCGCTCTACGACGCGCTCTACGGCACCGACGCGCTCGGTGACCTGCCACCCGCCGGGCCCTACGACCCGCACCGCGGCGAACGCGTCATCGCCTGGGCGCGCACCTTCCTCGACGACGCCTTTCCGTTGGCGTCGGGTGCACACACCGACTCGACCGCCTACCGCGTCGTCGACGGGGCGCTGCGGATCACGCTGGCCGACGGCACCACCACCGGGCTGGCCGACCCGGCGCAGTTCACCGGCCACGCCGGCGACGCGGACGCACCCTCTGCGGTCCTGCTCACCAATCACGGTCTCGGGGTCGAGATCACGATCGACCACGACCACCCGATCGGCTCGGGGGATCCTGCCGGCGTCGCCGACCTCGTGATCGAGTCGGCCGTCAGCGCCATCATCGACTGCGAGGACTCGGTCGCCGCGGTCGACGCCGACGACAAGGTCGCGGCCTACCGCAACTGGCTCGGGCTGATGCGCGGCGACCTCGAGGCACCGGTGGACAAGGACGGCACCTCGTTCATCCGCCGCATGAACCCCGATCGGGTCTACACCGGCGCGGGCGGCGACGAGGTGGTCCGCCACGGGCGCGCCCTGATGCTGACCCGCAACGTCGGGCCGCTCATGGAGACCGATGCGGTGCTCGACGCCGACGGCCGACCGACACCGGAGTCGTTCCTCGACGCGATGGTCACCGTCGCCTGCGCGCTGCACGACGTGCGCGGTGAAGCCAGGGGCCGCAACTCCCGCGCCGGATCGGTGTACGTGGTCAAGCCCAAGATGCACGGCCCCGACGAGGTCGCCCTCACCGACGAACTGTTCGCCCGCATCGAGTCGGCCTTCGAGCTACCGGCCGGTGCCATCAAGGTCGGCGTCATGGACGAGGAGCGACGCACGACCCTGAACCTCAAGGCGTGCATCCGCGCGGTGCAGAGCCGCGTGGCGTTCATCAACACGGGCTTCCTGGACCGCACCGGTGACGAGATCCACACCTCCATGGAGGCCGGGGTCATGGTCCCCAAGACCCAGATGAAGGCGCAGCCCTGGATCGCGGCCTACGAGGACCACAACGTCGACGTCGGTCTGGCCTGTGGCCTTCCCGGCCGCGCGCAGATCGGCAAGGGCATGTGGGCCGCCCCCGATCTGATGGGTGCCATGCTCGAGCAGAAGATCGGCCACCCGATGGCCGGTGCCAACTGCGCCTGGGTGCCGTCACCCACCGCGGCGACACTCCACGCCACCCACTACCACCACGTCGACGTCGCCGCCCGACAGCGCGAACTCGCCTCGCGGACGCCCGCGTCGCTCGACGACCTGCTCACCCTGCCGCTGGCCGACGACCCGACGTTCAGCGACGACGAGCGGATCGCCGAACTCGAGAACAACGCCCAGGGCATCCTCGGGTACGTGGTGCGTTGGGTCGATCAGGGCAACGGTGCCTCCAAGGTCCCGGACATCAACGACGTCGCCCTGATGGAGGACCGGGCCACGTGCCGCATCTCCTCGCAGCACATGGCCAACTGGCTGCACCACGGGGTCACGACCCGTGAGGAGATCCTCGAGGTCATGCGCCGCATGGCGGCCGTGGTCGACCAGCAGAACGCCGGTGATCCCGCCTATGCCCACCCGATGGCCCCCGACTTCGACGGTCCGGCCTTCGAAGCCGCCGTCGAGCTGGTGCTCGAGGGCACCGCGCAGCCCTCGGGTTACACCGAACCGATCCTCCATCGGCGGCGCGCGGAGCG
>CAYTLZ010000213.1:0-3673 GCA_964438785.1 uncultured Actinomycetota bacterium | reverse complement strand
CCGCGCAGCCCTCGGGTTACACCGAACCGATCCTCCATCGGCGGCGCGCGGAGCGCAAGCGCCTCGACACCACCCAGGAGACCTCATGAGCCTCACCCTCGACACCGCCCGCACCATCATCGCCGAGACGCGCAAGGCCGGATCCGCGGCCGGGCTCAAGCCGTTGTCGGTGGTGGTGCTCGATGCCGGTGGACACCTGACGGCGTTCGAACGCGAGGACGGCTCGTCCAACGCCCGGTTCCAGATCGCCCACGGCAAGGCCAACGGTGCCCTGGCACTCGGCGTCGGCTCGCGGGCACTGATGGCCCGGGCCGAACAGCAGCCCTACTTCGTCGCGGCGGCCGGTGCCGCCATCGGCGGCGCACTGGTCCCCGTCCCCGGGGGCCTGCTGATCCAGGATGCCGATGGCACCACGATCGGGGCCGTGGGCGTCACCGGCGACACCTCCGACAACGACGAGGCAGCGGCCAAGGCGGGCATCGAGGCCGCCGGGCTGACCGCGGAGACCGGCTGACCCCCGGACGCCGGCCGACCGCGGCCTGGTTCCGTCTATCGCCACCGTCGGCGGCCGCACCCCGGCCGCCGACCGCCCTCATCTGGAGTCCCCGTGTCCGACCGCCATCACGGTGACCTGAACCTCGCCCGGTGAACCCCGTCGACGCCATCCTGCTGCTCGTGGCCGGCATCGGCGCCGGTGCCCTCAATGCGGTGGTCGGGGCCGGCACCCTGATCACGTTCCCGACACTGCTGGCGCTGGGTGTCCCGCCGGTGGTCGCCAACGTGTCCAACACCGTCGGACTGGTACCCGGCGCGGTGACGGGGGCCTACGGCTTCCGCGCCAACCTGGTGGGACGCTGGCCGCTGCTGCGCAAGCTGCTCGTGGCCACGACCATCGGTGGGCTCACGGGAGCGGCGCTGCTGCTGGCCCTGCCCGCCGCGGCGTTCGAGGTGATCGTCCCGGTCCTGCTCGTCATCGCCGGCGTCCTGGCCGCCATTCAGCCGCGCGTGGCCGCCGCGGTCGAACGTCGCCGCGAGTCGCGCCCGCCGCGCGCCGCCGGGAAGGTCGACCGCTCCCTACTGCTCGGGGTGGCCGCGACCGGGGTCTACGGCGGCTACTTCGGCGCGGCCCAGGGAGCGGTCCTGCTGGCGCTGCTCGGCGTGTCGTTGGGCGGGACGATGCGGGACCTGAACGGCATCAAGAACGTGCTGGCCGGGACGGCCAACCTGGTGTCGGCCGCACTGTTCGTCGTCATCGCCGACATCGACTGGACGATCGTGCTCATCGTCGCGATCGGTGCCACCGTCGGCGGCGGTCTCGGCAGCCGGTACGGACGTCGCCTGCCCGCCGGGGCGCTCCGGGCGCTGGTGGTCGGGGTCGCCTTCACCGCTGCCGCCTGGCAGGTGTGGCGCTCGGTGTGAGCGCCGGCCTCGGCGGACGCGTCGTCCCGTCGGCCATCCGGGTCAGGGGCGGGCGTAGCTGACCGGGGTGCGGTTCGACAGTCGGGCCGTACGGACCGGGACCCCGCGCCGGGACGCCTCGACGATGGTGTCGTTGCCCACGTACATGGCGACGTGGCTGATCGGCGCGTTGTAGAACACGAGGTCGCCGGGTTGCAGCTGGGCCCGCGTGACGCTGCGCAGACCCGCGTTCTGTGCGCGCGAGGTCCGCGGGATCGTGACCCCGGCGGCACGCCACGCGAACGACGTGAGCCCGGAACAGTCGAAACCGTTGGGGCCGTTGCCACCCCAGACGTAGGGCTTGCCGACCTGCGCCAGCGCCGTGTCCACCGCGACCCGGGCCGACTGGCGGGCGGAGGGTGCCGGGGGTGGGGCCGGTTCGGGGGCCTGTTCGGGGGCCGGCGACGTGGTACCCCCCGACGGCGCTGCCGGCGACGCGGCCGAACGGCTCGCGTCCGGCACCGCCGCAGCGGCAGCCGCGGCTGCCGCCTCCTCCGCGACAGCTGCCTCCCGGGCCGCCTGCTCGGCGCGCAGCCGTGCGATCCGGTCCCGTTCCTGCTCGACCGCTGCGACCTGTGCGTCGATCGCCTCACGCTGGTCGTCGACGGCGACGCGTTCGGCGTCCCGCTGGCGTTCGCCCCGCTCGACGACGGCGGTCAACGCGGTGAGCTCGGCGTCATGGCGGTCATGGGTCGCCTCGACATCGAGCAGTTCCGCCTCGACCCGGGCGCTGGCGGCCGCAGCGGCGCGCTCCTGTTCGGCGAGGCGCGTCTCGAGCCCCCGCAGACGGTCCCGGACCGCCGTGAGCTGCTCGAGGTCGGCGCGTTCGGCGTTGAGGACGAAGCGCAGACTGGTCGATCTGAAACCCGCATCGGTGACGTCCCCGCTGAGCACCGTCGCGAACTCGATCGACCGGCCCACGCGGTAGAGGCGACGGGCGTGGCCGGCGACGTTGTCGGCCAGGACCGCCGCATCGGCCTGCAGCTCGCCCAACTCCTCGCGGGTCTCCGCCCGCTCGAGCTGGACGGTGTCGAGCCCGACCCGGGCCTCGTTGTACTGCTCGACCACCTCGCTGAGCTCGGCCTCGATGCGCGCGAGCCGGTCGGCCGCCCGCATCCGCTCCGCACGCAGACCGGCCACCCGGTCGTCGACGGCGGCGAGTCGCTCCTCGCGCGCGTCCGTCGCCGCACGGAGATCCTCCAACTGCTGCTCGAGCTGCTGCAGCCGCGAGGTGTCCGGATCGGCGTGGGCCGATGGGACGACGAGCATGGCGACCAGGGCCAGGACCAGCGCCACGAGGCGCCGCTGTCGCGCTCGACCAGCCGACCGAACAGCCGACGGAACCCACCGGGACGAGCGCGGGCTCAACGACGCCGACCGTCGGTCGGGCATCGGGGCCTCCTCACGGCACGCGGCACGAACGGCCGTGTGTGGCGTCCGTGGCCCATCCCATCACGTCGGCGCACGGTCCACTCGGACCGTAACCGGTGCACCATCGCCACCACCGGCTGGACGCCGGGTCGCGCGCAGCGTGCGCCCGACGTGCGTACGAGCGCCGGACGGGAACCCGCGGTGCGTCCCGACCGCCCGGACGGACCGGCGGATCGCACCGAACCGAGCCGGGTTTACCCTCTTGTCCCCCACCCAGCACCGGGGCGGTGCCATCCGGACATAGCGTCGGAAGGCCCGATACCCGCATCGATGCCGTCGTACCGATGCCTGAGGCCCGATGGCGTCGACCCGGTGCCGTCGTCACGAGGAGTCCGCCATGACCGCCGACCCGTCCACCTGGTCGTTCGCCACCCGCCAGATCCACGCCGGAGCCGCACCCGACCCGGCCACCGGCGCCCGGGCGACCCCGATCTACCAGACGACCTCGTTCGTGCTCGGGGACACCGACCGGGCCGCGGCGCTGTTCGGGCTCGCCGAGCCGGGCAACATCTACACCCGGATCATGAACCCCACCACCGACGTCATCGAGCAGCGCGTCGCCGCGCTCGAGGGCGGGGTCGCGGCCGTCGCCGTCGCCTCCGGGCAGGCCGCCGAGACGCTGGTGATCCTGAACCTCGCGCAGGCCGGCGATCACATCGTGTCGTCCGCCTCGCTCTACGGCGGGACCTACAACCTGTTCGCCTACACGCTGCCCAAGATGGGCATCGAGGTGACCTTCGTGGAGGACCCCGACGACCTCGACGCCTGGCGTGCCGCCGCCCGG
>CAYTLZ010000212.1:0-5861 GCA_964438785.1 uncultured Actinomycetota bacterium | reverse complement strand
GGTGTCGTGGACCGGCGCGTGGGGATCGAGCGCCTCCACATGGAGGAAGACACCGGCAAGTCGCTGCACATGGGCTCGACCGGCCGCCTCCACGGCGCCGACCGCTCCCTGATCGACTACAACCGCTGCGGCATCCCGCTGCTCGAGGTCGTGTCGCACCCCGACATCCGGGACCCGGAGACCGCCCAGGCCTACCTGCGCGAGCTGCAGGCCATCGCGCAGACGCTCGGCGTGTCCGACGCGCGGATGGAGGAGGGTTCCATCCGCTGCGACGCGAACGTGTCGGTCCGCCGGTTCGGTGACGAGCTCGGCACCCGCACGGAGATCAAGAACCTCAACTCGATCCGGTCGCTCGGTCGCGCCATCCGCTACGAGGCCCGCCGCCAGGTGGCCGTCATCGAGGACGGTGGTGCGATCCGTATGGAGACGCGCCACTGGGACGAGTCCGCCGGCCGCACCGAGACGCTGCGGGTCAAGGAGTCGGTGACCGACTACCGCTACTTCCCGGATCCGGATCTGGTCGAGATCACCTCGCCGGCGGAGAAGGTCGAGGCGGTGCGCGCCACCCTGCCGGAGTTGCCGGCCGCGGCGCGTGCCCGGCTGATCGACGCGGGCGTGGCCCGGGAGCAGGCCGCCGCGATCGTCTCGGCCGGGTCGCTGGCCTGGTACGACGACGCGGTCGCCGCCGGCGCGACACCGGGGACGGTCGCCAACTGGCTGATCGGTGACGTCGTCGGCCAGCTCGCCGCCGCCGACGTCAGCCTCGAGGACAGCGGCATCACCGGGGCGCACCTCGCGGAGCTGAGCAACCTCGTCGAGGACGGCACCCTGTCGACCAAGCTCGGTCGTCAGGTGCTGGACGGTCTGATCGAGGAACGCGGTGCGAAGGGCCCGGCAGCCATCGCGAAGGACCGTGGCCTCGAACAGGTCTCGGACGAGGGCGAACTACGGGCCATCGTCGAGCAGGTCGTCGCCGACAACGCCGACACCGTCGATGATATCCGCGGCGGGAACACCAAGGCGATCGGCGCACTGGTCGGGCAGGTCATGAAGGCCACCCGCGGTCAGGCCGACCCGCGCAAGACCAACGAACTGCTCCAGGACGTCATCAACGGCTGACCGGCCGCCACGGAGGTGCGTATCGAGGCGTCGAGCGCACCCCGGTGTCCCACCTGCCGGGCCCCGGTCGCCTCGGGCGATCGGTGGTGCGGTGGCTGTGGTGCACCCCGCGATCCCGACGACCCGCCCGGCACGTCCGAGGGTCGGTCCTCCGGGGTCGCGGACGCGTCGCTGCTGGAGTGGGCGGCCCCACTGCTCGCCGGGCTGCTGCTGGTGGCGGTCGTGCTCGCCGCGGTCGTCGTGGTCGCCCTGACCCTGGAGCGGTCCCCGGTGGCCTCGTCGGCGACCACCGGCACCGACGACGTGGACGTCGACGGACTGCGCGAGGCCGCCCCCGGTCCGCGCTCGTCGACCGGTGTGGACACCGACGGCCCGACCGGGTTCGACGCCGGTGCACGACCGACGTGCGTGGCCGGGGACGACTGTCTCGTCTGGACCGTGGAGCATCCGGGACGCGGGCCGGTCTGGCGCGACGTCCACGTGGACGATGACCTGCTCGTGCTCACCGACCGGCTGGGGACCACGGCGCTGGCGGTGGACGACGGTTCGACCCGCTGGCGCATCGAAGCCGACCCGACCGCCGACAACGGGGCGCGCGGGCATGCCGTGACCGACTCGCTGGTGCTGCTCATCGAGCGCGACGGCGTGCTGCGCAGCTACGACCGGGCGACGGGTGACCTGCGCTGGATCAGCCCGCTCCCCGCGGCGCTGAGGGTCCGCCATGCGGTCGATCACGGGGACGTCGTGGTGGTGGTCGCCGACGGTGTCGCCGGGGCGGCCGGTGCCGTCCGGTTGGTGGCCGGCTTCGATCGTGACACCGGTGCACGGCGCTGGTTGCGCCAGGCGGGTTCCGCGGCGTCCACGAGCGCGGGCCCGGTCGTCTTCGACGGTCCGCGCAGTCTGCGGGGACTCGACCCGGACACCGGTGTGGTGCGGTGGGAGACCGCGGTCCAGGGCCCGCTGGGCAGCGTGGTCGGCGTCGGTGCCGCCGCCGTCTACGTGGGCTGGCAGGAGACGGTGATCGTCGACGCCGCGAGCGGTGGGCGGACCGCCACCCGCGACGCGCCCCCCGCACGCATCGCGACCGGGCCCACCGATGCCGTGGTCCTGCTGGGCGACGACGTGGTCCAGTTGGTCACGTCCGTCGGCCCCACGTGGACGGTTCCCGCCCCGCCCGGGGCCTGCTGCGCGAGCGTGATCGACGACGCGGTCGTCGTGGTCGACGGCGATGGTGGCCGGACCGTGCTCGCCGGGGCCGATGGATCGGTCCTGGCGCGACACACCGGGCGCCGTGACGGCGTGTTCGTCGGAGCCGCGTGGCTGGCCGCAGCCGAGGGGGACACGCCGCCCGGACGCCAGATCGAGAGCGATCCCGTGATCGCCCCCATTCGGGTCTTCGACGCCCGCGGCGGGCGGGGGGTGGCGACGACGCCGCCCGGCATCGCGATCGTCGGGTTGGACGACGGCGTCGTCATCGCTGGGGCCGGTTGGGTGAGCCGGATCCGGACCGACTGAGCGCACCGACCGGACGCACCGACCGGACGCACCGACCGGACGGACCGACCGGGCCGGGGGTCGGCCCCGAAGACCCGTCAACCCCTACGTTGGTGCCCGGGCGGGAGTGACCGGCGACGACCGTCGGGGACTGACGTACCCTCCAGGGGCCGGCCCCTGGCGGACCAACCGGTGGGAACGAGGAGTACGGCGTGGTGCTGGAGCGGATCGAGGGCCCTGCCGACGTTCGGGCGCTCACGGACGACGAGCTGGTCGTACTCGCGCGGGAGCTGCGCGAAGCCATCGTGGCGGCCGTCGCGCGGGTCGGGGGACACCTCGGCTCGAACCTCGGGGTCGTGGAACTCACGATCGCCCTGCACCGGACCTTCGACTCGCCCCGCGACCTGCTCGTCTGGGACACCGGCCACCAGGCCTACGTCCACAAGATGCTGACCGGCCGTCGCGACCAGTTCGACACGCTGCGCCAGGCCGGTGGGCTCGCCGGCTATCCCTCACGCGAGGAGTCGGCCCACGACCTCGTCGAGAACTCGCACGCCTCCACCGCCCTGTCGTGGGTCGGTGGCTTGGCGCGTGGCCAGGCCGACCTCGACGCCGACGAGCGTCGTCGCGTCGTCGCGGTCATGGGGGACGGGGCGTTGACCGGTGGGATGGCCTACGAGGCGCTCAACAACCTCGGTCACCACCAGCTCCCCGCCATCATCGTGCTGAACGACAACGGCCGGTCGTATGCGGAGACGGTCAGCCGACTGTCCGAACGCGTCGCCGACCTGCGCACCGATCCGCGCTACCGCACGCTGCGTGACCGCATCGACCAGGCGCTGTCGAAGCTGCCGTTGGTCGAACGGATGACCGAGGCCGGCCTGGAGGCGATCAAGTCGGCGGTGTCCGACGCCCCGGCGCTGCAGTCGTTCGTCGAGGCGCTGGGCGTGCGCTACCTCGGCCCCTACGACGGCCACGACGTCGCCAAGCTGGAGCAGGCGCTGCGCCACGCGGCCCGACTGCAGACACCGGTGCTCGTGCACGTGCTCACCACGAAGGGCAAGGGCTACGCGCCGGCGGAGACCGACCCGGAGAAGAAGCTCCACGACACCTCCGCGTTCGACATCGCCACCGGTCGGGCGAACCGGTCGTCCAGTGGCCGCCCCCGGTGGACCTCCGCGTTCAGCGAGGCGCTGGTCGAACTCGGGAACGCGCGCGAGGACCTGGTCGCGATCACGGCGGCCATGCCCGGTTCGACGGGGCTGCTGCCGTTGGCCAGCCGCCATCCCAACAAGGTGCTGGACGTCGGGATCGCCGAACAGCACGCGGTCACCTGCGCCGCCGGGATGGCCCACATGGGCAAGCTGCCCGTCGTGGCGGTCTACTCGACGTTCTTCTCGCGGGCGTTCGACCAGGCCAACCTCGATGTCGGTCTGCACGGCGAGCACGTCGTCTTCGTGCTCGACCGCGCCGGGATCACCGGTGACGACGGTCCGAGCCACCACGGCGTGCTGGACATGGCACTGGGCCTGCGCATCCCCGCGATGACCGTGCTCGCACCGTCGTGTGCCGAGGATCTGCACGCCCTGCTGCACACCGCCGCCGATCTGGACGGCCCGGTGCTGCTGCGGTTCCCGAAGGGCACGGTGATCACCGCCGACGACCTGGGCCTGAGCGCCACACAGCTCGTCACGCCCGGTCTGGAGTCGAGGCAGCTGACCACCGGCGACGACGTGTGCATCCTCGCCGTCGGCGACCGGGCGCTGGCCGCGACCCAGGCGGCACGCACGCTCGAGGAGCACGGGATCACGGCGGGCGTCTGGGACGTGCGCAGCGTGCGTCCCGCCGACCCGGCCATGCTCGCCGCCGCCGCCGCGGCCCCACTGGTCGTGACCGTGGAGAACGGGCTCGTCGGCGGTGGTGCCGGGTCGGAACTCGCTGATCGCATCACGGAACTCACCGGCGTGCGCGAGGCACCCCCGATCCTGCGACTCGGCGTGCCCTCGACCTACATCCCGCAGGGCAAGCCGGACCACATCCTGGCCGAACTCGGCCTCGATGCGGCCGGGATCGCCGCCGCGATCCGCAAGGTCCTGGACGCCGACGACTGATCCCGGCCGGCGGTGCGGACTTGACCGCACGTCCGACAGACAGCACCATCGCGCCGGCTCGTCATCGCGACGGGCCCCAAGGTCACATCAGGAGCGCACGTGCTCGGGAGCCTGATCACGCGGGAGGGGCACTGCGTCGTGCCCCGATCCGTGATCGTCGTCGTTCCCTAGCGCGTGCTCGCCCAGAGCACGCGCGAACCTCCCCACCGCGGGAGGTTCGTCGGTGTCAGGGCGGGCGTCACGCGGAGGATCCCGCGGGCGGGCCATCACCGGGAGAAGACACAGCCATGAAGATCACCGGCGCGCAAGCCGTCATGAAGAGCCTGGAGATGCTGGGCGTCGACACCGTCTTCGGGTACCCGGGGGGCGCGATCCTCCCGGCCTACGACCCGATGATCGAGGCCGGGTTCGAGCACGTGCTCGTGCGACACGAGCAGGGCGCGATCCACATGGCGGAGGGCTACGCCCACGCCACCAACCGCGTCGGGGTGTGCATCGTCACCTCCGGGCCGGCGGCGACCAACCTGGTCACCGGCCTGACCGACGCGATGATGGACTCCGTCCCGGTGCTCGCCATCACCGGTCAGGTCGCCTCGACGGCCATCGGCTCCGACGCCTTCCAGGAGGCGGACGTGACCGGCATCACCATGCCGATCACCAAGCACAACGAGCTGGTCCGCTCCGTGGAGCGCATCCCCGAGGCCATCAAGGAGGCCTACCACGTGGCCCGCACGGGCCGCCCCGGGCCGGTGCTCGTCGACATCCCCAAGGACATCCTCAACCAGACCTTCGAGTGGTCCTGGAACGAGGACGTGGACCTACCCGGCTACAAGCCCACGGTGCGCGGCCACGGCAAGATGGTCCGTGAGGCCCTCGACCTGATCGCCACCGCCAGCAAGCCGGTGATCTACGCCGGTGGTGGGCTGGTCCGCGCCCGGGCGGGTGTGGAGCTCGAGCGCTTCGCCAGCCGCCTCGGTCTGCCCGTGGTCACCACCCTGATGGCCCGCGGCATCCTGCCCGACACCCACGAGCTGGCCGTCGGCATGCCGGGGATGCACGGCCACTACGCCGCGGTCCGCGCGCTGCAGGAGACCGACCTGCTGGTCACCCTCGGTGCACGCTTCGACGACCGGGTGA
>CAYTLZ010000211.1:0-5941 GCA_964438785.1 uncultured Actinomycetota bacterium | reverse complement strand
GCGGTCGAGCTCGGCGCGCGGGCCGTCACCGACGCCCTGAAGGACGCCGGTCTCACCCCGCAGGACGTCGATCTCATCATCTCCGCGACCGTCACCGGGCTGGCCGTCCCGTCGCTCGATGCCCGCGTCGCCGCCCTGATCGGCATGCGCCCGGACGTGGTCCGCATGCCGCTCGTGGGGCTCGGCTGTGTCGCCGGTGCCGCCGGGGTGGCACGTCTGCACGACCACCTCGTCGGGCATCCGGGCAGCGTCGCGGTGCTGATGGCCGTCGAACTGTGTTCGCTGACCCTGCAGCGCGACGACGTGTCGGTCCCGAACCTGGTCGCCAGCGGGCTGTTCGGTGATGGTGCGGCGGCCGTCGTCGCGGTCGGCAAGGACCGGGCGCAGGCGTTCGACGACACACCGTCGGCCCCCCGACTCGACGTCCTGGGTGCCCGCAGCCGCCTCTACCCCGACTCCGAACGCACGATGGGTTGGGACGTGGGCGCGACCGGGCTGAAGATCGTGCTCGACGCCAGCGTGCCGACGCTCGTGAAGCGCTACGTCGGCGACGACGTCCGGGGGTTCCTCGCCGACTGGGGGCTGACCCCGGACGACATCGAGTTCCACGTCGCGCATCCCGGCGGTCCGAAAGTGCTGGAGGCCCTGCAGGAGACCCTCGAGGTCGACCGCCACGCCCTGCAGCTGACCTGGGACTCGCTCGCCCGGATCGGCAACCTGTCGTCCGCCTCGGTGTTGCACGTGCTGGCCGACACGCTCACGGAGCGCCCCCCACGACCGGGTTCCTACGGCCTGATGCTCGCCATGGGGCCCGGGTTCTGTTCCGAGCTGGTCCTGCTGCGGGCCCCGGAGCGTGCCGCATGACGTGGTTCACGGTGCTGATCGCGGTCGTCGGTCTGGAGCGGCTGGCCGAACTGGTGGTGTCCAAACGCAACGCCGCGTGGAGCTTCGCGCGTGGCGGGGTCGAGTCCGGCCAACGGCACTACGTGGTCATGGTGGTGCTGCACACCGGCCTGCTCGTCGGTGCACTGGTCGAGGTCTGGGTGCGCCAGCCGGCGTTCGTACCCGCGCTCGGCTGGACCATGCTCGCGCTGGTGGTGGCCGCGCAGGCGCTGCGGTGGTGGTGCATCACCACGCTGGGACGCCAGTGGAACACCCGGGTCATCGTCGTCCCCGGGCTCGAGCCGGTCACCACCGGCCCGTACCGCCGCCTGACGCACCCGAACTACCTCGCCGTCGTCATCGAGGGGTTCGCGCTGCCACTGGTCCACTCGGCCTGGATCACCGCGTTGGTCTTCACCGTGGTCAACGCCGCGCTGCTGACGGTGCGGATCCGGGTCGAGAACCGGGCGCTCGACGCGATGTCGACCAGCGCGCCCGCCGCACCATCGTCGAGGCCGACACCGCCGTCAGCGGAGGCAACGCCATGAGGGACCTGCTCGTCATCGGTGGTGGACCCGCCGGCCTGGCCAGCGCGCTGCACGCCGCCCGCTCGGGACTCGATGTGACCGTGTGGGACAAGCGCGCCGGTGCCATCGACAAGGCGTGCGGTGAGGGCCTGATGCCGGGGGCCGTCACCGCGCTCGCGGACATCGGGGTCACGCCGGCCGGCGAGGACCTCGCCGGGATCCGCTACCTCGCCGGGGACCGGGCGGTCGAAGCACCGTTCCGTGCCGGGCCCGGCCGTGGTGTGCGCCGGACCACCCTGCACGCCGCGCTGCGATCCGCCGTCGAGGACGCCGGGATCGCGGTCGAGCAGCGGCCCGCACGCGACCTCCGACCGGGCCCCGACGGTGTCGACGTGGACGACCATCGGTTCCGCCACGTCATCGCCGCCGACGGCCTGCACTCGCCGGTCCGACGCCGACTCGGCCTCGATGGCCGACCGGCGCGGCGGCGGCGCTACGGCCTGCGCCGCCACTACCGCCTGGCACCGTGGACCCCGTACGTCGAGGTGCACTGGGCCGCACGGGTCGAGGCCTACGTCACCCCCGTGGCCGACGACACCGTCGGGATCGCGGTCCTGACCTCCACCCGCGGGTCCTTCGACGAGCACCTCGGCGCGTTCCCGGCGCTGCAGGACCGACTGCGGGATGCCGCGCCACTGGGTGAGGTCCTGGGTGCCGGGCCGCTGCGGCAACGGGCCAGCTCGCGGGTCGCCGGACGGGTGCTGCTGGTCGGCGACGCGGGCGGCTACGTCGACGCGCTGACCGGTGAGGGCATCGCCATGGCCGTGGCGCAGGCCCGGGCAGCCGTCGCCGCGATCGTGGCCGACGACCCGGCGGGCTACGAACGCGACTGGCACGCCATCACCCGGCGCTACCGACTGCTGACGGGCGCGCTGCTCGGCGCGACGCAGGTGCCGCCGATCCGCCGCGCGCTGGTCCCGGCGGCGGCGCGGCTGCCACAGGTGTTCGCGGCCACGGTCAACGCCCTGGCGAGGCCGGCATGAGCCCGGAGCAGGTCGTGCTCGTCGACGAGGCCGGCGACGCCATCGGCACGGCACCCAAGGCCGGCGTCCACCACACCGACACACCGCTGCACCTCGCGTTCTCCTGCTACGTGTTCGACCGTGCCGGCCGGCTGCTGATGACGCAGCGGGCCCACGACAAGCCGACGTTCCCGGGGGTGTGGACCAACAGTGTCTGCGGCCATCCCGCGCCCGGCGAGGACGTATTCGAGGCCGTGGCGCGCCGCGCCGACCAGGAGCTCGGGCTGACGCTCGAGTCGCTCGCCCTCGCGCTGCCGAGCTTCCGTTACGAGGCGACCGGGGCCAATGGCGTGCGCGAGAACGAGCTCTGCCCGGTCTTCACGGCGATCGCCACCGGCGAACCCGCGCCGGACCCGTCCGAGGTCGCGGCGGTGGCGTGGGAGGACTGGGGCTCGCTGCGCGACCAGGTGCTCGCCGGGCAGCGGGAGGTCTCGGTCTGGTGCGCTGCCCAGATCGCGGAGCTCGCCGACCGCGAGCTGGACGAGGGCACGTTCCGCCCCGCCGTGCCGGCCGACCTGCCCCGGGCCATCCGTCCGGCCGCGACCTGACCCCGCGGGCCGCCTCAAGCCTGCAGCGCGTCCGCCAGCCCGCCGTCGAATGCTGCCTCGACGTCGTCGAGGGCCAGGTCCAACAGGTCCCGGACGATCAGGCGGTCGCCGCCGACCGTGCCGATGTCGGTGAGCGCCATCTCGGCGTCGGCACACAGCTGCGCGAAGGCCCGGACGTGGTCGGTCGACACGGTCACCACGACCCGGCCAGGCGCTTCGCTGAACAGCGCCTGCGTCGCGCCGAGCGCGAGGTCCAGGCTCACCTCGACACCGACCATGCCGAGCGCACAGGACTCGGCCAGCGTGACGAGCAGTCCCCCACCGGACACGTCGTGGGCGGAGGCGATGAGCCGGTCACGGGCGGCGAGGTGCAGCACCTCGGCGATCGCGGCCTCCAGTTCCAGGTCGACCGGGGCGAGCACCCCGCCGAGCGGCTGGTCGCAATAGGACTGCAGCTCGGAGGCGGCCAGCCCGGGGTCGGTCGGCGCACCGAGCAGGAAGACCACGTCGCCGGTGTCCTCGAAGGCGGCGTCGATCGCGTCGGTGGCGTCGTCGAGCACGCCGAGGATCCCGATCACCGGGGTCGGGTGGATCGCGCCGCCCTTCGTCTCGTTGTAGAGCGACACGTTCCCACCGGTGACCGGCACCTGCAGCGTGCGCGTCGCCTCCCCGAGCGCGGCGATCGAGGTGGCCAGCTGCCACATGATCTCCGGGCGTTCCGGGTTGCCGAAGTTCAGACAGTTGGTGGTCGCCAGCGGCCGGGCACCGACGCAGGCGACGTTGCGGAACGCCTCGGCGACCACCCGGCGGGTGCCCTCGGCCGGGTCGAGCGCGCACCAGCGGCCGTTGCCGTCCGTCGCACACGCCACACCCCGTCGCGAGTCGGGCAGCCGCACGACCCCCGCGTCGGCCATCCCAGGGCCGAGCACCGTGCCGGAGCGCACATGGTGGTCGTACTGCTCGTAGACCCAGCGCTTGGACGCGATGGCGGGCGAGGCGAGGAAGCGCAGGACGAACGCCTCGAGGTCGCTGAGGCCATCCCGGCCGAGTCGCGCCGCCGTCCCGCGGGCCGCCACCTCGACGTCGAGGTCGTCCGCGTCGATCGCGGCGTAGTCGTCGAGCCAGGCGGGGCGAGTCTGCGGACGGTCGTAGGTCGGGCCCTCGTCGGCGAGCGAACGGGCCGGCAGGGACGCGACCACCTCGCCGTCGCGGGTCAGCGTGAGCAGGTCACCCTCCACCACCTCGCCGATGACATGGGCCGGCACGCCCCACTTCGCGGCGATGCGTTCGAACTCCTCAAGATCGTCCGGCGGGACGAGCGCCAGCATGCGCTCCTGCGACTCGGAGCACAGGATCTCCCAGGACTCCATCGACGGCTCGCGCAGATTCACGCGGGACAGGTCGACATCCATCCCGAGCGAGGCGGCGCTGGCCAGCTCCGAGGTGGAACACGCGATGCCGGCGGCACCCATGTCCTGGATCCCGGCGACCAGGTCACGCTCGTAGAGCTCCAGGCAGCACTCGATCAGCAGCTTCTCCGCGAACGGGTCGCCGACCTGCACGTTGGGCCGCTTGGCGTCGAGCCCCTCGTCGAACTCCTGGCTGGCGAGCACCGAGGCACCACCGATGCCGTCGCGGCCGGTGGCGGAGCCCAGCAGGACGGCGAGGTGGCCGGGTGCCTCGGCCTTGGCGAGCTGCAACCGGTCGC
The DNA here is from genome assembly GCA_964438785.1 of uncultured Actinomycetota bacterium. Lineage (GTDB taxonomy): Bacteria > Actinomycetota > Nitriliruptoria > Nitriliruptorales > Nitriliruptoraceae > PWLR01. The sequence continues at coordinate 1,194 of CAYTLZ010000211.1, read as the reverse complement.
GGTGCAGGACCCCGATCGCGAGGACGTTGACCAGCGGGTTGCCCGCATAGCTGTCGTCGAACACCACCTCGCCGCCGATGTTGGGCACCCCGACACAGTTGCCGTAGAAGCCGACGCCCCGGACCACGCCGTCGATCAGCCGTCGTTGCAGCGCGTCGGGTTCGTGCACGCGGCCGGTGCCGTCGGTCCAGCCGCCGGGGTCGCCGAAGCGCAGCGGGTCCATGACGGCGATCGGGCGGGCCCCCATCGTGAAGATGTCGCGCAGGATGCCGCCGACCCCGGTCATCGCCCCCTGGACGGGTTCGACGAAGCTCGGGTGGTTGTGCGACTCGATCTTGAACGCGACGGCCAGGTCGTCGCCGACGTCCACCACCCCGGCGTTCTCCCCCGGCCCGGCGATGACCCAGGGCGCGTCGGCGGCGAGCCCGCGCAGGTGGATCTTGGAGGACTTGTACGAGCAGTGCTCCGACCGCATCACCGAGGACATGCCGAGCTCGGAGACCGTCGGCGTGCGCTGCAGGGTCTCGACGATGCGGTCGTACTCGTCGCCACGCAGGCCCAGCTCGTGGCCGAGTTCGCGCGCCCGGTCGTCGGTGAGCTGCTCGTGCGGCGGGAAGTCTGGCACGGTCACGGCGGGCCTCGGGGTGCTGGGGCGGGTGCGGTGGTCCGGGGTGGACGCGGTCGTCGGCGAAGCCTACGTGGGGGTGCCCAGCGGGGTCGCCTCGGCGCGGTCCGCGCGGCAGTCGGCGGTGAGCCGGCCGGAGCCGGTCCGGCTCCGGTCCGGCTCCGGATGCTCGGTACCCTCACCTGCGCACCACCCGACGACGAGGACCGCCAGATGGACGCTCTCAACACGCTGCGCGCGATCCTGGTCGGCTGCGCGTTCGTTGCCGCCGTGCTGCTGACGTTCCAGGGCCAGTGGTTCCCCGCCGCGGTCATGTTCGCCGGGATCGCCGCGCACGGTGGGCTGTGGGTCTACCTGCGTGCGCAGAAGCGGCGCGACGCTGCCAACGACCCGCTGCACGGTCTGCTCGGCAACTGACGCCGGGCCCGCCACAACGTCGCCGCCGTGCTGCACGCGGGCGCACCTCTGCTCGACGTGCGGGGTGTCGCCCATCAAGCGGATCCGACGAGAGCATCCGGGCGTGTTGTCTTGGCCGGCTGGTGGCGAGTTGCTGTCACCACGAACAGCTT
>CAYTLZ010000210.1:3064-6035 GCA_964438785.1 uncultured Actinomycetota bacterium | reverse complement strand
TCGATGACATCACGCTCGACGTCCAGCAGGGCGAGATCGTCGGACTGCTCGGCCACAACGGCGCGGGCAAGACCACCCTGATCCGGGTCATCAACGGCCTGCTCTCGCCCGAAGCCGGCCGGGTCCGGGTGCTGGGCAACGACCCGGTCGCCGACGGGCACATCGTCCGCAGCATCACCGGGGTGCTGACGGAGTACCCGGCCTTGGACGAGTTCCTGACCACGAGGGAGAACCTGGAGGTCTACGCGGCGATCCACAATCTGCCCCGTGCGCTAGCCACCAGCCGGATCGACGACCTGCTCCACCGTTTGTCGCTGTGGGACCGGCAGGACGACCCCGCCCGCTCCCTGTCCGCCGGCCTGAAGCAGCGCATCGCCATCGCTCGGTCGATGGTGCACGACCCGCGCATCCTGCTGCTGGATGAACCGACGACGAACATGGATCCCGTCGCGGCCAGGACGGTGCGGGAGTTGATCGTCGGCTCGGTCCGCGACCACGGGTGGACGGTGCTGCTGTCCACTCACAACCTGGTCGAAGCGGAGCAGATGTGTGACCGGGTGGGGGTCATGCAGGGCGGTCGGCTGCTGACGATGGGCACCGTGCCGGAGCTCCGCCGTCGCTTCGGTGGTGTCTACGGGCTCCGGGTGCGCACCGATCCCGGCGCCGCCGAACTGGCTGCCGCATCGCTCAACGGCCAGGGCCCCTCACCGACGACCACGATCCTCGGCGAGGATGCCATCGAACTGACGGGCGACATCGAGGTGCCGGCGGTCGTGGCGAAGCTCGTTGCGAACGGGGTCGCGATCCACTCGGTCGAGCCCTTGGAGCCCACCCTGGAGGACCTCTACCTCAGCCTGCACCGCGACTCGGCTGCTGATGGTCGCCCGCCTGCGGCCTTTCCCACGAGCCGGGAAGGTGGCAGATGACCTGGCCAGCGATCTGGGCGATCGTGCGCAAGGACCTCGCCAGCGTCATCCGCAACCGTGGCGTTCGGATCCCGCTGCTGATCACACCCGTCATCATCCTCGTGTTCCTGCCGATCCTGCTCGTCGGCGGCGGCGGGATCCTGGCGGGCAGCGGGGTCGTGCCGATCGACGCCGTCAGCGCGTCACCCCTCGACCGGGTCGCCGACCCGGCCCTGCAGGAGCGCTACATCTCCGAGGTTCCGCCAGCCGCCCGGTGGGCCGTGTTCGTGCTGGAGGTGTTCCTGGCACCGTTGTTCCTGCTGGTGCCGCTGGTGGTGGCCACCGTGATCGCAGCCGATTCCTTCGCAGGTGAGCGGGAGCGCGGGACCCTCGAAGCGCTGCTGCACACCCCGACCCGCGACCGCGAGCTGATCCTGGCGAAGTTCCTGGCCGCGTGGCTCCCGGCGGTCACGGTCGCCTGGGTCGGTTTCGCGGTCTACAGCGTCCTGGCGAACCTGTTGGCATGGCGCTGGGTCGGCAGGGTGTTCTTCCCGAACCCCACCTGGCTGGTGCTGGCCTTCTGGGTCGCTCCGGCGGTCTCAGCTCTGGGCCTGGGGGTGATGGTCATCGCATCGAGCCGGGTGCAGACCCTGCAGGCGGCGCACCAGATCGGCTCGCTGGTGGTCCTTCCGGTCATCCTGCTGCTGGTGGCGCAGATCTCCGGTGTGCTGCTCTTCGACGTCACCCGGGTCGCGCTGATGGGCGCCGCCATCTGGCTGCTCGCAGGGGCGATCCTGCAGATGGGTGCCGGGTCTCTGCGACGTGCTCGGCTGGCCGAACGGATCTGAGCGACCGCCGCCAGACGCCGTTCAGGCCTCGCGACCCTCGCGACGCCAGGGGCGCCGCTCCGCCTCCTCCGACTGCTGCGGGGCGGTGGGCCGGCCTGGCTGCTGGAGCCGCAGCAACTGCTCGGCCACGGCCATGCCCGGTGCCATCTCGAGTGCCAGGTCACCCAGCACGTCGAGGTCGCCCTCGACCAAACGCTGGTCGCGGCCCACGGCCAGGATGCCGTAGCGCCCCGGACCGGCCGCGATCGCTGCGGCCATGAAGGATTCCGTGTGTGCGCCGCCGATGCCGGCCACGGCCGCCTGGACCTCGTCCACGGGGTCGAGCAGCATGGCTCCGCCGTTGGCGTGCACCTCGGAGAACAGCGGCTGGTCGAAGGGCACGGTCCAGGTCGCTTCGTGGGAGGTGAAGCCGTAGTGGGCCGTCGGTTGCCATCCCTGCGCTGCCGGGCGCCACAACCCGACGGTGTCAGCCTCCAGCTGGCCCTGGATCTCCCGCACCACCGCGGCGCACAGCGTCGGGAGGTCGCTCAGCAGCGGCACCTCCTCCACCAGCCGTTCCAGTTCCGAGGTGGCGGCGAGCACGCGTGCGAGTCGTTCCCGCAGTGCCTGCTCGGAGCCGCCCAGCTCCTTCGCCCGTCGCGCCCGCCAGCGGGTCGGTCGAGCCGGTGACGGGACCGTCGGCGGCTCCGCGACGTGGATCACGCGGCGTTCGAGCACCGCGGTGGTCCCTGCCTGTTCCGAGGAACGGATCCGGTGATGAGGGTCGTCCACCTGATCGTCATCGGAGCGCTGCGGCCCTGGGGGAGCAGCGGAGGCGTCGGGGTCCGGCTCCGGAGGGCTGTCCTCCTCCAGAGCCACGAGGTCGACCACCTGCTCATCGGACGCGACGTCCGCAGGCGCATCGGGGTCGGGGTCCCCGGACGGTTCGTCCGGCTGGGCCAGGCGCCCGAACAGGCGCGAGGCCAGAGAGCCTCGACCGTTGGACCCAGACGCAGCATCGGCGTCAGGGAGCTCCGTCGAGTCCCCGTCGCCATCTGGGTCGTCTTCGCTAATCGCCGGCTCGCCCCCGGCACCCGGCGACGTTGCCTGCCCGCTGGCCGCCGCAGTCGGTGCCTCCGCCGGTGCGGGCGCGAGCAGGCGGTCGATGCGCTCCGCCAGGTCGTCCATCGTGTAGGGCCTGATCAGCACCTCTACGTTCTGACCGACCGCTGCTGCGGG
>CAYTLZ010000210.1:0-2964 GCA_964438785.1 uncultured Actinomycetota bacterium | reverse complement strand
GGCGACGCTCCCACATCCACCCTCCCCCTGGTGAGCGAAGCGTAAACCGCTCCCACCCCTCTGGACAGTGAGAAACCGCCGCGCTCACCCTCCGCGCACTACCACCTACCCCAGGTCACATCACGTTCAGTCCATCATGAGGAAGTTCTCGTAGATGGAGATCGCAGCTGGGCCGAGGAGGACGACGAAGAGCGCCGGGAAGATGCACAGGATGAGCGGGAAGATGATCTTGACCGGGAGCTTCTGCGCCTGCTCCTCCGCCCGCTGTCGGCGCTTGATACGGAGTTCGCCCGCCTGCACGTGGAGGACCTTGGACACAGAGATCCCGAAGATCTCTGCCTGCACCATCGCCATCACGAAGGACTTGAGTTCCTCCACGGTCGTGCGCCCGGAGAGGTCTCGCAGCGCTTCGCCCCGTCCCTTCCCCAGCCGCATCTCCTGAACGACCCGGTACAGCTCCTCGCCGAGCGGCCCCCCCATCTCGCGACTGACACGGTCCAGGGCGGCGTCGAAGGACAGACCGGCCTCGACGGTGATCGACATCAGGTCGAGCGCGTCCGGAAGCGCCAGTTGGATCGCGTGCTGGCGCTTCCCCGCCCGCGCGCGGACGATCCACTCAGGGAGGTAGTACCCGATCGCAGCGGCGAAGGGTGCCACGACAATCGCACGAAGCGTGCCGAACGCGGTGAAGGGGAGGATGAAGACGCTGAAGGCACCGAGCGCACCCGCGCTGATCCACTTCACCGCGAGGAGGCGCTGACCATCCCAGCCAGCGGGGCTGCCGGCGTAGACGAGTTCGCTGTCGAGACGGTCGACGATCGCCGGGGGGCTGAAGCGCACCACCCGGCCCGACACACGGCCGAGCGACGGCAACACGACCCGCCGCATGACCGGTACGGCGAGCTCCTGCTGCCGTACATCAGCTCCCGAGAGCTGGGAGCTCTGCATGGAGCGCAGTGACCGGTTGACGGAACGGCGCTGACTGGCGGCGCCGACGGTCACGTAGCCGATGAGCAGCACCGCGGCGAAGGCAGACAGGAGCCCGATCGCCATCAGCACCGTGGGGTCGAGTTCTGCCAGCATGCTCAGACCTCGATCTTGATGAGGCGACGGATCCAGATCCACCCGACGAACATCAGCGCGAGTGCCACACCGATCATCAGGAGCCCGATCTGGTTAGCGAGCAGTGGGGCGAGGTACTCAGGGTTGACCAGCAGCAGGTAGCCGAGCAGACCGAAGGGCAGCGCGAACAGGATGATGGCCGACAGCCGGCCCTCGGCGCTCAGCGTCGTGATCTGGCGTCGCACCTGCTCCCGACCCCGCAGCGTCTCAGCGACGGTCTCCAGCAGCTCCGCCAGGTTCCCGCCCACCTGCCGCTGGATGTTCATCGCGACGACCACCCAACGGAAGTCATCGCTGCCGACCCGCTCGGCCATCGAACCCAGCGAGTCCTCCAACGGCAACCCAAGTCGTGCCTCCGTGAGCGCACGCTGGAACTCGCTCGACATGGGGTCATCGACCTCTTTGACGACCGTGTCGATCGCCTGCATCACGCCGTAGCCAGCCTTCAGGGTGCCCGCCAACAGCTGCAGGGTGTCGGGCAGTTGCTCCATGAACTTCGACTGCCTGCGACTCCGTGCACCGGCGAGCAGGAGCCTGGGGACCACCACCCCCACTAGCGCTCCCACAAGCCCGAGCAGGAGGCTGTTGCTGAGCGCCCACAGTGACACAAAGCCGAGCACTGCACCGACCACCTGGATCGCGGTCAACTCGCTGGCCCGGAGCTGCCAGCCGGCGCGGTCGATCTCGGTCTGGAGCTGCTCGTCGTAGCCCTTCGGCCGCGGCGCGCGCGCGATGAGGTCGATGGCCCCCCGCCCGATCGAGGAGGCGGCCAAGCCACCCTCGGGGGCCGACCGGGTGCCACCACGCTGGATCATGGTCACACCCCGACGCAGGGTGCGTGATGCAGCAGGGTCCCCACGCGGGAGGAACAGCAGGAGCAGCACGACCAGCACGGCCACGAAGCCTGCACCGAGCGCGACCCACAGCGTCCACCGTGCATCGAACAGCCCCGTACCGAAGGCGCTAGCGACGGCCGAAAACGACCCGAAGATGGTCATCGGTCACCGCCGATCCGGGCGAAGGCCTCCGGGTCGAACCAGCCGTTATCCACCGGGACGCCCAGCTCCTGGAGATCCTGGGTCACCTGTGGGCGGATCCCGGTCGGCTTGAGGTGGCCGAGAGCACGCCCGGTGTCAGGGTCGAAGCCCATCCCGTGGTCGTACAGGTAGAGGTCCTGCACCGTGATGGTGTCGCCCTCCATCCCGGTGATCTCCGTGACGTGGGTGATGCGGCGGCTGCCGTCCTTCATGCGTGACTGGTGGACGATCAACTGGATGGCGGCAGCCACCTGTTCCCGGATGGCACGCATCGGCAGGTCGACCCCAGCCATGAGCACCATCGTCTCGATGCGGGACAGGGCGTCGCGCGGTGAGTTCGAGTGCACCGTCGAGATGGAGCCGTCATGCCCGGTGTTCATCGCCTGCAGCATGTCCAGGGCTTCGCCGCCACGGACCTCACCGACGACGATGCGATCCGGACGCATGCGCAGGGAGTTGCGCACCAGGTCGCGGATCGTGATCTCACCGCGACCTTCGATGTTGGGTGGCCGGTACTCCATGCGGACGACGTGGGGCTGCATGAGCCGCAACTCCGCTGCGTCCTCGATCGTGACGATCCGCTCGGACTTGGGGATGAAGTTCGACAGGACGTTGAGGGTCGTCGTCTTCCCGGCGCCGGTGCCACCGGACACCAGGACGTTGGTGCGCCCCTCCACGGCAGCAGCCAGGAACTGCGCCACACGGGTCGACCAGGTGCCGTAGGCGACGAGGTCCTGCGCGGTGAAGGCCTCGGCGGAGAACTTGCGGATCGTCAGCATCGGGCCGTCGATCGACACAGGTGGGA
>CAYTLZ010000209.1:0-6048 GCA_964438785.1 uncultured Actinomycetota bacterium | reverse complement strand
CTAGCCAGAACGGTCGGGCAGCGCACCCTCACCTGGTCGCCGTGCCGTCACGAGGAACAGGTCGTAGGTCCGGTCGTGCTTCGGGACGGCGAGGCAGTGCCCGAACATCACGTCCACGAAGCCCGCCCCGCCGAGCAGTTCGGCCAGTGGCCCGCGGTCGAATCCGTGGTGGCCCGCGAACCCGGGGTCGTGGAAGCTCGCATCGACGTCCCGTTCCAGGTCGATGACCGCGAGCCGCCCACCGGGACGGAGGCCGGTGTACAGCCGGGTGAGCGTGTCCGGCAGGTCGTCGACGTGGTGCAGGGCCATCATCGACACGACCACGTCGATCTCACCGTCCGCCCCCTCGAAGGCCCCGTCCAACGTCTCGACGCGCACGTCGGAGCCGAAGACACCGGCCGCCGCCTTCTGCTCGGCGACCGCGCGCATCCCCGCCGCCGGGTCGGCGAGAACGACCGCGCCGACGTCCGCCGCGAGCGCCTGGGCCAGCAGTCCGGTGCCGGCACCGAAGTCCAGCAGACGCGTGGTCGGGGTCAGCAGCAGGCGCTCGCGCACCCGCGCCGCGGCCTCGCGGGCACGCTCCACACGGCCGGGGTCGTCGTCCCAGTCGCCTGCGCGGGCATCGAAATCGTCACCGACCATCATCGCTCCCTCAGCCGGCGGTCAGCCGGTCCACGGCCTCGTCCAGCAGGAACCAGCCCGATTCCGTGCACCGCAACCGGCCACACGAGGTCTCGACCAGGCCGGTGTCCAGCGCATCCTCCAGGGCGATCGGTGCGATCGGTGGCAGGTCCCCGGGGTGGATGCCCTCCCGTAGTCGCAGCCCGAGCAGCAACCGTTCCAGCGCGCGTTCGGCATGGTCGAGGTCCTCGTGACCGGTGACCGGCGAGTCGCCGGCCGCCACGGCATCGAGGTAGCGCGTGGTCGAACGCGTGGTCCAGGACCGGCGACCCGACTGATGGGCGTGCGCGCCGACGCCGACGCCGAGGTAGTCACCGTGGCGCCAGTACAGCACGTTGTGGGCGCTGCGGTTCGCATCACCGAGGGCGAAGTTCGACACCTCGTAGTGCTGGAAGCCGCCGACACCGAGCATCTCACGGGACAGCTCGAAGCGGTCGGCCTGCACATCGGGATCGACGTCCGCCATCGTGCCGCGGTTGACGGCGCGTCCGAAGGCGGTGTTGTCGTGGATCGTCAGCGCGTAGGCGGAGACGTGGTCCACCCCACTGGTGAGCACCCGGCCCAGCGTGTGGCGCCAGTCGTCGTCGGACTCGCCGGGTGTGCCGTAGATGAGGTCGAGATTGACATGGCCGATCCCCGCCGCGTGCGCCTGGGCCACCGCCTCGATCGGGCGGTCCGCGCTGTGGCCGCGTTCGAGCCGCTCGAGCACCGTCGGGGTGAACGACTGGGCCCCCATGGAGATCCGGTCGGTGCCGGCCGCCGCGAGCGCGGCGAACAACTCCGGGCTGGCGGTCTCCGGGTTGCACTCGATGGTGATCTCCGCCCCGTCCCCGACGTCGAGTTCACGCCGGACGGCGTCGAGCAACCGGGCGAGGCGCGCGCCGCCGATGAGCGTCGGCGTGCCACCGCCGACGAACACGGAGGTGACGCGTGGCCAGGTGTCGTCGGTGCGTCGGGCCACGTCGGGGGGCACGTGCGCGCGCCGACCGGCCGCGACCTGGCGACCCAGATCCGTCACCAGGGCATCGAGGTAGCGGTCGAACAGCGCGTCGGCGTCCTCGGGGGTCTGCTCCCCCACCGCCGCGGTCGCGAAGTCGCAGTAGCCGCACCGGTGATGGCAGAACGGCACGTGCAGATAGACCCCGAACCCGGCGGCCGGGCCGCTCTCGACGGGATCGGCCAACCAGTGCGGCGCGGTGGACTGCTGCTGCGGCGAGATGGTCATCGCCGCCGACGGTACCGGGGTCGACCGGTCGGTCGTGGCGTGCGGGCCGGCGTCGACCGCGAGGGCCGTGGAGCGCGGCCGCGTGTCGATGGCGACGAGGGTTGTCTAGCGTGGTCGACAGTCACGATCGGGAGCGACGATGATCACCCTCAGCGATCAGCAGCGGGCGGACCACCAGCGCGTGGCCCTGACCCGATTCGATGCGGCCCTGGCCGCGAGCCCCGATGCCCCCGTGTCCTTCTATCCGGGCTGGACGGTGCGTGATCTGGCCGTCCACCTGGTGGCGGTCCACACGCGGGCCCACGTGGCCATCGAAACCGCCGCGGACGCGCGTCCCGAGATCGCGGTACCCGTCGACCGCGACGACGAACCCGCGACGCTGGCCGCCGCGATCCACGCCGCGGCGGACCGGCTGGACGCCGCCCTCGACGCGACCCCGTTGATGAGCGTGTGGGCCGTCCTGCCGGACCGTCATCCCCGCGCATGGCGTCGCCGCATGATGCTCGAGGCGACGCTACACGGCTTCGACGCCGAGCTCGCCGCAGGCGACCCCGGCCCGGTGCCCGCCGAGGTGGCCCGCGACGGCATCGACGAGTTCCTGCACCTGCACGCCCGCAAGGGTCTGGCCACGGCGGGGCTCGGGGGCATCGTCGAGGTACGTGACGACCTCGGCTCGTGGCTGCTGGACCTGGCCTCCACCGAGGTCCAGCGCACCGCGGCACACGATGCCGCGGACGAGCACCGTCCGCGACCGGGCGCGGTCGTGACCGGCACACCAGCGGCCCTGTGGCTCTGGCTGAACCGTCGCGAACCAGTGCCTGCCGCTGTCGAGGTGAGCGACCACGACGGCACCGGCGAGCGGTTCACCGATCTGCTCGACGGACTCAACCGCCCGGCCGCCTGACCCGGCGCTCAGTCCCAGGGGTCGGTGCCAGGCGTCGGCGCTCAGCCCCAGGGGTCGGTCGCGAGCCGCCCGCGGACCTCGTCGACGAGCTCCGCGTCCGCCGTGCTCGCGATCACGCTCGCCGGAAAGCGCGACACCTCGTGCAGTGCCCGCATGCGGTGGCAGTCCTCGACGAGCAGGAACAGCGCCGCGTGGCCCTCGTCGAGTTCGTCGCCCATCCGGCGCATCTCGTCGTCGTCGATGCCGATGTCCCGCAGCTTGGCGAACAGCCCGCCGGCCGCCGCGCCGAGCGCACCGCCGACGAGCGGACCACCCGGACCCAGGAACAGGCCCGCCAGTACCCCGATCCAGGCACCGCCGACGGCCCCCTGCGACGGCGACACGTCCTTGGTCTGCGTGATGCGCACCCGGCCCCGCACCTTGGTGACGATCGCGGCATCCTCGAGCGTGAGCTGGGTCTTGCCGACCATCCGCATCGCGGCGAGCAGGGCCTCCTGCGCGCGGATCGGCGAGTCGAGTCCGAAGACCCACAGGTCCGCATCCGAGCCCTTCGGCACGGCCCGGGCGTGTTCGACGAGCAGTTGTTCCTCGTCGGTCAGCACGTCCTCGGCCGGTGCCGGCGACAGCGCGTCGTCGGCATCCGGCTCCGTCGACGGCGGGTGCCGCCCGTCTGCCTCCGTCACGACGCCTCCTGGTGTGGCCGTGCCGCCAGCCTACTGGGACCCACCCGGCTCACACCGCGCAACTGCCGTCGGCGCACCCGTCATCCGCGGCGTGGTCGTGGCCCGCGGCACCGACGACGGTCAACGTGGCGCGTTCGGCCCACGCCTGCTCGAGCGCCTGCACGAGTGCGGCGGCGGGTTGCGCGCCGGAGACCCCGAACCGGCGGTCGAGCACGAAGAACGGCACGCCGCTGATACCAAGCTCCCGCGCCTGACGCTCGTCGGCGCGGACCGCCTCGGCAAACGCGTCGGAGGCCAGCACGTCGGCCACCTCGGCGTCGTCGAGTCCGGCCTCGACGGCCAACGTCCGCAGCGCCGCGTGCTGCCCGATCGGTGCCCCGTGTTCGAGGTAGCCGGACAGGAAGTGTTCCTTGACCGTGTCCTGGCGGTCCCGGCCGGCGGCGAGGTGCAGCAACCGGTGGGCGTCGAAGGTGTTCCCGGGCCGGATCCGATCGAACCGGAAGGCCCAGTCGTCCTCGGCGGCCGTCGCGGTCATGCGGTCGATCATGCCCTGCGCACTGCCCCGATCGGCGCCGTACTTCGCGGCCAGGCGGCCCACGTAGTCGACCTCGTCGTCACCGGCGGCGTCGCGTGGCGCGGACGGATCGAGTTCGAAGCTGCGCCACCGCAGCTGCACGTGCTCGGCGTGTTCGAAGGACCGCAGCGCGGCCTCGAAGCGACGTTTGCCGACCGCGCACCACGGGCACGCGACGTCCGACCAGATCTCGACCTGCATGACATGCTCCACCGGCCGCCCGACGGCAGCCCTCGGTGCGACGAACGCGCCGCCACCACGAATGCTTCCCACCGACGGCACAGCTGAGGATGACGATCAGGTGCCGGGCAACCCCGGCAGCCCGTCGATCGACACCGCGTTCTTCTGTCGGCGGTAGGCCTCGAGCCCGTCCTCGCCCTTGGTCTGCGCGAAGCGCTCCAGTGTCTCACGCTCGCCGCGGTGGTCCATGAGCGGCACCGAGTACCCGCAGGCGGTCGACACCCGGTCACCGTCGACGACGACGATGGCACGGGACCCGACCATCGTGGGCAGCGTGCGATCGAGCACGTCGTAGCCGGCGTCCCCGGGGAGGACGACGCGTCCCCGCCCTGCGACGCGAACGATGCGGGGCGGCTGGTCGAAGCCACACCACATCACGGTCACGCGACCGTTGTCACGGACGTGGGCGACGGTCTCGATCCCGGAGCCGGTCAGGTCGCGGTAGGCGACCCGCGTGGGCCCGAGTACGCGCAGGGTGTCGTAGCCCTTGGGCGAGACGTTGACGTGGCCGCCGTCGGTGGGTGCGGTCGCGACGAAGAACATCGGCTGGGCCTCCACCCAGGCCACGAGCTCGTCATCGAGTCCGTCCGCGAGCACCTTCCCCATGGACCACCTCCGGGCGTGACTCAGTCCTCTTTCGGGCTGCTCGAGCGCAGGGCGGAGACGAAGGCCTCCTGGGGCACCTCGACGGAGCCCAGCGACTTCATCTTCTTCTTGCCCTCCTTCTGCTTCTCCAGCAGCTTGCGCTTGCGGGACACGTCGCCGCCGTAGCACTTGGCGAGCACGTCCTTGCGCTTGGCCTTGATCGTCTCGCGGGCGATGATCTTCGCCCCGATCGCCGCCTGGATGGGCACGTCGAACATCTGCCGCGGGATCAGTTCCTTGAGCCGTTCGGTCATCTGCTTGCCGAAGGCATACGACTCGTCGCGGTGCACGATGGAGCTGAACGCGTCCACCGGTTCGCCGTTGAGCAGCACGTCGACGCGCACGAGATCCGCAGGCGCGTAGTCGCCGACCTCGTAGTCCAACGAGGCGTAGCCCCGGGTGCGTGACTTCAGCTGGTCGAAGAAGTCGGTGATGATCCCGCCGAGCGGGAGCTGGTAGCGCAGCTCGACCCGCGCCTCGGTGATGTAGTCCATCGCCAGCATGGTCCCGCGCCGGCCCTCGCACAGCTGCATCACGGTGCCGACGTACTCGTTGGGCGTGAGGATCATCGCCTTGACGGTCGGCTCGTGGATCTCGGCGATGACGTTGGGCTCGGGCAGATCCTGCGGATTCGACACCTCGATGACCTCGGCGGCCTCGGGATCGTCACCGTGCTTGCCCTCCAACGTCACCCGGTAACGGACCGACGGCGCCGTGGTGACGAGCGGGATGTTGAACTCCCGGTCGAGTCGTTCGGTGACGATCTCGAGGTGGAGCAGACCCAGGAAGCCGCACCGGAACCCGAAGCCCAGTGCCACGGAGGTCTCCGGCTCGAAGGTGAACGACGAGTCGTTGAGCCGCAGCTTGTCCAGCGCGTCGCGCAACATCGGGAAGTCGTCGGAGTCGACCGGGTACAGCCCGGAGAACACCATCGGCAGCGGTTCGCGGTAACCGGGAAGGGGCGGCACGTCGCGAGCGTGTTTGCCGGCCAGCGTGATCGTGTCACCGACCTTGGCCTCGCTGACCTCCTTGATGGCCGCGGACAGCACGCCCACCTCGCCGACACCGAGCGCGTCGATGGGCGTCTCCTCGGGCG
>CAYTLZ010000208.1:0-6220 GCA_964438785.1 uncultured Actinomycetota bacterium | reverse complement strand
GGCATCCTCGTGATGACGCCGGACAGCGCCATGGTGCTCACGGGCAAGCAGGCGCTGGACTACTCCGGTGGCGTGTCCGCCGAGGACAACTTCGGCATCGGTGGCTACGACCGGGTCATGGGCCCCAACGGCCAGGCCCAGCACTGGGCTCCGGATCTGGCCTCGGCGTGCGAGCTGCTGTTCCGCCACTACGAGCACAGCTACGTCGCGCCGGGCGAGCGCTTTCCCCGCCGGGCACGGACCGACGATCCCCGGGACCGCGACGTCCGCGACCACCCCCACACGGTCGAGGGGATCGACTTCACCACCGTGGGCGACATCTTCTCCGAGACGACCAACCCGGGGCGCAAGAAGGCCTTCGACATCCGCACGCTGCTGCGGGCGGTCGCTGACCACGACCACGAGCCGCTCGAACGTTGGCGCGACATGGCCGGGGCCGAGATGTCCGTGACGCTCGACGCCCACCTCGGCGGGCACCCGGTGACGCTGCTCGGCATCGAGTCACGACCGCTGCCCCGTCGCGGTCCGATCCCCGCCGACGGTCCCGAGCAGTGGTCGGCCGGAACGCTGTTCCCACGCGCGTCGAAGAAGACGGCTCGCGCGATCAACGCCGCCAGCGGCATCCGCCCCGTCGTCGTCCTCGCCAACCTGTCGGGCTTCGACGGCTCACCCGAGTCGCTGCGTGAGTGGCAGTTGGAGTACGGCGCGGAGATCGGTCGTGCCGTGGTGAACTTCGACGGCCCCATCGTGTTCTGTGTGGTGTCGCGCTACCACGGTGGTGCGTTCGTGGTCTTCTCCAAGACGCTCAACGAGCACATGGAGGTCGCGGCCGTGGAGGGGTCGCACGCATCGGTGATCGGTGGGCCGCCGGCGGCCGCCGTGGTCTTCGCCGGCGAGGTCAACGCGCGTACCGACCGCGACGAGCGGCTCGTCGAACTGCGGGCGCGGATCGACGCCACACCGGGTGAGGCCGAGCAGGGCCGGCTGCGCGCCGCGCTCAGCGAGCTGTGGACCGAGGTCCGCTCGGAGAAGCTCGGCGAGGTGGCGGCGGAGTTCGACGCCATCCACTCGATCCAGCGTGCGCAGCAGGTCGGGTCGGTCGACACGATCGTGGCACCGGCCACCCTGCGTCCCTACCTCATCGCGGCGGTCGAACGCGGGATGGCCGGCATGGTGTAGCGGCCGGCGCCGATCGGCTCAGGCGCTCTGCTGCTGCTCCTCGATCTGGCGGTGCACATCCTCCATGTCGAGCCCCTTGACCTGGTCGATCAGGTCCCGCAGGGAGGCCTCCGGCAGGGCACCGGCCTGGTTGAACACCAGCACGTTGTCGCGGAACACCATCAGGGTCGGGATCGAGCGGATCTGGAACGCCGCGGCCAGGTCCTGTTCGGCTTCCGTGTCGACCTTGCCGAACACGATGTCCGGGTGGTCGGCCGACACCGATTCGTAGGTCGGCGCGAAGGTCTGGCAGGGACCACACCAGCCCGCCCAGAAGTCGACCAGCACGATGTCGTGGTCGTCGACGGTGGACTGGAACGAGCTGTTGGTCAGGTCGGTGGTCGCCATGATGGCTCCTCTGGTCGCTTACCCCGGTCAACGTCGGACCGGGCATCGCCATTCCCCGGCGCATGGCCGCCACCGTCAGCACGCCGTGGCCGATCGACCACGGGCCGTTCGCCGTCCGACCCTGGCCGTCGGCCCGAGATCACCCGAGGGCCCCTCGCTACGGTCGTGAATTCGACACCCGTGGGGGCGTGATGGCGACCGAACGGCGCGAGTCCGACGACGACACCCGACAGGTGCGGTCGCACGAGGCCAGCTGGATGCCGGATGCGGACGACGTCGCCGCCCCGACCCCCCTGCCCGCGACCAGCGACCGCCGCAGCGTCGACGAGCGACGGACCCAGCTGATCGACGCGGCCGTGGCCATCCTGGCCGAGGAAGGCCTCGCCCGCGCCACGACCCGCAACATCACCGACCGGGCGGGCCTGGCACTGGGTGCCTTCCACTATGCGTTCGCCTCCAAGGACGAGTTGCTCGCCGCGGTCATGGAACGCATCGCCCGCGCGACCGAGGATGCCCTCGAACAGGCGCTGGCGACCCCTGGCGACGAGAGCGCGGTCGCCCGGCTGCTGGACGGGTTCTGGCGCTTCATCGACGCCGAGCCCCAGATGCAGCTCGCCAAGGCCGAACTCACCGTGCACGCCCTGCGGGATCCGGCGATGCGACCGCTGGCCGAGGCGCAGTACGAGCGCTACAGCACCGCGATCGAGCGGTTGCTCGCGCGCGCACCGGAACTCGCGGCCGCGCCCTCCGCCTGCGAGAGCATGGCGCGCTACCTCGTCGCCACGCTCGACGGGCTGGTCATGCAGCGGCTGATCCAGGGTGACCCGGTGGCCGCGCGTCATCGACTGACCCTGCACCAGCGGGCGTTGGACCACGTCGTTCCGGACCTGCCGGTGTCGCAGGCGAGCTAGACGCCCATCGACCGGCCGATGATCTCCTTCATGATCTCGTTCGTGCCGCCGTAGATCCGCTGCACCCGGGCGTCGACGTAGGCCCGGGCGATCGGGTACTCGGCCATGTAGCCGTAGCCACCGTGCAACTGCACGCAGGCGTCGACGACCTCGCCGAGCAGGTCCGTGACCCAGTACTTGGCCATCGCGGCCTCGTCCACGCCGAGCTCGCCGGCATTCAACGCTTCCGTGCAGCGGTCCACGAACTGTTCGGCGATCGTGATCTTGGTGTGCATCTCCGCGAGCGTGAACCGGGAGTTCTGGAACGAGCCGATCGGCCGCCCGAACGCCTTGCGTTCCTGGCAGTAGGCCAGGGTCATGTCGAGCGCCGCCCGGGCGCCGGCGACGGCCGCCACGGCGATCGACAGCCGCTCCTGGGGCAGGGCCTGCATGAGATAGACGAACCCCTGGCCCGGCTCGCCGAGCAGGTTCTCCGCGGGCACCCGCACATCGTCGAAGAACAGCTCCGCGGTGTCCTGGGCGTGCATCCCGATCTTCTCGAGCTTGCGCCCCCGCTCGAAACCGGGCATCCCGCGCTCGACGACCACCAGACTGATGCCGCTGTGGCTGGCCTCGGGGTCGGTCTTGGCGCACACGATCACCAGGTCGGCCATGATCCCGTTGGTGATGAAGGTCTTGGCCCCGTTGAGCAGGTAGCTGCCGTCGTCCTGGGGGATGGCGGTGGTCGTCATGGCCGCGAGGTCCGAGCCCGTCCCGGGCTCGGTCATCGCGATCGCGGTGATCGACTCCCCGGACGTCATCGCCGGCAGCCATCGCTGACGCTGTTCCTCGGAGGCGTGCGCCAGGAAGTAGGGCACGATGACATCGTTGTGCAGTGGGAAACCGACACCCGAGGCCCCGACCTTGGCGAGTTCCTCGGTCACGATCACGTTGTAACGGAAGTCGGTGACCCCGCCACCGCCGTAGCTGGTCGGGACGTCGGTGCACAGCAGCCCGAGCGCCCCGGCCTTCTTCCACAGCTCCCGGGGGACCATGCCCTCACGTTCCCAGTCGGCATGGAAGGGGACGATCTCGTCGGCCACGAACCGGGCGACCAGATCACGGAAGCCGTCGTGTTCCTCGGTGAAGATGGTGCGCTGCATCGCGGTACTCCCGATCGGAACGGATTCGCCCGATGCGTTCCGTTCGTGGGGCAACGGTAGCTCGGCCGCTTCAGGATGCCGACTACAGGATGCCGACCCGGTCCAGTGCGATGACGCCGATGATCGTGAGGACGACACCGACGACCACCCGGGCCCACAGCGCGACCAGCCGGCGTTGCGGCAGTTCGGTCGAGCCCTCCGCGCCGGGGAACACGCCGGTGCGGTGGTAGCGGACCAGCGCCGCCACCGTGCCCAGCGCCATGGCCGCACCGACGGCCGCGAAGGAACCCACCAGCAGGAAGATCCAGGAGTTCTCGCCCACGTCGCCTCGTCGTCGCTGCCGGACCGGGCTGTCGAGTGTACGAAGTCCCGGGTGCACGCCGTCCGCTCGGCCGTTGCGGATCACCGCGCGGACGGACAGGGTCCAGACCGTGGCCGGAACCGAACTGATCACGCGAACCGCGCCCATGAACCGTGAGGAGTCGACCATGGCCCGTATCACCGAACAGCTCGCCGTCCCCCTGCCGCCGGAGCGGGCGTTCGACCATGTCGCCGACTTCACCACGACCGCCGACTGGGATCCGGGCATCACCGCCGCCGAACGCATCGATGCGGGCGTGTTCGGGCTCGGGTCACGTTTCCGGGTCAAACTCGCGCTCGGTGCCGCACGCGTGCCGCTGGTCTACGAGATCACGACCTACGAACGCCCCCACCGGGTCGTGCTGACCACCCGCAGCCCGGTCCACCTCGGCGAGGACGACGTCGGGTTCGAAGCCACCGACGAGGGCACCCTGGTCACGTGGAACGCGATGTTCCGGCTGCGTGGTCCCGGACGGCTCGTCGACCCCGCGCTCGGCGTCGGGTTTCGACGGACCGCCAGGGAGGCCGTCGCCGGGCTGGAGACATCACTGCGTGCCCTGGCCGCGAGCTGACGTCATGGCCCCGTCGCGTCCGGTCGTGGCATCAGCGCGTTGGCGAGGGAACCCGGACACGGTCCGCGACGTCCCACGATGTGACCGACGATGTGACGCCCAGCCCCGACCAGCCCCGGAGGACCCACCGTGCACCGATCGATCCTGCTGACCGTCCTGACGGTGCTCACCGTCGCCATCGCCGCCTGCGGCGGCGCTGACGACGCCGACACGACGATCGATCCGGTGCCCGACGACGCCGTGGACGAGGGTGACGCGGGTGGTGGCGACGACGCCGCGGGTTCCGATGCGCTGCTCGGGCCCGAGGTTCAACAGGTCATCGCCGACGTGACCGATCGCGCCGGCGTGGCGGCCGACGACGTGCTGGTCACGACCACCGAGCTGGTGACGTGGCCGGACGGCGCGCTCGGGTGTCCGGAGCCCGGTTCGATGTACACCCAGGCGCTCGTCGACGGCTACCGGATCGTGGTCGAGGCCGACGGCACGAGCTACACCTACCACGGCCAGAACGGCTCCGAGCCGTTCTTCTGTGAGGATCCGCAGGACCCGGCCGAGGTCCGCTGACGGACCGTGCGCTGACCGACATCAGTTGGTGCTGGGGTCCTCCGGGTAGGTGGCCAGCAGCTTCAGCGGCCCCTGCTGACGACGCATGACGGCGTGCCACAACCCGGCCGGGTGGTCGGTGAACACGTCGTCGGCATCGGCCTCGACGACGAACCAGGCACCGGCCGCGATCTCGTCCTCGAGCTGGTCCGGTGCCCATCCGGCGTAGCCGGCGAACACGCGTACGCGGTGCAGCTCACCGGCGGCGAGGATCGGGTCGGATTCCAGGTCGACGAGCCGGATGCGATCCAGGATCCGGGTGCCACCGTCGCCGCCGATCGCGGCGTCGGGGTCACTGGCCGGATCCAGCGGTGCGCCGGGGATCGCATGGCCGAGCGCGACCACGGCGGTCGGTTCGACGGGACCGCCACCGAAGACCACGGGCGGTTCCGCGGCGAGGTGGCTCCAGTCGTCCAGGCTGTCGCGCACGGGCACGCCGGATGCACGGTTGAGCACGACCCCGAGCGCACCGTCCTCGTCGTGGTCGAGGATGAGCAGCACCGCCCGTTCGAAGTTCGGGTCGTCGAGCGAGGGCGATGCCACCAGGAGTCGACCGCTGTGCCAGGTCTCCACGCTGCCTCCTCGCCGTGCCGTGAACGCTAGGGCTCCACGACGATACCGGCGCCCCGGGGTGTGGGACATCTGGGGTGTGGGACATCTAGATCGGCGGGGGGCCGCCGGGACCGCCCGTCCCACCACCGGGACCGCGGGCGAGGTTGGCGAACTTGGTCAGATGATCGAGGAACGCGAGCTTGACCACCCCGGTCGCGCCGTTGCGGTGCTTGGCGATGATGAGCTCCGCGATGCCCTTGTCCGGGCTGTCCTCGTCGTAGACCTCGTCGCGGTAGATGAAGCCGACGATGTCGGCGTCCTGCTCGATCGACCCGGATTCGCGCAGGTCGGCGAGCATCGGCCGCTTGTCGGTCCGCGACTCGGGCTGACGTGACAGCTGCGACAGCGCGATGACCGGGACGTTGAGTTCCTTCGCGAGCATCTTCAGCCCACGGGAGATCTCCGCGACCTCCTGCTGGCGCGAGTCGACACGACGGTGGGACTGCATCAGCTG
>CAYTLZ010000207.1:0-6235 GCA_964438785.1 uncultured Actinomycetota bacterium | reverse complement strand
CAAACCAGGACCAACCCGGAGCATCACCAGATCAGATCGGTGGATTCAGGCTCAGGACTCGGATGCCCCGCCGGGCGGTAGGGTCTGCGGTCCAGCCCTGACCCCGCTGCCCGATCGCCCCGACGTGAGGATGGACCCGGTGACCGATGTGCAGCGATCTCCCCGGCGTGACTTCCGGATCCTGACGCGCCGCCGCGGCGGCTATGCCGGCGCGGACATGGTCGACGTCCAGTTGCAGGTCGCGGCGACCGGCGCCCTGGTGTGGGCACAGACGTTCTCCGACACCGATCAGGCCGAGCGCTTCCAGCAGGAGCTCGAGACCGATCTGGATGAGCTCGACGACGAGCCGTTCCGACGGAAGTACGGCGTCCCGGGCAGTCTGTAGTCGCGAGGATGACCCCGGCCGCGGCCACCCCCGACAACCGGGTGATCGGCCCGGGCGGCGATAGACTGCCCGACACGGCGAGGTGACTGGCGATCCTCGCTGCCGAACGGTGGATGCGATCCCGCACCCGTGCCGTCGGCCGGAGCGCGCGATCACTCCGCCTGCGGCGCAACGCTCAGGGTGGCCCGGGACCAGCCGACGGGGTCCGGTGAGCTGGACCACAGCCGACCGCGACGTCGATGGGAGGTCTTGAGGTGGTACGCCACTCGGACAGCCTCCTGCGCTGGCATGAGACCACGCTCGACGGTCACACGGTGCTCTACGGCGACGCGGGCGAGGGTCCGGCCGTGGTGTTCCTGCACGGCTGGGGTCTCACGGCGCGGTCCTACGCCAGCGCGCTGCCGCTGATCGCCGCCACGGGACACCGGGTCATCGCGCCCGCCCTGCCCGGGTTCGGGCGCAGCGACCCGCTCGAGGGCGACTACACCTTCGACACCCTCACCGCCTGGCTGATCGAACTGCTCGACATGCTCGACCTGCACGACCCGGTCGCGATCGTCGGGCACTCCTTCGGCGGTGCCGTGGCCACGGCGACGGCCTGGCGGCATCCGGACCGCGTCCGCGCACTGGTGCTGGTCAACTCGATCGGCGGGTCGGTGTGGAAGACCGGCCGCCGCGGCGAACGCCTCCTGGCCGACCGGCCCCTGTGGGACTGGGGCCTGCGCCTGCCGGGCGAGTTCCGTCGCCGCGACTACCGGCGGGTGCTGCCGGTCGTCCTGCGCGATCTGCTGGGGAATGCGATGTCCAACCCGGGGGCGCTGCGGCGCGCGGCCGATCTGGCCCGACGGGCCGATCTTCGCGACGAACTGGCCACCCTGGCGCACAACGGCATGCCGGTGTCCATCCTGTGGGGCTCCGAGGACAACGTCGTGCCCGAGGCGACCTTCCTGGCCATGTGCGACGCCGCCGGGGCACCGGGTGACATCATCGCGGACGCCGGCCACTCGTGGTTGCTGGCCGATCCGGAGGGCTTCGGCGAACTGGTCACCAACTCGCTGGCCGTGCAGCGGGTGCTCGCGGATCGGACCATCGACCGCGGGGTCGACGGTGACAGCAAGGGCACCCAGGCGACCGCCTGACCGGGACGATGCCGCCGCCGCGACCGCCACCCCATCCTTCCCGCAGCCGCGTCACGCGACCGACGCACCCGGGCACCGGGGTCAGTCCACCTCGTCGAGTTCCTCGAGGCCGAGCTCCACCGACCGTCGCCGGTGGGCACCCAACACGTCGATGGCGAGCCGCTTGACCCGTTGTTCCGAGGTCTCGTCGGGACCGAGATCGGCCGTGAACAGCACCCGCAGCGCGTCGCTGTCGGCGACCACACCCTGGTAGGTCGTCAGGGCCCGACCGAGGATGTCGGCGGTCAGGTGGCGGGCACGCTCCCGGGCGTCGTCGTCCGCGAGCTGCACCGCGAGGGCGTCCATGGCCCCGCGCTCGAAGCCCTCACGACCGGCCAACGCGTCGATCACGACGTCGGCGGTCACCGCGTCGAGCCGGGGCGCGATCGCCCGGGCGAAGTCCGCCGCCATGGGCAGCCCGAGCGCGAAGAACACCGCGGCACCGAGCCGGTCGTCGAGCGGAGCCCGGTCGAAGTAGCCGTCGAAGGAGGGCTTCTGGCGATCCATGACCGCCATCGGCAGCTCGGTGAGAGTGGCCAGATGGTCACGCAGCTGCACGTAGGCCCGGTGCTCACCGGCTGCGACCTGCGCGTACACATCGCCGGTCCGCGCGTCCTCGGCCAACTCGACCAGCCGGGCCGTCGCCGCGAAGGACCGCAGCTGCCCGTAGGCGAGCGCGCCCATCAGTTCGACCGTCGCGAGTTCGTGGGTGGAGGCCACGGGCGTGCTCAGGTCGCGCGGCGCGGCCGCCAGCCGAGCCGCTCCGAGATCTCCCGGGCCGATCGCAGCACGCGCAGCGCGATCGCCTCCGGTTCGGGCAACCGTGCCGTCGGCGCGACGATCCCCACCGCCGCGACCGCCTTGCCGGTGTGGTCGAACACCGGTGCCGCGACGCCCGACGCCCCCGGTTCGAGTTCGTCGCGGGTGTAGGCGACACCGCGCTGCCGCACGGCCTGCAGCTCCGGGTTGCGAGCGCCCTCCGGCAGGAAGGCCAGGAGCGCCTTGCCGTGGGCGGCGACCCCGAGTTCGTGGCGGAAGCCGACCCGGTAGTTGACCTGGACGAACCGGTCGCCCGGCTCGATGACCTCGACGACCACCAGGTCGTCGCGGTCGCGTACCGCCAGGCAGGAGGTCTCGTTGGTGTCGTCCGACAGGGCCCGCAGCGGCGGGCCGGCCAGCCGCCGGACCTCCAGCCCCTGGGCCGCACGCACGCCGAGTTCCAGCATCGACAGCCCGAGCCGGTACTTGCGTGACTCGGTGTCGCGGGTCACGAACCCCTCGGCCACCAGCGTGTCGAGCAGGCGGTAGAGCACCGCCCGGTCGAGTCCCGTGGACTCCGCGAGTCCGGACACCGTCGCGCCGTCACCGTGTTCCCCGAGCGCGTTGAGCAGCGAGAGTCCCCGCGCCAACGTGCGCGAACCACTCGATCGACGTCCACGCTTGCCATCGTCCTCAGCCACGCGGCTCCCTCCTGCCGGTCATCTCGACCACGGCGCCGGATCCGCGCGCCGTGCTCCATCACGTCTTCGTGCCGGGCTCGTGTGCTCCCCGGACGCCGCCGGGTCGTGCAGGCCCGGTGGCGCGCTCCACCGGTGGGGTGAGAACGCACACCCAAGTGCGGTGGTCGCGTGAGTGTGCTGCGCGACCCGCGCACGGTCAAGCTCCGCGACGTCCCGTCGACCGGGGCCGGTGACCACGGCACCGATCACGCCGCCCGACGACGGGGGTCCGCGACCCGGTCGACACCCGCGCGTCGCAGCCCGACGGGGGCCTGAGCAGGCACGACGCAAGCGTCCGGGGAGCCGGCAGCGCCATCGCTACCATCCGCAGCCGTGATGGTCATGACAACGTGTCGTGACCGACAAGTCCCAACGAGATGAGGCGCACCGTGTCCGAGGAACTCGAGAAGTTGATGGGCGGCTCGCGACGGGCCTTCGACACGTTGTTCGAGTCGCGCATCCTGTACCTCAAGGGTCCCCTGCAGGACGACGTGGCCGACAACCTCGTCGCCCAGCTGCTCGCACTCGACGCGGACGGCGACGGGGACATCACCCTGTACATCAACTCCCCCGGTGGCGTCATCACCGGGATGTTCGCCATCTACGACACGATGCGCCTGCTCAAGAGCAAGGTCGACGTGCGCTGTGTCGGTCTCGCCGCGTCCGCCGGGGCGTTCCTGCTGGGTACCGGTACCGGGACCCGCTCGGCCACCGAGAACGCACGCATCATGATCCACCAGCCGCTGGGTGGTGCCCGCGGGACCGCGAAGGACATCGAGATCCAGGCCAAGAACATCGTGTGGATCCGCGAGCGCATCAACGAGATCCTCGCGGAGCGCACCGGTCAGGACCTGGAGACGATCACGCGCGACACCGACCGTGACTACTGGATGACCGCACGCGAGGCCGTCGAGTACGGGATCATCGACGAGGTCCTCGAAGCCGGCCACGGTGCCGACGCGTAGGACCGGTGAGCGGCCCCGACCACCCACACGCCACCCGGCCCGTCCGGGTGGCGTTGTTGGCGTGTGACCATCCGGATGCCGCGCTGATCGACATCGACGGTGACTACACCGACATGTTCGCCCGGGTGTTCGCGACCGCGGCGCCGTGGATCGATTTCGAGGTGGTCGACGTCATCGGCGGCGAGCCGCCGCCACCCGTCGGCGCGCACGACGCCATCCTGATCACCGGTTCGCGCCACGGCGCGAACGACGACCTGCCCTGGATCGAGGCGCTGCGCACGGTCATCCGCGACAGCGCCGCCGCGGACGTGCCGCTGGTGGGCGTCTGCTTCGGTCACCAGCTGATCGCCGCGACCCTCGGCGGCCGGGTGGAGCGCGCGGCGGCCGGCTGGGGGGTCGGGGTGCACCACGCCACCGTCACCGCCCCCGACGGCCCGTCGCATCCGGGCTGCGACGATTTCCGGCTGCTCGTGAGCCACCAGGACCAGGTCGTCGCACTCCCCGCTGGCGGCGAGTTGATCGCGACCAGTGACCACGCGGCGATCGCCGCGTTCCGGGTCGGGTCACTGCTGGGGGTGCAGGGCCATCCCGAGTTCGCCGCGCCCTATGCGGCCGCGCTGATGGCGGCCCGGCGTGATCGGATCCCGGCCGATGTCGTGGCACGCGGTGAGGCGTCGTTGACCACGCCGACCGATCACGCTGCGGTGGTGCACTGGCTCGGACGCCACCTCGCGGGCACGTCCACCGACGCCACCGGTCCGGACGCCGACCGGTGAGCGATCCGTCCATCGCGGTGACTCTGGACGCCGTGGTGCTCGCCGTCACGGACGGTGTTCCCCGCGTCCTGCTGGTCGACGACGGTTCGGCCCCGGCACTGCCGTCCGGTCCGTTGGACGTCGATCGTGACGTGACCCTGGAACGCGGACTGCGGCGGTACGTCACCGAACAGACCGATCTCGAGCTCGGCTACGTCGAGCAGCTCTACACCTTCGGCGACCGCGACCGCGCCCCCGACGCCGGGCGGGTCCGCCGGCTGAGCGTCGGCTACCTCGCGCTGGTGCGCGAGACCCCACCGACCACCGGTGTGCGCTGGGCCGACGTCCACGAGCTGCTGCCCTGGGAGGACATGCGTCAGGGCCCACCCCCGGCCCACGAGGCGCTGCAGGCACGCCTGGCCACCTGGGCCGACGACCCGGCGCGGGCCGAGCGTGTCACCCTGACCTTCGGTCCCCCCTGGGACGGGATCCGGGCACTCGAACGCTATGAGCTGCTCTACGGGGTCGGCCTGGTGGCCGAACAGGCCATCGACCGTGGCGTGGCCCCCACCGACGACCTGCCCGGGACGCCGCTGCGCGCCGATCACCGGCGCATCCTGGCCACCGCCCTCGGGCGGATCCGCGGCAAACTCACCTACCGACCCGTGGTGTTCGAGCTGTTGTCGGAACCGTTCACGCTGCTCGAGCTGCAGCGGACCGTCGAGGCCCTGGCCGGCATCGACCTGCACAAGCAGAACTTCCGCCGGCAGGTCATGGCCTCCGGGCTGGTCGAGGGCACCGGCCAGACGCGCCGCACCGGGAGCGGACGCCCGGCGCAGCTGTTCCGCTACCGGCCCGAGGTGCAGCTCGAACGACCCCGCCCGGGCCTCGGCCAGCCCTACCGCTGAGCTCGCACCGACCACCCACCGGCCGCTGATCGGGTGCTGGGTGCCCGGCGGCCGGGCCGGTCACGACCCGGCACTGTTCCTGGGGGTTCGGGATCCATTTGGCATGCCGCGGGGGGTCGGGGGTATGATCGTCGCTGTTATGCTCGTGATGAGTATAAGGCTGCACCGCCGATCAGCGCTCACGACCCGAAACGGGGCCTCCATGGCGACCACCACGACCCGCTCCCTGCCCGTGCTCGGCCGCCCTGACGGCACCGATCGGCTCCCGGCCGACCGACTCCAGGGGATCCTGCCGGACGTCGAACGCGCCATCGTGGAGCCGATCATCGCCGACATCGAGCGTCTCAAGGTCGAGCGGGACGCGATCGTGCTGGCGCACAACTACATGACGCCGGACATCTTCCACGGCGTCGCGGACCTGGCCGGCGACTCGCTGCAGCTGGCCCGGATGGCCGCGGAGACCGACGCCTCGGTCATCGTCATGGCCGGCGTGCACTTCATGGCCGAGACCGCCAAGATCCTCTCCCCCGAGCGCACCGTGCTGA
>CAYTLZ010000206.1:833-6254 GCA_964438785.1 uncultured Actinomycetota bacterium | reverse complement strand
GTCATGCTCGGCATCGCCGCGATGAACGAGGCCGGCATCCAGGCGGCGCTGTTCGGCAACATCGCCCACGGCGTGATCACCGGCATGCTGTTCTTCATGGCCGGGTCGCTGCACGAGCGCTACCACTCCCGTGAGATCGCCGTCATCGGCGGTGGGATGCTGACCAAGATCCCCAAGTACGGCGTGATGTTCACCTTCGTGGCGGTGGCCTCGCTCGGGCTGCCGGGCCTGGCCGGGTTCTGGGGGGAGTTCGCCGCGATGTGGGCGGCCATCAACCCGGGTCTCGGTCTCGCGGACGATTTCCAGGGCCTCTACCTCGGCCTGGTCGTGTTCGCCGCGATCGGCACCGTGCTGACCGCCGGCTACTTCCTGTGGCTGCTGCAGCGCATCAACCTGGGCAACCCTCTGGACCGCTGGGTGAACGAGCCCATGGATGACATCCAGGCCATCGAGTGGGTCGCCTGGACCCCGCTGTTCGTCCTGATCCTCGCGCTCGGGGTCTATCCACGCCTGCTGTTCGGGGTGCAGAACGACGCCGTCGCCAACCTGGTCGCCTTCCTCGGCGGCTGAGCCGCCCGGATCCGACCGTCCCGGGCGGTATGCGCCCACCGGGCGGAACGACCCGCCAGCTCATGAGGAGTCCCCACCGATGACGATCGACTTCATCGCCATCGCGCCCGAGATCGCCCTGACGGTCACGGCGTTGATCGTCCTTGCCGCCGACCTCGCGTTGCGTGGCGACGCCAAGCAGTTGGTGAACCCCATCGCGGCCATCGGCACGCTGGTCGCCATCGGGTTCACCGTGTTCCTGTGGGGCTCGGAGCGCGTCACCTTCGGCACCATGTTCGTCGTTGACGACTACGCGGTCATCTTCAAGCTGCTGTTCCTCGGGGCCCTGCTCGCCATCCTCGGGATCAGCTGGCGGTTCTTCGCCGAAGGCCGCTACTTCCAGGGTGAGTACTACTTCCTGCTGCTGACCGCGTTCATCGGCATGCTGGTGATGCCGAGCGCGCGTGACCTGCTGCTGCTGTTCGTCGCGCTCGAGACGGTGTCGATCCCCGCCTTCGTGATGGCCGGCATGCGCAAGCGCGATCTGTACTCCTCGGAGGCGGCGCTGAAGTTCTTCCTCATCGGGGTGCTGTCGGTCGCGCTGATGCTGTTCGGCATGTCGATGATCTACGGCTTCACCGGAACCACCGACCTGGTCGGGATCGCCGCCGCGATCGAGGGCGACGTGGCATCCGTGCCGCTGCTGCTCGGCTCCGTGATGCTGGTCATCGTCGGCTTCGGGTTCAAGATCTCGGCCGTGCCGTTCCCCTTCTGGGCACCGGACACCTACGCCGGTGCACCGATGCCCGTGGCGGCCATGCTGGCCGTGGCCTCCAAGGCGGCCGGTTTCGCCGGCCTGATCTCGATCGCCTTCATCGCCTTCGAACCCGTCGCCGAGGTCTGGGCACCGGTGCTCGGTGTGCTCGCGATCCTGACGATGACCGTGGGCAACCTGATCGCGCTGCAGCAGCGTGACCTGATCCGACTGCTGGCCTACTCCTCGGTGGCGCAGGCCGGCTACATGCTCATCCCGTTCGGGCTGGCGCGCTCCGGCGCGGCCGGCGTCGCGGTCAACGAGGCGGCCGTCCGCGCCGTGCTGTTCTACCTCGTCGCCTACGCGGTGATGAACATCGGGGCGTTCGGCGTCGCCATCGCCGTCAACCGACGTACCGGACTGCGGTCGTTGCGCGACTACGCGGGTCTGAGCTCGCGCAGTCCGCTGCTGGCCATGGGTATGACGGTGTTCCTGCTGAGCCTCGGTGGTGCGCCGCTGACCGTCGGCCTGTGGGCCAAGTTCGCCATCCTCGAGGCCGTGACCGTCGACGTCACCGGCTTCGGACTCGTGCTCGCGGGCTTCCTGGTGATCAACTCGGTGATCGCCTTCTTCTACTACCTGCGCGTGGTCAAGACCATCTGGATGGACGAGGCCCGCGCCGGCCTGCCGGTCCTGCAGCCGGGCTTCAACCTCTCTGCGGTCGTGGTGATCCTCATGATCGGCACCGTGGTGCTGGGCGTGCTGCCGGGGCTGGTCACGGACTACTCGTCGGTGGTGAACCTGCTGGCGACGGGCTGACCCGCTCACCGATCGACCGCGCTGACGCCGGGCATGGGGCCAGCGCCGGTGGTGGCTCGACGCGTTGCTGTCACGGGGGGCAGTTGCGCGCCACCTCGGGGCGGTTGAGCGCGGTCGAGCGCCGTCGATCCGTGGCTCAGCCATGAGCCCAGGGGGCGCAGGGACCCTGCCAACGGGCCACTGCGCTCCGAATGGGGGGTGATGCCGCTGTCGTACCTTCGACAGCACGAAGCGTGCGAGGGCGGTCGCCCGTCGACCGGATGCGGCGTCGGTCGGCCCACCGCCAGTGAGGAGTTCCGCGATGTTCAAGAGCGCCAAGACGTTCGTCCTACTCGCCGCCCTGTCCGGGCTGCTGTTGTGGATCGGCTCGTTGTTGGATGCCGGCAGCGGCTCCAACACGTTCCTGACCCTGATGCTCGGCCTGTCGATCGCCATGAACCTCGGCAGCTACTACTTCAGCGACCGCATCGCGATCCGCATGGCCAAGGCCGAGCCGATGGACGAGGCGTCCTTCCCGGACGTCTACGCGCTGGTGCGCACGCTGGCCGACCGGGCGGGCGAGCCGATGCCGTCGCTGTACCTGTCCCCGTCACCGCAGCTCAACGCGTTCGCGACGGGCCGGAACCCGGACAACGCCGCCGTCTGCCTCAACCGTGGGCTCTACGAGGCGCTGACGCCCGAGGAGCTCGAGGGCGTCATCGGCCACGAGCTGCAGCACGTCTACAACCGGGACATCCTGATCGGGTCGGTCGCCGCGATGATCGGCACGGCGATCACCTATCTGGCCTTCATGCTGCGCTGGATCCCGATCTTCGGCAGCTCGGACGACAACGCGCCCAACCCGATCGCCGCCATCGCGATCTCCATCATCGCGCCGATCGTGGCGATCATCATCCAGTCGTCGATCACCCGGTCACGGGAGTCCCTGGCGGATCACACCGGCGCGGAACTGACCGGCAACCCGCTCGCGCTGGCATCGGCGCTGCGCAAGCTCGAGGCCGCTGCCAACGACCCGTCACAGCACCGCCGCGGTGCCACCCCCGCGGAGACCAATCAGGCGATGCAGCACCTGTACATCGCGGCACCGTTCGGTGGCCGGGCCGCCATGAAGCTGTTCTCGACCCACCCACCGATCGCTGAGCGCGTCGCGGCGCTCGAGCACCAGGCGCGTCGGATGGGCCAGTCGGGTGGGTCGCCCGACGAGCGCTGGGGCTGATCGACGGCACGCCCGCCGGGGGAACCCACTCGACGGGCGGACCGTCAGGCGTCCCGTCAGCCAGCGCGCCACGCGGTGCCGATTGCCATCCGGCGACGTGCCCGGACAACGAGTCCGGTCAGGTGGCCGGCTGCTCGTCGCGGTCGGCCTCCCGCCGGATCCACCGCGTGACCAGCAGGATGACGATGCCGAACAGCGCGACTCCGACGGCGGTGAGCCAGACGCCGCCCTCCTCGTAGGCGCGGCCGAGTGCGAAGCCCACACCCACCGTGGTGGCGAAACCCAGCAGCGCCCCGACGAAGTCGGCCACCAGGTAGCGCCGGGCCGGGATGTCGGACAGCCCGGCTGCGGCGGCCAGCACGGTGGGGGGCAGTGCCGCGAGCCGCCCGATCACCGCGATCAGGGGGCCGCGCCGGGCCAGGACCCGTTGGCCGAGTTCCAATTGCTTCGGCGGGATCGTGCGCTGCAGCCAGTCCGGGCCGCCGCCGTCCTCGAGCGTCTGGCGATACGCCCGGCCGACGAGGAAGAACGCCGACACCGCCAGGATCCCGAGCGGCAGGAAGGCGCCGAACAGGACCGCGGCGTTGGGCTCACCGAGGAAACGCCACTGACCACCGCCGACCAGCAGGAATTCCTTCTGCGGCCGCAGGAGCACCAGCAGCGCGACGTCGTTGATCACCAACCAGGGGATGAAGGGCACCGCGGCCAGCGGGATGCCGAAGCGCAGAGCCACCACGATCAGACCGAGTCGACGCCAGCGGTCGGCGACGACCGGGTAGAGGGGCCGCTCAGCCACGTCCGGCCCGTCGCCGGTGGCATCCATGGATTCGCCGGCACCGGCACCATCGATCCCACCCGCGGCGGTACGGGGATCGTGAGCGGGATGCTGGTCGTGGTCGGTCATCACCGGTCCCGTGGTCGTGGCTGGCAGGTCTCGCAGGCGTAGGCCCACCGGCCCGCCAGATCCCAGCGCCGGATCTCGGTGTCGCAGCGCTTGCAGTGCTCCCGCTTGTAGACGTAGGTCGCGTCCTCGCGCGTCATCCGACTCCGGGGCTTGCCGACCTCGTCCGGGTCGACCGTGATGATCCGTCGTTCGCGCACCCCCCGGCGCAGCCACTCCACCAGGGTCGCCCACATGCCGTCCCACTCGTCGCGGGTCACGTCACGTGCGGGGCGTTCAGGGTGGAGGCCGTGGACGAACAGCACCTCGGCCCGGTAGACGTTACCCACCCCGGCCAGCACCTTCTGGTCCATCAGGGCCCGACCGATGCCCACACTGCGTCGCTGCAGCGCTGCGAAGGCACGGTCGGGGTCGGCGTCACGGCGGATGGGATCCGGACCGAGCCGGGCGGTGATGGCCCCGACCTCGTCCTCGGTGAGCAGTTCGCAGGCGGTCGCACCGACCAGATCGATCACCCTGCCGCCGTTCATGACCCGGTAGCGCACGGTGTCACGCGGCTCGGGCGGCGGCGTGGTGTGCACGAAGAAGCGGCCGAACAACCCGAGGTGGATGTGCACGATCCGATTGCCCTCGTAGCGGTGGAACAGATGCTTGCCGTGCGCATCCGTGGATTCCAACCGCGTGCCGTCGAGCAGGCCGGCGGCGTCCGCGAACCGCCCCTGGGGTGACGACACGTGCACCCGATCGCCCTTGAACCACGTCGCGTGGTCTCGGGCGTGACGGTGGATCGTGTGGCCTTCGGGCACGTCATCGCCTCTGCGTCGGGTGGTCGGGCGTCGGACGGGGCCGTACGGAGCGCGACCCCGGGTGCCCCGTGGTGCGCGCTCCGGTTCGACCCCCCGGCACCCTCGGCCCGGTGGCGCGCGGGGGTGGCACGTCCGGCACCCCGCCGAGCATTCGCAGCGCCCGAGGTGTCCGCTTGGTGCGCACGCCGACGGGTTCCGCTCGCGAGCGACGCGAAGCTCCATCCCCGAGTCCGACCTCGACGGCGCGTCCGACGCCGGGGTCGCCGAGGTGCTCGCGGCCCGACCCTCCGCGGCAACGCCCTCGTCGACCGACGGTCACTGCTCGTCGACCGACGGTCACTGCTCGTCGACCGACGGTCACTGCTCGTCGACCGAC
>CAYTLZ010000206.1:0-733 GCA_964438785.1 uncultured Actinomycetota bacterium | reverse complement strand
GGTCACTCGTCGAGCTCGGGGCAGCTACTTGTAGTTGGTGAACCGCACGGGTGCGTCGTGGTCCTTGGCCTTGACCATGGCCTGGATCTCCTGCAGGTCGTCACGCTTCTTGCCCGCGACCCGGATGCGGTCACCCATGTTCGTCGGGGTCACCTTGAGCTTGGTGGCCTTGATGTCCTTCACGATCTGCTTGGCCAGATCGGCGGGCATCTCCGTGACGAGCTGGACGTCGACCCGATTGCGACCCTGCGCCACGTCTCGGGGGTCGCCGATGTCGAGCGCCTTGAGCGAGACCTTGCGCTTGACCACCTTGTCCTTGAGGACCTCGAGCGCGGCGCGGACACGATCCTCGGACGCCGACTCGACGTGGATCGCCTCGTCGCCGGACCAGGCGACGATGGTGTCGGTGTCCTTGAAGTCGAACCGCGTCGCGACCTCGCGGGCCGCCTGGTTGATGGCGTTGTCGACCTCCTGGCGGTCGACACCGACCTCGATGTCGAAGCTGGACTCGGCCACGGCTCGTCCTCCTCGGGATGCGTTCGCGATGCTCGGCCACACGGGATCGTGAGCGGGCCCGGAGCCTACTTGTCCGCCTGCGGGCCGGTCCGGCGACCGGCGGGACGACGTGCGCCGCCGGCCCGGGGTTTGCCGCGGTCGTCATCGGGTGCGTAGGCTCCCTGCCGAGCAGCGATGCTCGTTCCCGGAGGGATGCCCGAGTGGCCAAAGGGATCTG
>CAYTLZ010000205.1:0-6263 GCA_964438785.1 uncultured Actinomycetota bacterium | reverse complement strand
GGTGGGCGTAGGCGTGGTCGTGGATGGAGCGCACGGTGTCGGCGACGCAGGCCATGTCGGTCGACGCCTCGCCGGTGAACGCGGGTGGGACGTCGAGTTGGGCGTCGAGGGCGTTGCGCTCGGCGTAGTCGGGCATCCAGCGGCGGTAGACGCCCCAGATGAACTCGCGCCAGCCGAGGATCTGGCGGACGAACCCCTCGACGGCGTTGATCGGCGCATGCCCGGTCCGGTAGGCCTCCTCGGCCGCGTCGATGACCTCCTGCGGATGGAGCAGCCCGAGGTTCAGCGCGTGGCTGAGCAGCGCGTGGTTCAGCGACCAGGCCCCACCGACCATGGCGTCCTGGTGGTCGCCGAAGGCGGGGAGCGCGTCCTCGACGAAGTGGCGCAGCCGGGCCAGTGCCCGGCGGCGGGTCGTCGCCCAGGTGCCGTCGGGCGCGGCCCCGAACGCGGTGTCCGGCACCCAGTCGAGGCTGTCACGGTCCAGCTCGTCGAATGCGGAGTTGACCGGTCGTGGGGCCCGCTCGGCCAGGTCGTCGGTCGGTGGCCGGCGGTTGTCGTGATCGAAGTTCCAGCTACCACCGGCCGGCTCGTCGCCGTCCATGAGGATGCCGGAGCCACGGCGTCGCCACCGGTAGAAGTCCTCCATCTTGACGCGCTCGCGGTCACCGGCCCAGGCGTCGAAGTCGCGCCAGTGGCACAGGAAGTGGTCGTTGTCGACCAGGTCGACGCCGAGCCGCGTGAGCAGACGCTCGCCGGGCAGGCTGGCCGGCTCCATCGCCCGGACGGCGTCCGGGCGGTGCTCGGCGGTGTGGGCCTCGAACCCGGCCCGCATCGACGCCGCGCGGCGCAGATCGACCGCGTACCCGGCGTCCTGGAGTTCGGCGGCGAAGTGGCGCATCGCGGAGATGACCAGATGCAGCTTCTGGCGGTGGTAGGGCCGGGAGCCGAGTTTGCCGTCGCTGACGACCAGCAGCACCCGGGTTTCGCCGGGGTCCCGGTCGCGCAGATGCGCGAGATCCCGGTTGAGTTGATCGCCGAGCACCCAGACCGTTTCCACCTGCCGTCTCCTCGCCGACGTCTTCCGGCTTCGGGACCACGCCCGCCGCGGGACGGCACCGATCCGCCGCCGACAAGAAGAATCGCCCGCGGGATGACCCGCGGGCGATTCGTGATGGTGATGTCGGTGGTCAGCTCTTGGTGGACTCGCGGATCACCAGCACCGGACACAGTGCGTGCCGGGTGACCTGCTCACTGGTGGAACCCAGACGCAGGCCCTTGAAGCCGCCCCGTCCGCGGGAGCCGACCACGACCATGTCGGCGTCCTTGGAGCGGTCGATGAGTGCCGATGCGGTCTTGTGCGAGGCGAGTACCGACCACGTGACCTCCAGGTCACTGAGATCGACGTCGATCTTCTTGAGCCAGTCACCGAGTTCGTCGGTGGCCTTGACCCGGCGCTTCTCGATCGCCTCCTTGTCACTTGCCGTGTCCGGGATGACCGGGAATGCGGCGACCTGCTGTGGCGGCGCGAAGACGTAGACCACCTCCAGCGCGGCACTGCGCCACCGTGCTTCCTCGGCCGCGCGCCGCAGCGCCTCGATGGAGGCGTCCGACGCGTCGACCCCGACCAGGATCGTTGACATGTTCGTCCCTTTCTCCGCTTGCGGGCCGTGTGTGGCTCAGCTGGTGGTCGCCTGGGCCTCGTCGGACATCCCGCCCGTCGGGTCCTGGACGAGCTTGTCCTCGTCCCGGACGACCTGGCGTCCGTGCGTCTCGGTGTTGAGCGCCTTGGCGAGCCCGAACGCGACGACCAGCAGGACGATGGCGAACGGCAGTCCGGTCGCGATGGCTCCGGCCTGCAGGGCATCGAGTCCACCGGCGGCGAGCAGCACCGCGGCGACGACACCCTCGGAGGTGGCCCAGAAGATGCGCAGCGCCTTGGGTGGATTCATCGACCCACCGGAGGCGATCATGTCGATCACGAACGACCCGGAGTCCGACGACGTCACGAAGAACAGCGTCACCACGATGATGGTGATGATGGACGTGAGCGTCGCGAGGGGGAAGTTCTCCAGCATCACGAACATGGCGACCTGTTCACCCTCGTTGAGGATGGGGTCGACGACCTCGGCGGTCCCGCTCATCTGCAGGTCCAGCGCGCTGTTGCCCATCGCGGTGAACCACAGGAACGACACGGCGGTCGGCACGAACAGGACACCGAGGATGAACTCACGGATGGTGCGGCCACGCGAGATGCGGGCGATGAACATCCCGACGAAGGGTGCCCACGAGATCCACCATGCCCAGTAGAAGATCGTCCAGCCGCTGAGCCAGCCCTCGGCCGTGCTGTACCAGCCCTGGGGGGTCTCCGCGGTCCACAGTTCCGGGTTGGCGTAGGTGCCACCGGAGAACAGCATCCCGAAGAAGCCGGTGATGTAGGCCCCGAGGTTGTCGAAGTAGGCGGTCAGCAGCAGCAGGGTCGGACCGGCGATGATGACGAAGGCCAGCAGCAGTCCGGCCAGGGTGATGTTGATCTCCGACAGGCGTCGGATGCCCTTGTCGATGCCGGTGACCACGGAGATGGTCGCGGCCAGCGTGATCGCGGCGATCAGCCCGACCTGCAGGCCGATCCCGTCGGGCAGTCCGAAGACGCGGTCGAGGCCGGCGGCGATCTGCGCCACACCGAGCCCCAGTGAGGTGGCGATCCCGAACATCGTGCCGAAGATGGCGAGGATGTCGACCAGGTTGCCCCAGAAACCGTGGATCTTGTTGCCGATCAGCGGATACAGCGCTGATCGGACCGTCATGGGCAGGTCGTGACGGAAGCCGAAGTAGGCCAGCGAGGCCCCGAGGACCGCGTAGACCGACCAGGCCCCGAGTCCCCAGTGGTGGTAGGTGAGCATCATCGCTTCACGGGCGGTGCCCTCCGTCGAGGCCAGCTGCGGCCCCTCCGCGAAGTGCATGATCGGCTCGGCCACGCCCCAGAAGACCAGCCCGATGCCCATCCCGGCGCTGAACAGCATTGCGAACCAGGTGGGGTAGCTGAAGTCCGGCTCGGAGTCGTCGGGGCCGAGCTTGATCGACCCGGTCTTGCCGAGCGCGAGATAGATGCAGAACAGCACCAGCAGGGCGATGGTGAGGATCATGAACCAACCGAGGTTGGTCGTGATCCAGTCGCGGGCGGCACCGAGCGTGGTCTCCGCATTGGCGGAGAACGCGGCTCCGTAGAGCACGAACACCACGATGACGCCGGCGGCGACGGGGAACACCACCGGATGGATGTGGGAGCGCGCGCGCTCCAATGTCGATGACATACATGACCTCCAGGGTTCTGTCAGCCAGACACGGGGGCCACGCGTCGCGTAGCAACGACCGGACGGCTCTCGTCCGTTCCGGTCGCTCGTCGTCGGCCCGCATCGGCCGTCGTGTGGGCATCCACGCTAGGGGGCCGTGCCTCGGATTGCCACCTGCTGCCGCCGGCGCGGTGGCTTCGGGCCAACCCGTTGGTCACCTGACCGGGTGCCCCGGCAGGCGTCGATGGTCGCGTGACCGGGTGCCGCACCACGCGTCGTCGGTCGTGTGACCCGGGGCGTCGGGCGGATCAGCCGTGCCGCCGAGCGCGTGTGGCGGCGGGGCTCAGTGCCGGGCGAGCCGGTAGAGCACCACCGTGAGGCCGAGCAGCGCGACGCCGAAGACGAGCGCGGTCGCACCGTCGATACCACGGGCGGCGAACCCACCGATGATCGCGATCGTGGCGGCACCCAGGAAGCCGGCGGCCGCGGGCACGTCGACCTGCCGGAGGGCCGCGCCGACCAGGATCACGGCGACGACCGGTCCGATGAGCACCACCGCCGCGCCGATGACGTCGATGACACCACTGTCGGGTCGGAACACCGCGACGCCGATGACGGCCAGCAGCGCCAGTGCGGCCAGCACCAGCGAGGTGCGTCCGGTCGCGCGCCCGATGACCGCGAGCAGCAGCGGAAGGGAGAACACGGTGACGGTTGCGGCCTGCGGGGCGACCGCCGACAGCGGCAGGGTGATGATCGCGCCCATCCCGGCGATCGAGGCGAGCAGCAGCGTGCCACGGTCGAAGGTCGTGTCCGCTTCTGCCATCCCGGGCTCCTGTCGGTGTCCGCGCGCGTGACGCTATCGCGGGCCGCGCGTTACCGTTCGACGCCGCCCACGAGCGGGCGACGGGACCCGGCGACCGGAGGGCGATCATGGATCTGCGCGCTGACGACGAGCACAGCCCGTGGCGCACGACGTCGACGCGGGAGGTCTATCGCAACCCGTGGATCACCGTGCGCGAGGACCAGGTGATCCGGCCGGACGGCAGTCCCGGGATCTACGGCGTGATGTCGGCCTCCCGGGCCGTCGGCGTGGTCGCGTGCACGGCGGCCGACGAGATCGTGCTGGTGGGTCAGTGGCGCTACACGCTCGATGCCTACTCCTGGGAGATCGTCGAAGGGGGGAGCGACGCCGGCGAGGCCCCCGTCGACGCCGCCCGACGGGAGCTGCGTGAGGAGGCCGGCTACGAGGCCGCGTCGTGGTCGACGCTGATCGACGACTTCGTCCTGTCCAATTCCGTCACCGACGAGCGGGCCACCATCTTCGTGGCCACGGATCTGACCGAGGTGGCTCGGGACCCCGACCCGACGGAGATCCTGACGGTCCGCCACGTCGCGCTGGACACCGCGCTGGCGGCCATCGACGAGGGCGTCATCACCGACTCGATCACCGTGGCCGCGCTGCTCATGCTCGAGCGACGTCGGCGCACGCCGGGCTCCTGAGCGGTGCGCACCGACGAGCTCCGGTGGATCCACGACGTCGGGGCACCGCGCTGGCGGACGTGGACCGTCGCCGCGCTGCGCGCGGCGGGGCTCGCCGCCGACCGGCTCGACGCCGCGGGTCTGGCCGTGCACGAGGCGGTGTGCAATGCCCACGAGCACGGTCACCGGGGTGATGCCGGTCATGGGGTCGGACTGCGACTGGAGCACGGCGCGCCCGACCGGTTGGAGGTCCACGTCGTCGACCGCGCGCTCGCCGGGCCCTGGTCGCCGCCGGTCCCGGCACGGTCGGGTGGCGATGCGGCCGTGCCGGATCCCACGGAGCGGGGACATGGGCTCGAGCTCATGCGGGCCGGGTGCGACGGCCTGTCCATCGTCAGCGGCCCGGCCGGCACCCGCGTGGTCCTGCGGTTCGACATCCGGCCCTGACCGTGGGAGCGAACGGGCTCGAACGCTAGGTTCCGGGGTGACCACGCCCCGAGCCCACCGTGCGTGTCCCGCGTCCCTGGAGTGCCTGTGACCACCCTCGTCCTCGTTCGACATGCCACCACGCCTGCGACCGGCAAACGGCTCGGTGGGTGGACGCCGGGGGTCCACATCGACGAGCCCGGGGTCGCGCAGGCCGAGGCGGCCGCCGCCCGGCTCGCGGAGCAGCCGGTCGTGGCGGTCTACGCCTCGCCGTTGGAGCGGACCCAGGACACGGCCAAGATCGTGGCGCGCCCGCACGGGTTGCGGGTCCGGACCCGCAAGGGGCTGGGGGAGGTCGACTACGGCGAGTGGACCGACAAGCCGCTCGGTCAGCTCCGACGCCGCAAGGACTGGGCGGTCGTGCAGCAGACGCCGTCGCGGATGACGTTCCCCGGCGGCGAGTCGATCCGCACGGCCCAGGCGCGCGCCGTGGAGACGACGGAAGCGCTCGCGCTCGAGCACGCGGGAGAGACCATCGTCGCCGTCAGTCACGCCGACGTCATCAAGGCGGTCGTCGCCCACCACCTCGGTATGCCGCTGGACACCTTCCAGCGGATCATGATCGCCCCCGCGTCGATCACGGTGCTGGCGCTGCCCGCCGGAAGCCATCCCATGCTGCTGCGGCTCAACGACACCGGGCCGCTGCCCGCGCCGGAGCCGGCGTCGGGCGCGACGGCGGATGGCAAACGCAAGGCGAAGACGACGACGAAGGGCAAACGGTCATGATGGTGGTCGAGTTGCGTGACCCGCATCACGTCACGGCCGGCTACACCGGGGTCCCCGGTGACCGGATCTTCTTCTTCCAGGCGCAGGACGAGCACGAGCTGCTGACCCTGCAGATGGAGAAGGCCCAGGTCGAGGGCCTCGGCGAGCTGCTGTCGCAGTTGCTCAACCGGGTCGACGATGCCCCGGCCACCGACTGGGACCGGGACGCGATGGAGCTGCGTCGTCCCATCGAGTCGGCCTGGCGGGTGGGCGAGATGTCGCTCGGCCTGGACCCCGAGGTCG
>CAYTLZ010000204.1:0-6292 GCA_964438785.1 uncultured Actinomycetota bacterium | reverse complement strand
TCGACGCCAACAACACCCTGGCGCTCGCCCCCGGTGAGGTGATCGCCTATGAACGCACCGTCGCCACCAACGAGATCCTCGAGGCGGCCGGGATCGTCGTGCACACGGTGCCCTCCTACGAGCTGCCCCGGGGCCGTGGTGGTCCGCGCTGCATGAGCTGTCCGGTCGTCCGCGAGCCGGCGGCGTGAGCCGGCACGACGACACCGACACGTCGGGGCCGGACCTCGTCGCGCGGCTCCGCGGGGTCGGCGTGACCATCGACGGGGCCACGATCCTGCGGGACGTGGACCTCGACGTCCCGGCCGGCGGGCACCTCGCCGTCCTCGGACCGAACGGGGCCGGCAAGACCACGCTGCTGCGGGTGCTGTCCACCTACCGCTATCCCTCCACCGGCGAGGCGAGCGTGCTCGGGACCACGTTCGGGCGGGGCGATCTGCGGGCGTTGCGCCCGCGGGTCGGCTTCGTGAGCGTGGGGCTCGACCCGCTGGTGGCCGAGCGCGCCGAGGTCCTGCCGCTGGTCGCGGTGGCCCGCCGTGGCGGTCTGTGGCCCCCGCCGGGGCTGTTGCGCGACGACGACCTGCGGGCCGGGGCGGAGCGGGCGCTCGCGCGCGCCGGTGCCGGTCACCTCGCCGAGCGTCGCGTGGACACGCTCAGCCAGGGTGAACGCCAACGGGTCCGTATCGCGCGGGCGATCGCGACGGACCCGGAGCTGCTCCTGCTCGACGAGCCGTTCGCCGGTCTGGACCTCGGTGGGCGTGAGGCGCTGCTCGCCGACCTCGACCGGTTGCTGGCCGAATCGGCCGGACCCACCGTGGTGCTGGTCACCCATCACCTCGAGGAGTTGCCCGTCGGCATGCGCCGGGCGCTGCTGCTCGCCGGGGGCCGCCCGGTGGCGTCCGGGCCGATCGAGGACGTGCTGCGCGACGAGCCGGTCGGTCGCGCGTTCGGGATCGACGTGGCCGTGCACGCCCGGGACGGGCGGTTCAGCGCCACGGTGCGTCCGGCCGGCTGACCCGGTCGATCGATGGGGTCCGACGACGCGGCGACCACTAGCCTCGCGGGACCGCCATGCGCTGCGTCTGGGAGGACCACCATGCCTGAAGCCGTCATCGTCGCCACCGCCCGCAGCCCGATCGGTCGGGCCTTCAAGGGCTCCATGACCGAGCTGCGCCCGGACGATCTGACCGCCACGATCATCCAGGCCGCGATGGCCCAGGTCCCACAGCTCTCGCCCGACGACATCGACGACCTGCACCTCGGCTGCGGGCTGCCCGGCGGTGAGCAGGGCTTCAACATGGCCCGCGTGGTCACCACCCTGCTCGGCTGGGAGGTCCCCGGGACCACCATCACCCGCTACTGCTCGTCGAGCCTGCAGACCACCCGCATGGCGATGCACGCGATCCGCGCCGGCGAGGGCGACGTGTTCGTCTCCGCCGGGGTCGAGCTGGTGTCGCGGTTCGTGAAGGGCAACTCGGACTCGCTGCCCGACACGCAGAACCCGCGGTTCGCGGACGCCGTCGCGCGCACCGAGGCCCGGGCGCAGGAGGGCGGCGACAGCTGGGAGCCCGCCGAGCTCCCGGACGTCTACATCCCGATGGGCCAGACCGCGGAGAACCTGGCGCTGCTCAAGGGCGTGTCGCGTGAGGCGATGGACGACTTCGCCTACGAATCCCAGACGCGCTACGCCAAGGCCGAGGCCGACGGGTTCTGGGCCAACGAGATCACGCCGATCACCCTGCCCGACGGCTCCACGATGGACCGCGACGAGTCCCCGCGTCCTGCCGATCGCTCCAAGATGGGCGAGCTCAAGCCGGTGTTCCGGCCCGACGGGCGTGTCACCGCCGGCAACGCGTGTCCGCTCAACGACGGTGCGGCGGCCGTGATCGTGATGTCCGACACCAAGGCCGCCGAGCTCGGCATCACCCCGATCGCGCGGGTCGTGTCCACCGGCGTCAGCGCGCTGGATCCGGAGATCATGGGCTACGGCCCGGTCGACGCGTCCCGGCAGGCGCTGTCCCGTGCCGGCATGACCATCGACGACATCGACATCGTGGAGATCAACGAGGCGTTCGCCGCGCAGGTCATCCCCTCCGCCGACGACCTCGGGATCGACTACGACAAGCTCAACCCCCACGGCGGGGCCATCGCCGTCGGGCACCCGTTCGGGATGACCGGCGCGCGGATCACCGGCACGCTGCTCAACGGTCTGCAGCACCGCGACGGCACCTTCGGGCTGGAGACGATGTGCGTCGGCGGCGGTCAGGGCATGGCCATGGTGCTCGAGCGGCTGCGCTGAGCCAGTCCTCCATGCGCTGGTGACGGCGTGAACCGCGATTGCCGGGACGAGGTCGACGCCGACCACGGTGCCGGTGTCGACGGCTGTCGCGGCGGGACCGCCGATGAGCCGCCTGAGCCGCTCGAGCAGGTCGTGCTCGAGCGGTTCGACGGTGACTGGACCGACGACGATCCCTTCGCGGATCTGAAGGCGGATGTCGCGGCCTACGGGCTGCTCGACCCGCTGGCGACCCTGCGCACGTTGTGTGACGCCAGCGGTATCCCGGTGGGCGCACTGGTGCGCTACGTCCTCGCGCGGTGGGCGAGTGGCGGCAACGAGGCGGTGCTGGAGCTCGGGACCTCCGGCGTGGACCATCTCGCGCGCCTCATCGACGACGCGGAGGCGGCGGGGAGCGATGCCGCGCGGCTGGAGGCCTACGCGGCGGTGCGCTCGATCATCGCGTGGCTGCGGACCGGGCCTGACGAGGAGCCGCGCGGCTGACCGGGATCAGTGCTTGCGGTGCAGCGGGTCCTTGAATGCCTCGCCGTACCCCTCGTCCTCGAGGTACTCCTCCTCGTCGGGTTGCTTCTCGCGCAGCCGCCAGGCACCGAACACGTCGAGCCCGACGATGACCATGCCGAGGCCACCGATGAAGAAGAGCACGGCACCGATACCGAACAGGGTGCCGGCACTCATGACTCACCCTCGTGCGAGACGACGAGCGCGCCGAGCGAGAACAGCGACGGCACCCACAGTCCGACGTACAGCGCCGTCTCCCGGTCGTCGGTCATGAACCACAGATAGACCGACAGCAGGAACGAGACGGTCCCCGCGAGGATGAACAGCAGTTTGGCGGTGACACGGCGGCGCTGGCGTGATGTCAGCGGTCGCCGGTCGGTCGAGGTCGTGTCCACGATGCATCCTTCCCTCTGTAGGAACGTCGGAGCCGATCGGCTCCGCGGACGAGTCGGATCCGGATCGGGACCGGGTCCGGTCGGGTCCGGTCGGGTTCAGGGGGTGCGGATGCTCTTGATCAGCACGGGGATCTCGTCACCCATCGGCGTCGTGAAGCTCGCCTTGTCCCCGGCACTGCGGTCGAGGATGGCCTGCCCCATGGGGCTCTCCGCCGACAGGATGTCGAGTTCGTCGTGCCGGTCCTCGCGGCTGCCGAGCAGGTAGGTCTCCTCGTCGCCGTCGACCTCGAGTTCGACGACCAGGCCGGGACGCACCGTGTCCGTGCCGTCCGGTTCGCCGATCCGGGCGTCACGGAGCAGCTCACTGAGTTGACGGATGCGCGCCTCCATCTTGCCCTGCTCGTCCTTGGCGGCGTGATACTCGGCGTTCTCCTTGAGATCGCCATGGGCACGCGCGGTCTCGATCTCCGCGGAGATGCGCTCGCGACCCTCGGTCTTGAGCGAGTCGAGTTCGGTCTTGAGGCGGTCGAACGCCTCCTGGCTCAGCCACGTCTCGGCCATAGGTCACTCCAACTGACGAAAGAGATCGGGCCGACATCGGTCCCGAAGGTGGGTCC
Source organism: uncultured Actinomycetota bacterium (assembly GCA_964438785.1). Taxonomy (GTDB): domain Bacteria; phylum Actinomycetota; class Nitriliruptoria; order Nitriliruptorales; family Nitriliruptoraceae; genus PWLR01. The sequence continues at coordinate 2,486 of CAYTLZ010000204.1, read as the reverse complement.
CTCCCACCCGTGCGCGTCGCGGCCTGCGATGGTCGATGGTGCGGCCGGCGACGAGCAACGCCCGGGCGCGACAGCGACCGGGCGATTGCCACAAGGTACCACCGCGCTCGGGTCGTGCGCAGCGCACCACGCCGCGGACGTGCCGGGTCGCCATCCGTGCGTCCGGCGGCCCGGGACCATCCGGCACCGACACCGGACGGTCGACACCCATTAGCCTTCGTCCCATGGGAGCACGCGATCTGCTGTACCGGGTCTACGAACGCCAGCTCAGCCGGGAGCTGGCGGGGTCGCCCGTGCCCCGACACGTCGGCGTGATCGTGGACGGGAACCGGCGCTACGCCGTGGCGCGTGGTCTGGCCGGGGCGGCCGACGGCCACGTCGCCGGGGCCAGGCACATCCACGAGTTCCTCGGCTGGTGCCTCGACTTCGAGATCCCCTACGTGACCCTGTGGTTGTTGAGCACCGACAACCTCGGTCGCGACGACGCCGAGGTCGCGAACCTGCTCGCGATCATCGAGGACACGGTGCGCGACCTCGGCTGCACCGCGGATGCCAAGCGTCGGGGCCTGCGGGTCACCGCCGTCGGGGCGCTGGACCTGCTGCCCGAGGACACCCGCCGGGCGCTCAAGCAGGCCGAGGAGGCCACCGCCGATCACGACCGGCTGCGGCTGCAGGTCGCCGTCGGGTACGGAGGTCGCCAGGAGATCACCGACGCGCTGCGCAGTCTGCTGCTGGACCGTGCCGCGGGCGGCGAGAGTCTGGAACAGGTCGCCGCGGGGTTGCGTCCCGAGGACGTCGGCGACCACCTGTACACCACCGGGCTGCCCGATCCCGACCTGATCATCCGGACCTCGGGTGAGGTCCGGCTGTCGGGCTTCCTGCTGTGGCAGTCGGCCCACAGCGAGTACTACTTCTGCGACGCCTACTGGCCCGACTTCCGCAAGGTCGACTTCCTGCGGGCGCTACGCGACTACGGCAAACGCACCCGGCGCTTCGGTCACTGAGGCCGGGCCCGGCATGGTCGGGCGTCCGCGCCGGTTGAACGCCCGGTGACGGTCCGCTGGCCGTCACACGACGGTGTGGTCGGGGCGCGTCGCACCTGCTCGGTGCGGCAGCCGTCCAGCGCTAACGTCGTCGCCGTGCACTGCTGCAGCCCCGTCCACCCGAGGTCGCGCTGACCGTGTCCCGACCGTCGCCCGTCGCCGCACGAACCGCCCGTCGAGGTGGTCGGGGCACCCGCCGACGCTCGCCATGGTCCAGGTCCAGCCGTCGCCTCGGTTCCGGTGCGACACGCGCCGCCCGTCACGCCGCCCCTCGTGGGCGGCGTTCGTCGTTCATGGACCGAACCGGTGGCCGGTGCCCCGTGTCGGTCGACCCGACATGGAGCCACCGATGCCACGCACGCTGACCGACCCGCGTACCTATGTCCTCGACACCTGTGTCCTGCTCGCCGACCCGAACGCCCTGCTGCGCTTCGAGGAGCACGAGGTGGTCCTGCCGCTGGTCGTGATCGAGGAACTCGACCGCAAGAAGACCGCGCTCGACGAGGTCGGTCGCAACGCCCGGATGGCGCTGCGCCAGATCGAGGAGCTGCGGATCGCATCGGGCAGGGGGCTGCGGGACGCGCTCGAACTGCCCAGCGGCGGCACGCTGCGGATCGAGTCCAACCACGTCGACGTGCCGCTGCCCCCCTACCTCGACCGGACGAAGGCGGACCACCGGATCCTGTGCGTCGCCATCGGCCTGCAGGCGACCCTGGTCACCAAGGACGCGGCACTGCGGATCAAGGGCAGTCAGCTCGGCATCGACGTCGAGGACTACCGCGGCGACCAGGTCCGGGTCGACGAACACTCGACCGGCATCGTGGAACTCGAGGTCGACCCGCTCGTGCTCGACACGCTGCACCGGGACGGCAAGGCCCAGATCGACGCCGAGGTGGCCGATCTGTCCGATCACGTCGACGGACTGTGGGCCAACGCCTGCCTGGTGCTGCGTGCCGGGCGGTCGAGCTCCGGGCTCGGGCGGGTGCTCGACATCGACGACGACGGGGTCGCCAACGTGCACCGGGTGCAGGGCCACCGCCAGGCGTTCGGGATGGCACCGCGCGACGTGCGCCAGACCTTCGCGATCGACCTGTTGCTGGACCCGGACGTGCCGTGCGTGTCGCTGATGGGGATGGCCGGGACCGGCAAGACCTTCCTGGCGCTGGCCGCCGGCCTCGAGCAGGTGCTGGAGGCCACGGCCTACCGCCGCCTGAGCGTGTACCGGCCGCTGGTCGCGGTCGGCAAGCAGGAGGTCGGCTACCTGCCCGGTGACCTCGACGAGAAGCTCGCCCCCTGGATGGCGGCGGTCCACGACAACCTCTACGCGCTGCTGCGGACCGACACCGCCGGCGGCCGTGGTGCCCGCGAGCACCGCCAGATCCAGTCGACGATCGAGTCGCTGGTCGATCGCGGTCAGCTCGAACTGGCGGCCATCACCTACCT
>CAYTLZ010000203.1:0-6338 GCA_964438785.1 uncultured Actinomycetota bacterium | reverse complement strand
GCCAAGCAGACCGCGAAGGCGACCGAGGAGATCTCCTCGAAGATCGCGGCGATCCAGACCGACACCGGTGGTGCGGTGGATGCGATCGGGCAGATCGGTGAGGTGATCGGTCGGATCGCGGACATGCAGAACACGATCGCGTCTGCGGTGGAGGAGCAGACGGTCACGACCAACGAGATCTCGCGCAACATCAATGAGGCGGCGACGGGTTCGGCGCAGATCGCGGAGAACATCGTGTCGGTGGCGCAGGCTGCCGAGCAGACCGCGCAGGGTGCGGCGCAGACCGAGCAGTCGGCCGGGCAGTTGCGTGAGGTCGCGGCCGGGCTGCAGGCCCTGGTCGACGGCACCGCCCAGGACGTCGTGACGTCGCCGCGCACCGAGCCCTCGAGGGGCTCGGACGGTGCCTCGGCACCGGAGCCGACGTCGCCGCCGTCCTACGGCACGTTCGAATCGGACCTGGTCGGTGCCGGCAACGGCAACCACTGACCCACCACGACCCGTCGGCGGTCAGACCGACGACCAGCACACCGCCGCCCCGCGACCACACGTCGCGGGGCGGCCACGTTGGTCGTGGACGTGGACGGGTACGCAGCACCCGGCTGCCGGGCGTGAAGCGGCTGTGACGACACCTCGGCGGCAGCTTGACCGTTGGGGGGTCGGGCCGACAGGGGCGGCAGGACACGCTCCCGGCAGACCCGTCACGACCACGACGCGTTGCTCGCGGGTCCACCGACAACGGACACAGGTGTGGGAGGACGGGTATGCGCGCGTTGGTCGTGGACGATTCTCGTGCGACGCGGGCGATCCTGCGTCGCATCCTGGAACAGCTCGACTACGAGGTCGTCGAGGCCGCGGACGGCCGCGAGGGCCTCGAAGCCTGGCGTGCCGACCCGACGATCGGCCTGGCGCTGGTCGACTGGAACATGCCGGTCATGAACGGGCTCGAACTCGTCCGGGCCATCCGCGCGGAGGAGACCTCCGGTCGCGTCGTCATCGTGATGGTGACCACCGAGGGCGACACGGACCACATCCTGACCGCGCTGGATGCCGGTGCGGACGAGTACGCCATGAAGCCGTTCACCGCTGCCGTGATCGCCGAGAAGCTGGAGCTTCTCGGCGTCAAGAGCTGAGGAGACCACGATGCCCCGTCCCCGCGTGCTGGTCGTCGACGACGCCGTCGTCGTGCGACGCATCGTGACCGACGTCCTCAACGAGGACCCGGATCTCGAGGTCGTCGGGACGGCGTCCAACGGCAAGATCGCCCTGCAGAAGATCCCGCAGCTGAACCCCGACATCGTCACGCTCGACGTGGAGATGCCGGAGATGAACGGCCTGGAGACGCTGGTCGCGATCCGCGCGTCCTACCCGCGCCTGCCGGTCATCATGTTCTCGACGCTGACCGACCGGGGGACCTCGGCGACGATGGACGCCCTGCTGAAGGGCGCCAACGACTACGTCACCAAGCCGGCCAACGTCGGCAGTGTCACCGAGGCGATGGCGCAGGTCCGCGACCAGCTCGTGCCCAAGGTGCATGCGCTGTGCGGGCTCGGGCGGCCGAATCTGTCACCCCCGACGGCACCCCGTGCCGCCGGTGCACCGCAGCGGCCCGCCGCGGTGAGCCCGCGCCCCACGACGCGGCCGACCCGTCGGCAGGCGGCCGTCGAGGCCGTGGTGATCGGCGTGTCGACCGGTGGGCCGAACGCGCTGGCGGAACTCATCCCGGCGCTGCCGGCCGACCTGCAGGTGCCGGTGCTCATCGTCCAGCACATGCCGCCGATGTTCACGCGCCTGCTCGCCGAACGGTTGCACGGCCACACGCCCCTGACCGTCACCGAGGCCGTCGACGGCGAACCGATCGACGCGGGACACATCTACATCGCACCGGGTGACCACCACCTCGAGGTCGTGAAGAGCGCCGGCGCGATGCGCACCAAGATCACCCGCGGTCCACTCGAGAACTCGTGCCGTCCCGCCGCCGACGTGCTGTTCCGCACCGCGGCCGCCGCCTGGGGCGCGGGGACGTTGTGTGTCGTGCTCACCGGTATGGGCAACGACGGCAGACGCGGGACCGAGCACGTCGTGGAGGCCGGTGGGCACGTCATCGTGCAGGACCAGGCCACCTCGGTGGTGTGGGGCATGCCGGGCGCGGTCGCCAACGCCGGGCTCGCCGACGAGATCGTCCCGCTCGAACAGGTCGCCGAGCGCATCCGGACACTGGTCCACGCCACGCCGCGCCGTCCCGCGGGGGTGCGGGCATGAGCCTGTCCACCGCCGATGCCGACTACGTCCGCGACCTGGTGCGCGAACGCTCCGCCATCGTGATCGACGCGTCCAAGACCTACCTGATCGAGTCGCGGCTCGGGCCGGTGGTCCGTACCGCCGGTCTCGCCTCGCTCGACGAGCTGGTCGCGCGGATGCGTCGCGACCGCAACGGACCGCTGCAGGAGATGGTCGTCGACGCGATGACCACCAACGAGACGTTCTTCTTCCGTGACGCGACCCTGTGGGCCGCGATCGAGAAGCAGATCATCCCGCAGCTGAAGACCGCCCGCACGGGCCAGCGCGCCCTGACGATCTGGTGTGCGGCCTGCTCGAGCGGGCAGGAGCCCTACAGCATCGCCATGATGCTCACGGACAGGTTTCCCGACGTGGCCCGCGACTGGAACGTGCGGATCCTCGCCACGGACCTGTCGGGCGACATGCTCGGTCGCGCCGCGGCCGGCCGCTACACCCAGCTCGAGGTCAACCGCGGGTTGCCGGTCACCTCGCTGGCGAAGCACTTCAAGCGTGACGGTGCCTTCTGGCAGATCAGTGACCAGATCCGCTCCATGGTGGAGTTCCGCACGGTCAACCTGATCCAGCCGTGGCCGTTCATCCCGGCGGTGGATCTGCTGATGTTGCGCAACGTGCTCATCTACTTCGACATCGAGGTCAAGCGCGAGGTGCTCGCGCGCGCCCGCACGGTGTTGCGTCCCGACGGCCATCTGGTGCTCGGGACCTCGGAGACCACGCTCAATCTCGACGACCGTTATGCCCGGGTCGTCACCGACAACGCGACCACCTATCAGCCGCGCTGAGCCGGCTCGACGACATCGAACGGATAGTGACCATGGAACCCACGGAATCCGATCTGGAGCGCATCGGCGCGGACATCTGGGCCGCCATGCTCGGGCTCGAGCTGACCCCCAAGCACGACGGCGCGATGCACGACCCCAACGAGCGGGTCGTGACCGGCATGGTGCAGATCACCGGTGACTGGGAGGGCGCGGTCAGCGTCCAGGTCTCCGAGCGGCTGGCCAGCAACGCCGCGGCGCTGATGTTCGCCATGGCCGAGGACGAGGTCACCGAGGAGGAGCTCAACGACACGGTCGGCGAGCTCGCCAACATGACCGGTGGCAACGTCAAGTCGATGCTCGAGGGGACGCTGGCGTTGTCGCTGCCGTCGGTCACCGCCGGCAAGGACTACACCGTGAGCATGCCCGGCACCGTGCAGTCCGCGCGGGCCAGCATGGACGCCGACGGCGAGCTCGTCGTCATGACGGTGCTCAAGCGCCAGGCCTGACCACCCGGCGCGACCATCCCCACCCGTCCGATCACCACGCAACGCATCCACACGCATCTCGCGCGGCCCCGGGCCGCGAGAAAAGGAGGACGACGTGAAGATCCTCGTCGTCGACGACAGCAAGGCGATGCGCGCCATCGTCAAGCGGGCCCTGTCCACCCTGGATCGGGTCGCCGGTGCCACCATCATCGAGGCAGCGGACGGCAAGGAGGGGTTCGAGTCGGTCAAGACCGAATCACCCGACCTGGTGCTGTCCGACTGGAACATGCCGGAGATGACGGGCATCGAGATGCTCCAGGCCCTCAATGATGCGGGCATCACCCCGACCTTCGGATTCGTGACCTCCGAGTCCACCCCGGAGATGCACGAGTTGGCCAAGGCCCACGGCGCGAAGTTCCTCGTGTCCAAGCCGTTCACCCCGGACTCGCTGGATCAGGCGTTGTCCGGCGCCCTGTGAGCGACCGATGAACTCGCGTTGTCCGCTGCCGGCCCGGGCATCGTTCCGTGATCTGCTGCGCGACCTGCTCGGTCGCGCGGTGCAGGTGCGCCCCGGGCCGCCGCAGGAGCTCAACGACTCGGCCCCGTCCTACCTCGCCGCCTACCGGTTCGACGACGGCTCGGCCGCCGCCTGCGCGGTGACCGACATGCGCCTGTCCGCCGCCGCCGCGGCAGCGATCGGCGCGATGCCGCCACAGGAGACCTGGGCGGAGGTCCAGGAGGCGGGCAAGCTCGAGGGCGACCTGTTCGAGTTCCTCCACGAGGTGGTCAACGTCACGGCCAAGCTGCTCAACAGCCCGACCACCCCGCACGTGGTGCTGCGCGAGGTGGCCCCGGTGCCCGGTGAGGTCCCCGGGGACATCGCCTCGATCGCCTCGACTCCGCGGGTCCGCCACGACTGGACCGTCACCGTCGACGGCTACGGCGAGGGCAGTCTGACCCTGCTCGGCTGACGCCGGCCGCACCGACAACGCCCCCGACGACTCGTCGGGGGCGTTGATCGTGCGGAGCGGTCCGGGGGGGGAGACCGCCGACCGCAGGCGTGGCGCTCAGCTGCCCCGGGCGGCGAGCAGCGTGGCGAGGTGCTCGATGGCGGCACCGACCAGATCGGGATCGAGCTCGGTCTCGGCGCGCTGCTGCAACGCGGTGCCGATCGCCGAGGGGGCGTGGAGCCGCTCGACGACCAGCAGCTCGTCGATGGCCTGCGCCACGGCCACGATCCGGGCCGCCTCCGGGATCTCCCCGCCACGCAGCCCGTGGGGGAAGCCCTCGCCGTCCCAGCGTTCACGCTGGGCGTGGACGGCCTCGGCCACCGACGGGCCGGCGGTCAGTTGCAGCAGTTCGGCGGAGCGGACCGGGAAGGTGCGCCACGCCTCCAGCAGTTCGCCGGTGAGGTCGGCGGGACCGCCGATCGCCGGGGCGGGAAGTCCCGCCCGGCCGACGTCGTGGAGGTGGCCGGCGAGCTGGATGCGGGCGACCGCCGCGGGGGAGCAGCCACGCAGGCGGGCGAGTGCCGCGGCCAGGTTGCCGACGCGTTCGCCGTGCCCACGACCCTCCGGCAGGAAGGGCTCGACCTGGTCGAGCAGACGGATGACGGCCTCGAGTTCGGTGGTGACCGACACGCCCAGCGCCAGGTCCTCCGCCCCGAGTACGGAGCGGCTGCCGTCCGCGGCGGCGACGTCCACGGCGCGACGGGCGAGATCCAGCACGCCCTCGCTGTCCTGCGCGGATTCCGGACCGGCGTAGCCGACCACCAGACGCAGCGGCAGCCCGCGGTCACGGAAGGTGCCGCTGGTGGCGACCAGCCGGGCACCGAGTCGTTCCATGTCGTGGGGGCTGAGCTCCTGGGAGATCAGCCCGAACTCGCCGGTCGCGATGGCGTACAGCTCGGACTTCCAGGCGCTGGCGACGTGCGACAGCGACGTCGCCAGGCGGCGGCGCTGGACGGCCACGATCGCGTCGGGTGACGGGCCGGACCACCGTTCGGACACGACCTTGAGGTAGGCGACACGGGGGACCTCGTCGGCGTCGCCGAGCGCACCGATGCGGCGCTCGAACGAGCGCCGGTCGGCGAGGCCCGTGCCGGCGTCACGACCACGGCCGTTGGCGCTGACGCCGCCGCCGAAGCGCCGCTCGAACGAGGCGAGCAGCGCATTGGGGGTACGGCCGTCGTCGATCAGGCCGAGCAGGGCCTCCTCGTTGCCCTCGCCGACCACGGCGTCCGCGCCGGCGCGGACGAGGTCCGCGGCCTGGCGTTCCGCCCCGGTGTGGGCGAGCACGACGGTGCGGCCGACCCGGCTGGCGAGGTCGGCCTCGAGCGCGTGCAGTTCGTCGGGGGGCAGGCGGGTGGACACCACGATGGCGTCGACCTGGGCCTCGTCGTCGTCGACGATCGTGGCACCGATGGCGCTCAGCCGTTGCCGGGCGGACTCGGGCACGCCCTGGCAGCGCAGATACAGCTCACCCTGCACGTTGGTCGGGTGCCCGAGCTTGGCGAGGTGGACCGGTGCGGTCGAGACGCCGTCGACGTCCGACTCGGTGGCTTCCGGAGCGCTGGCAGCCGCCATCAGCTGGTCGCTGCCATCGGCGCCGGTGCATCGCCGAGCGGGGTGTAGTCGTCGCGGTCCAACCGGCTGCGCCACGTGCTGGCGGTCGCGACCTGGGCGACGTAGGCGGCGCGGCGGCGCTTGCCGGGCGCGTCGGCGGGCACCGTCGGCACCCCGTCGAACGCGGTGCCGAAGTAGGCCTGCAGGGCGTGCAGCGCCTCGTGGCGCAGCTG
>CAYTLZ010000202.1:0-6351 GCA_964438785.1 uncultured Actinomycetota bacterium | reverse complement strand
AGGAGGTCGGCATGGCGGGCAAGCCGGTGCTGCTCAAGCGGGGACTGACCGCCACCATCGACGAGTGGATCATGGCGGCGGAGTACATCGCCCACACCGGCAACCTGCAGGTGGTGCTGTGCGAGCGGGGCATCCGCACCTACGAGCCGATGACGCGCAACACGCTCGACGTCTCCGCCGTCCCGGTCGCGCAGTCGCTGACCCACCTGCCGGTGATCATCGACCCTTCGCACTCCGGCGGCAAGCGCGAGCTGGTGATGCCGCTGATCCGGGCGGGCATCGCCGTCGGTGCCGACGGCATCATCGTGGACGTGCACCCGCGTCCCGAGGTGGCACTGTGCGACGGGCCGCAGGCGCTGATCAAGGACGACATCCTGTCGCTGCGTGACACGATGGTGAAGTTCGCGACGGCCGCCGATCGGCAGATGGCCACGCCGAGCAAGGACCACAGCGCCGGTGCCTGGGGGCGCTCGGCGGCGAACTGACCGCTAGGCCCGACGCGTCGCCGACGCCTCCGGGATCGACGCCGCCAGCGCGGCGTCGATCCCGGTCGTCAACAGCTCCGGATAGCGCTCCAGCGCCCGGGGGTCGGTGACCACCGTGTCGCTGCGCGCCGACTGCAGCAACGCCAGGGTCAGCGAGGTGTCCACGCCGCCGATCAGTCCGGCGGCGGTCGCCAGTGCCTCGGGCGGCAGGTAGGGCAGCGGGAGCGCGCGTCGCGGTCCGAGACCGAGCGCCGTGCGCGTCCTGGCGACCAGCGCCGCGAATGTGACGACCTCCGGTCCCCCGACCTCCAGCACGGCCCGGGCCACCTCGCGGTCATCGATCACCGCCATGATGACGGCCAACAGGTCGGTCAGGGCGATGGGCTGCGTCCGCGCCTGCGTCCAGGGGGTCTCGAGTTGCAACGGCGAGCGGGCCGCAGCGACGAGCAGTGCGAGCGACGCACTACCGCGGCCGAGCACGATCCCGGCGCGCAGCTCGGTCACGGGCACCGATCCGGCCCGCAGTTCCTCGCCGACCTGCTGCCGCGCGTAGAGGTGCTCGGACACCGACGCGAGCTGCTCCTCGTCGACCAGCCCCCCGATGTAGATGATGCGGCGCACACCCGCGAGTTCGGCCGCGTCCCGGAATGCGACGGCCGCCGCCCGTTCACGTTCGACGAGCCCGCCGAGCCGTTCGGCCATCCCGTGGACCAGGAAGAACGCGAGCGCACAGCCGTCCGCCGCACGGAACACCGCCTGGTCGTCCTCGACCGCACCACCGACGATCTCGACCTGCGAACGCCAGTCGGCCCGCAGCCGGCCGGGATCCCGGACCAGGCAGCGCACCTGATGCCCCGCGGCCAACAGCCGCGGCACGAGCGCGCCACCGACGAATCCCGTCGCTCCGGTCACCAGTACACGCACGTCATCGACTCCTCATCGTCGTGGTCGCCGCCCGCACGGCGGCCATGTCATCATCGGTCGCGCAGGCTGGTCACCAGGGCGTCCGCGGCCCGGCCGGCCCCCGCGGCGTCGACATCGAGGTGGGTGACGAGCCGCAACAGGTGCGGTCCCATCGCGCCGACGCCGATGCCGTCCGCGGCGAGTTCGGCGACGATCCCGCTCGCGGGTCGGGGCCCGGTGTCGACGTAGACGATGTTGGTCGCCACGTTGTCGAGATCCACGGAGCCCGGGACCGCGTCGGCCAGCCGCTCGGCGATCGTCCGGGCATTGGCGTGGTCGTCGGCCAGACGCTCGACGTGGTGGTCCAGGGCGTGGAGCCCGGCGGCGGCGAGCACGCCGACCTGGCGCATCGCGCCGCCGAGGCGCCGGCGCCACCCGCGCGCCGCGTCGATGACGTCGGTGTCACCGATGGCCAGTGATCCCACGGGAGCACCGAGCCCCTTGGACAGACACACGCTGAACGCACTGAAGGTCCCGCCGACCGCCGCGGGGTCGTCGCCCGTGGCGACCAGCGCGTTGAACAGCCGTGCCCCGTCGCCGTGCAGGGCCACGCCCCGCTCGTCGGCCAGGGCCCGCAGCGTCTCCAACCTCGCCAGACCGTGGAAGGTGCCGCCCCACCGGTTGGTGGTCTCCTCCACGGAGATGGCCGTCAGGGTCGTGTAGGGGAAACTCGTCGGTCGGAACGCGGCGCGCACGCGATCGACGTCGAGTCGCCCGAGATCCCCGTCGACCGTCCGGAACTGCACGCCGGCGCTGAGGGCGACCGCACCCTCCTCGTAGGCGACGACGTGGGCATCGGATTCGCAGATGACCTCGGTGCCCGGTCGGGTCAACGACCGCATGAGCACCATGGTGGCCATGATCCCCGAGGGGGTGAACAGCGCGGCCTCGCGGCCGAACGTCGCCGCCGCCCGCTCCTCGAGTGCACGGACGGTCGGGTCCTCGCCGTAGACGTCGTCACCGACCTCGGCATCGGCCATGGCGCGGCGCATGGCCGGGGTCGGCGCGGTCAGCGTGTCGGAACGCAGATCGATGGCGAACGGCATCAGGACTCCTCGGCACGGGCGGTGACCGACCGGTCGGACTCGGCCGGACGGTGCAGGTCCGGTGGTGGCACCTCGTCGGCCGCGACGGTGGCGAGCAGGTCCCGCACACCGGGTCCCGCGGCGAGTAGCTCCGGGACCCGACGCTCGCCCACGTCGCGCAGGTGGTGACTGACCCGTCCCCCGGCTTCGGTCACCAGCAGCGCGCCGGCGGCCCAGTCCCAGATCTCGAGTCCGACCTCCAGGAAGGCGTCCACGCGGCCGGCCGCCACCCAGGCGAGATCCAGCGCCGCGGAGCCGCCACGCCGGACGTCGCGGACCCGCGTCAGCAGATCGGCGACGAAGCGCCCCTGCTCGGCCCGCACGACCGGGTCGTAGGCGAAGCCGGTCGCCACCAGCGTGGCGGCCAACTGGTCCGGCGCGGTCACCTCGAGTCGATCGCGCCCGAGCCATGCACCGCCGCCCCGGACGGCCGTGAAGGTCTCGTCGCGGGTGGGGTCGTGAACCACGGCGACGCAACCACCGTCGGCGTCGACCGCCGCGATCGACACCGCCCAGGTCGGGATGCCGTAGAGGAAGTTGACCGTGCCATCGAGCGGGTCGACCACCCAGGTCACCCCGGACCGCGACGTCCGCGATGCGCGGTCCTCCTCCCCCACCAGGCCGTCGTCCGGGCGGGACGCGAACAGTCGCCGGGCGATCAGCTCCTCGCTGGCCCGATCCGCCGCGGACACGGGGTCGGTGGCGGAGGTCTTGGTCCCCACCTCGAGGTCGGCTCCCGCGGCGAGTCGGTCGGCGGCGTCGAGCAGCAGCGCGCCGGCATCCCGTGCCACCTCGACGGCCAGGTCGAGCAGCAGCCGGTGTTCCGCGACCGCCACCTCGACTCCTGACACACCGGCAACCCGACGGGACGCGACGGCGACCCCGTCCGGAGCCTATGGCCAGCGCATCGGCGTGTGCCGCCACCTAGGTTGGGGGGGCGACGAGACCCGACGAGGAGAGCTTCCGTGAGCGTCCGCATCCTGGCCATCGATGAGGGCACGACCGGTGTCCGCGGCTTCATCATGGACGAGGGCGGCACGACCCTCGGGCGTGGCTACCGCGAGTTCACCCAGCACTTCCCCAAACCCGGCTGGGTCGAGCACGACGCGCAGGAGATCTGGCAGGCCACCACCGATGCGTGCGCCGCCGCGCTCGACGACGCCGGTGTGCGGGCCGACGAGGTGACCTGCATCGGCATCACCAACCAGCGCGAGACCGCCGTGGTCTGGGACCGGGCCACGCTCGAGCCGATCCACCACGCCATCGTCTGGCAGGACCGGCGTACGGCGGGCGCATCCGACCGGCTGAAATCGGCGGGGCACGGCGTCCAGATCCGCAAGAAGACCGGGCTGGTCGTCGACGCGTACTTCTCGGGCACGAAGGTGGCCTGGATCCTCGACGAGGTCGCGGGAGCACGCGAGCGTGCGGAGGCCGGCGAGCTGGCCTTCGGCACGATCGACACCTGGCTGGTGGCGCAGCTCACCGGCGGGCGCGAGCATGTCACCGAGCCGTCGAACGCGTCGCGCACGATGCTCTACGACGTCCGCCGCGGGCGTTGGAGCACCACGATGCAGGATCTGCTCGACGTCCCGGCCAGCATGCTCCCCGAGGTCCGCGACTCGGCCGGCGACTTCGGCACCACCGATCCGGAGGCGTTCCTCGGGATCACCGCGCCGATCACCGGCATCGCCGGTGATCAGCAGGCGGCGCTGTTCGGCCAGGGAGCCTGGGAGCCGGGCACCTCGAAGAACACCTACGGCACCGGCTCGTTCATGCTGCTCAACACCGGCCACGACGCGGTCGACACCGAGCACGGCCTGTTGACCTCGGTCGCCTGGCAACTCGACGGCACCCCGACCTACGTGCTCGAGGGTGCGATCTTCGTCACCGGTGCCAGCGTCCAGTGGCTGCGCGATCAGCTCGGGATCATCGACTCGGCCGAGCAGACCGAAGCCATGGCGGCCGAGTTGCCCGACGGCAACGAGGGCGTCTACCTGGTGCCCGCATTCGCCGGGCTCGGGGCCCCGCACTGGGACCAGTACGCGCGCGCCGCGCTGGTCGGCATGACGCGCGGGACCGATCGACGCCACCTGGCCCGGGCTGCGCTCGAGGCGATGGCCTACCAGACCGTCGACGTGGCGGAACTGATGGAGCGCGAATCGAAGCAGGACCTGCAGGAGTTGCGGGTCGACGGCGGCGCGTCCGCGAACGACGTGTTGTGCCAGCTCCAGGCCGACCTGCTGGGCGCGCCGGTGCTCCGGCCGAAGAACACGGAGACGACCGTGCTGGGTGCGGCATTCCTGGCGGGGCTCGGGGCCGGCGTGTGGTCGTCGACCGACGAGTTGGCGGACGTCTGGCAGCTCGACCGCCGCTACGAGCCCGACATGGACCGTGCCCAGCGTCGTCGGCTGCTGGACGGGTGGCGGGCCGCGGTCGACCGGTCCAAGGGCTGGGCACACGTCGTCGAGGGGTGAGCCGGAGCGGCCGGTCGCCGGTGGGCGTGGCCGGTTTTCCACAGCGACGGGATCCACTGTGGGATCGGGTCGTCGCCGGGCGAGGATGGGGGTCCATCACCATCCACCCGGAGGTCCATCGTGCTGCCCGATCCCGAGCTGTTCCGATTCGAGGACGCCGAGCAGGTCCTGCTCGACCTGACCCACCACGACCTGGAACGCGACGGTCGCGCCCGGCCCCACCTGCTGGCCTTCGCAGGTGACCGGATCGTCGCCCTCGTCGGGGTGCGCCCGTTCGGGGCCGGCGAGGCGCTCCAGGCGCTCGTCGAGCTGCTGAGCCTGCTGTTGCACCTCGACGTCGACCGGCTGGCGATGTCCCTGCCGGGACGGGCCTGGTCACTCGCCGATCCGATCCCACCGGTGAGCGACGATGTCGATCTGCGCACGCCCGTACTCCTGACGATCATCGCCGACGGCCACCGCGACGACCGGCCCGCCGTCGTGTCCAGCACCCTGCATCCGTTCGGCTGGTCGGACGGCGGTTGGGAACTCGGGGCACCCTTCCGCAGCGACGAACCGGCCGACGGTGAGGTCCATCGGGCGTTGGCCGTCCTGCTCGCCGAGCGACACGAGCTGGCCGCCGGCGCGGACGCCATGCTGCTCGCGGCACAGCTCGGTCGGGTGCTGCTGCTCGGTCACGACCTCGTACTGGAACCGGAGGCGATGCGCCTGCTGGGCACGAAGGCAGGCGTGTAGGTGCCGTACCCTCGGCGGCCCCCGCACCACGAGGATCTCCGATGGCCGAACCGACCCCGCAACGCGTGGAACTGACCGACGCCGAGTGGCGTGCACGGCTCACCGACGAGCAGTACCAGGTCCTGCGCCGACAGGGCACGGAGCGGCCCTTCACCGGCGCGTACTGGGACGAACGGGCCGCCGGCAACTACCGGTGCGCCGGCTGCGGCACGGAGCTGTTCAGCTCCTCGACCAAGTTCGACGCCCACTGCGGTTGGCCGAGCTTCTACGCGCCGACCGATGCGGCGGCGGTCGAGGAGCACGAGGACCGCAGCCTCGGGATGCGCCGCATCGAGGTCACCTGCGCGGGTTGTGGCGGCCATCTCGGGCACGTGTTCGACGACGGGCCGGATCAGCCGACGGGCCTGCGCTACTGCATCAACTCGGCGTCGCTCGAACTCGAGCGCGAGTAGACAGCTCGAACTCGAGCGCGACCAGACAGCCAGGCGCGTCAGCCCGCGGCGCGACGCTGCTCGTCGGTCATCGCGTCGTTCGAAGGGCTCTCGACCGGCTCGTCGGCGAAGGCGTTGGACACGTCGACGTCGCCGGACTTGACCTTCGAGGCGTACT
>CAYTLZ010000201.1:0-6413 GCA_964438785.1 uncultured Actinomycetota bacterium | reverse complement strand
CTCGACACGGTGCTGACCGTGGACGAGGAGGTCATCGCCGAGGTCCTGTCCACCTGGACCGGCATCCCGGTGCTGAAGCTCACCCAGGAGGAGACCGACAAGCTGCTGCACATGGAGGACGAGCTGCACAAGCGCGTCATCGGGCAGGAGCAGTCGATCTCCGCGGTGTCCAAGGCGATCCGCCGGACCCGTGCGGGCCTCAAGGACCCCAAGCGCCCGGCCGGTTCGTTCATCTTCCTCGGCCCCTCGGGTGTCGGGAAGACCGAGCTCGCCAAGACGCTGGCCGAGTACCTGTTCGGTGACGAGAACTCGCTCATCCACCTCGACATGTCCGAGTACATGGAGAAGCACACCGTCAGCCGGCTCATCGGTTCGCCCCCGGGCTACGTGGGCTACGACGAGGGTGGGCAGCTGACCGAGAAGGTCCGCCGCAAGCCGTTCTCCGTGGTCCTGTTCGACGAGGTCGAGAAGGCCCACCCGGACGTGTTCAACACGCTGCTGCAGATCCTGGAGGACGGTCGTCTGACCGACGCCCAGGGCCGCACGGTGGACTTCAAGAACACCATCCTGATCATGACCTCGAACCTCGGGACCAAGAACCTCACGGCGCCGCAGATGGGCTTCGTGTCCGAGGACGACGACTCGATGTACGACAAGATGAAGCGCCAGGTGGACGAGGAGCTCAAGCGCCACTTCCGCCCGGAGTTCCTCAACCGCATCGACGACACGATCGTCTTCCACCCGCTCACCCACGAGGAGATCAAGACGATCGTCGATCTGATGATCACCCGGGTGAAGGGCCAGTTGAAGAGCAAGGGCCTGGACCTGGAGCTCACCGACTCGCTCAAGGGGTGGTTGGCGAAGAAGGGCTACGACCCGCAGCTCGGTGCGCGTCCGCTGCGTCGCACGATCCAGCGTGAGCTCGAGGACAAACTCTCCGAGCGCATCCTGTTCGGCGAGTTCTCCGCCAACGAGCTCATCGTGGCGGACATCGACGAGGAGGCCGATGTGGTCACGTTCCGCTCGGTCGAGTCGCCGGCCGCGCCGGACGTGCCGCCCGTGGAACTCGCCGGTGGCGACCACGGCGATGGTCACGACCACGACGAGGAGTGAGCGCGGGTCCCGGCGACGCGGCCGGGACCGGCGTGGACACGGCACACGACGCCGCGGACCGATCCGGTCCGCGGCGTCGCCCGTCGTTGGGCTCCGCTGCGGCCTCCACCGATCACGATTCCGGACGGTCGACGCCCGCCCGTGGGCAGTAGGCTGCCGACCGACGAGGAGGTCCCCGGTGGCGCACGACCTGATCGACTCCATGGAGATGTACCTCCGCACCGTCCTCGAACTCGAGGAGGAGGGCATCCCCGCGCTGCGGGCGCGCCTGTCGGAGCGGCTCGGGATCTCCGCCCCATCGATCTCCGAGGGCGTCAGCCGGCTCGAGGAGCAGGGCCTGGTCCGACTCACCGAGGACCGCACGGTCGCTCTGACCGCCGACGGCCGCGACAAGGCCGAGCACGTGATGCGCAAGCACCGGCTCGCCGAGCGGCTGCTCGTCGACGTGCTCGGCCTCGAGCACGAGTACGTGCACGAGGAGGCCTGCCGGTGGGAGCACGTCATCTCTGACCGGGTCGAGGAGCGTCTGGTCGAGTTCCTCGGCCATCCCACGACCAGTCCGTACGGCAACCCGATCCCCGGTGCCGCGCAGGCACCGTCGTCCGTGCAATCGTTGGTCGAGGTGGCGGACGGTCCGGTCGTCGTGCACTCCATCAGTGAGCATCTGCAGGCCGAACACGGCGTCATGCACGTCCTGCACGAACACGGGATGATCGCCGGTGAGACGGTCCACGTCGCCCGTGACGACGGAGCCATGCTCCTGCGTCTGCCGGACCACGAACTCCGTGTCGATCTCGACCATGCGCGCTACGTCTACGTGGTGCCCGTCGAGGGCTGAGCGACCCGCCGTCACGGGCCCTGGGTAGGCTGCCGGAGCCCGTTCGCGCGGAGCGACGCGCCGTCGAGGCCGTCGAGCCCGGCCAGACCGATCAAGGTTGGACCGTTGCCCCTCTCCCCGGACGATCCCGACGACCTCCCCCAGGCGTCCCCCCGGTTCACGGCCCGTCTGCTGGCCTGGTCGGACGATACCCGCCGTGACCTGCCGTGGCGTCGGACCCGTGACCCCTGGGCGATCCTCGTCTCCGAGTTGATGCTCCAACAGACGCAGGTCGCGCGGGTCGTGCCCCGCTACGAGGAGTTCCTCGCACGTTTCCCCGACCCGGCGACGGCCGCCGCCGCCCCGGTCGCCGCGATCGTCGAGTCGTGGGAGGGACTCGGCTACAACCGCCGCGCGGTCAACCTGCACCGGACCGCCCAGTTCCTCGTCGCCGAGCACGACGGCCTCATCCCCGACGATCTCGACGCGCTGCTCGCCCTCCCCGGTGTCGGGCCGTACACGGCGCGCGCGATCCTGGCCTTCGCATTCGAACGTGATCACGGCGTGGTGGACACCAATGCCGCCCGGGTGCTGGCGCGGGCCGTCGCCGGGCAGTTGCTGACGACACGCCAGGCCCAACAGCTCGCCGACGAGCAGGTGCCGCTGGGGCAGGGCTGGGCCTGGAACCAGGCGGTGCTCGATCTCGGCGCGACGATCTGCACCCGGCGTTCGCCCCGCTGCGAGCAGTGTCCCATCGTGCGGCAGTGCCGCTGGGCCGCCCGGGGCTGGACCGGCGTGGACCCGGCCGACGGCAGTGCCGGCGTGTCGGTGCCGCAGTCACGCTTCGAGGGTTCCGACCGTCAGGGCCGCGGTCGACTGGTCCAGGCGCTGCGGACCGGACCCGTCGCGGTCGACCGTCTGGCCGACGCCGCGGGGTGGTCCGACGAGCCGGACCGGGCCATCAAGATCGCCGACGGGTTGGTCGCGGACGGCCTCGCGGAGTACGTCGACGGCCACCTGTCGTTGCCGGCATGACCCCCGACACCGGCTCCCGACCCCACAGCCCACGATGAGCGTGTCCGGGCTGCTGGTCGACGCGCTCGACGGGGCGGGTTCCGCCACCGTCCGGGAGCTCGTGGACGCGGTCCGGGCCGCGGGTGGTCACGGGGTCTCCCGCGCCCTGATCGAGCGCACCCTGACCAGCGATCCGCGCTTCGTCCTCGACGAGACCTCGGGCAAGCCGCGCTGGCGGTTGGACGCCGATGTGGTCGAGGCGGCGGACGCACGGGACGGGAAGCCGGGGGTCGACGGGGTCGGTGTCGAGGACGATCCCGAGGTCCGTCGTGCCTCGACACGGGCCCGCGTCGACGGGCTCGAACTGCGCCCCTGGCAGGTGCGCGCGCTCGCCGCGTGGTCACCGACCTGCCGCGGCGTGGTGGAGGCGGTGACCGGGACGGGCAAGACCCGGCTCGCGTTGGCCGCGGTGCGCTCGGTGATCGACGCGGGTGGTCGGGCCCTGGTGCTGGTCCCGACGCTGGAACTGCAGGACCAGTGGGTCCGGGAGGTGCGCTCGCTCATGCCCGACGTCGCCGTCGGACGGCTCGGGGGCGGCTCCGACGACGACCTGTTCAGCGTGCAGGTACTCGTCGCGACCCCGCACTCGGCGGCGTCGGTCCCGGTGGATCTGCCCCTGCGGACCGTGGGCCTGCTCGTCGCCGACGAGGCCCACCGGTACGGGGCTCCGACCTGGGGTGCCGCCCTGGGCGCGGGCTTCGCGTTGCGGCTGGCGTTGACGGCGACCTACGAACGCGGTGACGACGGCGTGGAGGAGGTGCTCGCGCCGTACTTCGGGGACGTGGTCTACCGCTACCGCTACGCCGAGGCGGCCGCGGACGGCACCATCGCCCCGTTCCGGATCGCGCTCGCCGGCGTCCGGTTGACCCCGGGGGAGGCTGCGGCTCATGCCGCGGCCGACACCCGGGTGAGACAGCTGTACCGCGAACTGATCGGCACCCACGGGATGCCGAGGGAACCGAAGGCGCTGTTCGCCGCCGTCGCCGCGATGGTCGCCGATGCCGACCGTGGCGGTGGCGACGGCCCGCAGGTACGGGCCGGTCGGGAGTACCTCGCGCGGGTGCGCGAGCGCCGTGACATCGCCGCCTCGGCGAGCGGGAAGCTGGCGGTGTGCCGCGCGGCGGCGTCGGCGCTCCCGGCCCGTCGGTCGCTGGTGTTCACCGACACCGTCGAGCAGGCGGAGGCGGCGACCGCGACCCTGATCGGTGCCGGGGTGCACGCGGAACTCGTCCACGGCGGGATCGCCACGGAACGGCGGCGCATCCGCCTGGCGCAGTTCCGGCGGGGTCGCATCGATGCCCTGGTCGCCCCACGCGTGCTCGACGAGGGGGTCGACGTCCCGGACGCCGACGTGGCGATCGTGCTCGCGGCCTTCCGGAGCCGACGCCACCTGGTCCAGCGACTCGGACGCGTGCTGCGCCGGACCGACGACGACCGCGAGGCACGACTGGTGCTGGCCTACGCCCGCGGGACCGCGGAGGATCCGGCGAACGGCGGGCACAGCGCGTTCCTCGACGAGGTGCGGGGCGTCGCCACCTCGATCGACGACGTCGACATCGACGCGGCTCCGCATGTCCTCGTCGGCTGGCTGACCGACGGTCCGTCGGCGTGAGCCACCGGGAGCGGGCGCGTTGGTTAGGCTCCGTGCACCACGCGCGCATACCGTCGGCGCGTGTCACCGTCAATGCGAGGGGAGCCGGAGTTGTCTGAGCAGCCCCGCGAGCTGCACCTTCGTGACGTGCGCGCCATGCTCGCTCCGGGCACGCCGCTGCGCGAGGGCATCGAGCGCATCATCCGGGCCGGTCGCGGAGCGCTCATCGTGATCGGCTGGTCCGCGGAGGTGGAACCACTCATCTCCGGGGGCTTCGTGATCGACATCGGTGCCACCTCCCAGCGGATCGCCGAACTCGCGAAGATGGACGGTGCGCTGGTCCTGGACTCGGATGCCTCCCGCGTGCTGCGGGCGAACGTCCATCTCGTGCCGGACCCGACCATCCCCACCGCGGAGACCGGGACCCGCCATCGCTCGGCCGAACGCACGGCCCGTGAGACGGGGATGCCGATCATCGCGGTGTCGGAGTCGATGGGCATGGTGAACCTCTACTACGGCGACGAGAAGCACGTCATCGAGGAGGTCTCCGCGCTGCTGTTCCGCGCCAACCAGGCACTGTCGACCCTGGAGCGGTACCGCTCGCGGCTCGACGAGGTCTCCGCCACGTTGTCGGCCCGGGAGGTCGAGAGCACCGTGACGGTGCGCGACGCCGTGCTGACCCTGCAGCGTGCCGAGATGCTGCGCCGGATCGCGCGCGAGGTCGCCGACCACGTCAGCGAACTCGGGACCGAGGGGCGGCTGATCGAGCTCCAGCTCGACGAGTTGGTGGCCAACGTCGCCGACGAACGGGAGCTCGTCGTCCGCGACTACCTCGCCGACCGACGGCGCAAGTTGAGCAAGGTGCTGCGCGACATCGCCAAGCTGACCACCGATCAGCTGCTCGACCCGACCCAGGTCGCCACGCTGTTGGCCTACGACGAGGACGAGCTCGAGCGCTCGGTCGTGCCCCGCGGCTACCGGCTGCTGTCGCGGATCCCGCGCCTGCCCGCGGCCGTCGTGGACCGCCTCGTGGAGACCTTCGGCAGTCTGCCGGCCGTCATGGACGCCACCCTGGAGGAACTCGACCAGGTCGAGGGCGTGGGCGAGTCACGGGCGCGCCACATCCAGGAGGGCCTGCGCCGACTGGCCGAGGTCACCCTGCTCGAGCGGTTCGTCTGAGGCGGGCCGTCCTACTCCGATAGTGGCCGAAACCCGCTCCCACCAGCGGTTTCGCAGTCATCCGACGCTCGACGCGAGGTGGTCGGTGTGCTAGGGTGCCCCGACCGCACGGACGGTGGCCGGGCGCACTTCAGCGGCCCACCAGCCCGTTCCGCACGAGGTCCCGCGTTCACCGCGTCCCTGATGCTGCAGCTGTTCGAGTGGCCGTCACCGGCCAGCAGGAGTCACGATTCGAAGCTGGCGTTCCGGTCGACGATCGGCCGCCATCACCGCCTGTCTCGTCCAGGTCCCAGCCGTGGAACCCAGCGAATGCCCGCTCGCGCGCGCGTCCACCCGGTTCTCGACCCACATCCTTCCTTCGCCCCCGATCAGCGCCGGGATCGCCTCCCGGACAACCTGAGGAGTTCGACCACATGGCCTACAGCGTCGGTGACACCGTCATCTATCCCCACCACGGCGCAGCGGTGGTCGAGCGCAAGGAAGAGCGCGACCTCAAGGGCGAATCCCGCGAGTACCTGGTGCTACGCCTGACCTACGGCGATCTGACGCTCATGGTGCCCGCGGACTCGTGTGAAGAGGTCGGCATCCGCAACGTGGTCTCCAAGAAGGAGGTCGAGCAGGTGCTCGACGTCCTGCGTG
>CAYTLZ010000200.1:0-6466 GCA_964438785.1 uncultured Actinomycetota bacterium | reverse complement strand
CCGTACCGCAAGTGCGCGTCCGCGGTCGGTGAGGTCATGAAGACCTACCACCCGCACGGCGACACCTCGATCTATGACGCGCTGGTGCGCATGGCGCAGGACTTCGCCACGCGCGAGCCGCTGGTCGACGGGCACGGCAACTTCGGCTCGGTCGACGGCGACCCGCCGGCCGCGATGCGTTACACCGAGGCGCGGCTGTCGCCGCTGGCGATGGAACTGCTGGCCGGGATCGACGAGGAGACCGTCGACGAGGTCGAGAACTACGACGGCTACTCGTCCGAGCCGGTCGTGCTCCCGTCACGGTTCCCGAACCTGCTCGTCAACGGCGCGACCGGCATCGCGGTCGGCATGGCGACCAACATCCCGCCGCACAACCTCGGCGAGGTCATCGACGCCTGCCTGCTACTCGTCAAGACCCCCGACGCTACGCTCGATCAGCTCATGAAACACGTCCCGGCACCCGACCTGCCCGGCGGCGCGCGGATCATCGACTCCGACGGGATCCGCTCGGCCTACGGCGGCGGCCGCGGCGCGATCACCGTGGAGGCGGTCGCCTCGACCGAGATGCGCACCGGGAACCTGCCTCGGATCGTGATCACGGAGATCCCGTATCAGGTCAACAAGTCGGCGCTGCTCGAGCGCATCGCGGCGCTGGTCAGCGACCGCAAGATCGACTCCATCCGTGACCTGCGTGACGAGTCGTCGCGCGACGGCATGCGCATCGTCATCGAACTCAAGCGCGGCGAGGACCCGGCGGCGGTGCTGACCAAGCTCTACAAGTTGACCGACCTGCGCACCAACCTCAACGTCAACCTGGTCGCGCTGGTCGGCGGTGCACCGCGCACGCTCGGGCTGCACGAGGCGTTGACCCACTACCTCGCCCACCAGCGCGAGGTGCTGACCCGGCGCACCGAACATCGGCTCCGCAAGGCCCGGGCCCGCGCCCACATCGTCGAGGGGCTGCTCACCGCGCTCGACAACCTGGACGAGGTGATCGCGCTGATCCGCGGGTCCGCGTCGGCCGGGGAGGCGAAGTCGGGGCTGATGGAACGCTTCGCGCTGTCGGAGATCCAGGCCCAGGCCGTGCTCGACATGCAGCTGCGGCGCTTGGCCGCGATGGAACGGCTCGAGCTCGAGGACGAGTACCAGGCGTTGGCCGAACGCATCGAAGGGTTGGAGGAGATCCTGGGCGATGCGGCCGTGCTCGACCGGGTGCTCACCGAGGAGCTGACCGAACTCAAGCGCGTGCACGCCACCCCGCGCCGGTCGCGGATCGTGCGTGAGGGCATCGACAGTGAGGACGTGCTCGCCGGCGGGTCGCAGGCCGGGTTCGAGGCGCAGGACGTCACCGTGATGGTCACCCGCGGCGGCTACCTCAAGCCGCTCTCGCGGCGGCGGACCACCCCGGCGCACAAGCACGCCCACGACCCGCTGGTCGCCGTGGTGCGCGCGAGCACCGACGACACGCTGCTGCTCGTCGACCGTGACGGGGGTGGCTACCGGGTCGGGATCGGTGACGTCCCGGTCGCCAAGGCATCCCAGCGCGGCACGCACGCCGGCGGGTTGCTCGGTGGCGGACCGGACGCGCCGTTGGCCGGTGCGGTGCCGCTGATCGACGATGCGCACCTGTTCCTGGTGACCGTGTCGGCCACCGGGCAGGTCAAGCGCACGGCACTCGCCGAGTTCGTCGAGGCCCGCCAGCGCAGCCTGCAGGCCGCGGGCGTCAAGAAGGGTGACCGGCTGGTCGCCGCGGTGCTCTGTCGTGAGGACGACGAGCTGCTGCTCGCCCACGACGGCGGGTACGTGACCCGGTTCGCCGTGGCCGAGGTCCGCGCCATGGGCCGCAGCGCCGCCGGGGTCGGCGGGATGAACGTGCCGAAGGGTGCCTCGATCGTGAGCGCCACGGTCGTGCCGGCCGGCGGCGCGGACGCTGCCGGTGCGGGTGCTGGCGGTGCGGGTGCCGGGGCCGCCGGCATCGAGGTGCTGACCATCACCCCGGACGGCACCGCCAAGCGCTCCCCCATCGCCGACTATCCACTCAAGGGCCGCGGCGGCAAGGGGCTGGTCACCGGGTCCGACGCACTCGCCTGGTGCGGGGTCGCGGCCGATCTGCACCTGCAGACCGACCCGCCCCACGTCATCCGCCCCATCGACGTCGACGAGGCCAAGCGCGCCGGACGCGGGACGCGACTGTCGCTGGAGGCGGACGGCGACATCGAGGTGGCAGGTGCCGTCGCCGAGGTGGCCAGCACCCCCGACGCCTGAACGGCACGCGACCGCGGTCACGCGCTGCGCGCACGGACCGACAGATTCCGGCGTGGTCGGCCGATGGAACGGGTGATGATCGACCCGACGCCCGGCGACTCGAGATGCCGATGGCGCTACCGTGCGTGACGTCGAGTGGCAGGTGGCCCCACGGGAGCTGAAGTGGGTGGCGACGACAGAGATTTCCCGGGGCAACTCGCCCGGGCACGCGAGGGGGATCCCGTCGCGTGGTCCTCGCTGTACCACCGCGTCGCGCCGATCGTCATCGGCTACCTGCGAGCCCAGCGACTCCCCGATCCGGAGGACGTCGCCGGCGAGGTCATGCTCGATGTCGTGCGCGGTATCGAGCGGTTCCAGGGTGATGCGGCCGGCTTCCGCTCCTGGGTCCTGACGATCGCCCACCACCGGCTGCTGGACCGGCGGCGCCGCGACCAGCGACGGCCGTCGACGCCCCAGCCCCCCGAGGAACTCGATGCGCCCCCATCGGCCGACGACGTCGAGGCCGAGGTCATCGCCGAACTCGGGTTCGGGCGGCTGGAGCCGGCACTGGCCACGCTCACCGACGACCAGCGCAACGTGCTGCTGCTGCGGGTCATCGGCGACCTGTCGGTCGCCGAGGTCGCGCGAATCGTCGAGAAGCGCCCCGGGGCCGTCAAACAGCTGCAGCGTCGGGCCACCGCGTCGATGCGTCGCCACCTCGACGGCCAACACACGGCCGGCACCCAGCACACCGCCGGTACGGCCGGATCGTGGCGCACCCCCCGTGCCGGCGGCCGCACGGCGCGCGACGCGACCGACGATGCGGGCGACTCGACCGACGATGTGGGCGACGGGCGCACGGCCCGTGACGTCACGTGGCCCGGTGACGCTTCTCCAGCACGATGGACGACGTGATGGAACACGAGCAGATCGAGCGGCTCACCCGTGAGCTCGGCGACGAGCAGGTCGCCGAGCGGCTCGTCGCTGCCCGCGATCAGGTCGTCGGCGACGTCCCCGACGACGTCGCCGAGGCCCACCTCGCCGCCATGCTCGAGGCGATCGACGGTCGAGACGATGCGACGGCACCGGCCTCGACCTTCCCGGCCGCCACCGGCCTGCACGTCGTCGGGACCGAACCGCGACGTTCACGACTGCTCACCGCGGCCGTGAACACCGCCCGGATCGCCGCAGCGACCGTCGGCGTCGCCGTGGTCACCACCGGCGGACTCGCGGCAGCCAACGCCCTGCCGGTCAGCGCCCAGACCATCGTCGCCGATGTGGCCGACCGCATCGGGCTCGACCGCATCGGCATCGAGATTCCCGCACCGCCGGCCGGCGCATCCGGTGATGACCACGGCGACGGCGGCTCCGGCGCGGGCGCGCCGGGGCTCGAACAGCGGCACGAAGCTCCCGGTCGCGTCGGGCGCGATGGCCCCGGTCGCGCGGAGGGCGAACCGGGACGCTCCGGTGAGGCACCGGGTCGTCCCGACCAGGCACCGGGACGCTCCGGCGACGCCCCCGGCCGCCCCACCGAGGCACCCGGCCGCCCCGACGACGCCCCCGGCCGCTCAACCGAGCCCCCCGGCCGCTCAACCGAGCCCCCCGGCCGGTCGGCCGACACGCCGGACCAGCGCGACCGTGCCCCGGGCCACGCCGACGAGACGCCCGGCCCACCGTCGGAGACACCCGGCAGGTCGGACGGGGCACCGGACCGCTCCACGCCACCCGACGGTTCCGAGACGCCCGCAGCGCCGGGTGACGCCGAGGACACCACCGACCGGTCGACTCCTGCACCCGACCCCGACGAGCCCGGCCAGTCGGGCTCCACGCCCGGCCAGTCGGGCTCGTCGCCCGGCCAGTCCGGGTCGGCTCCAGGCCAGCAGGGTTCGAACGCGCCGACCGGCGGCGACTCGGACGCGGGTCAGCGCGGCGGGAATCAGGACCGGCCGGGCCAGGGGCAGGGCGACGGCTGAGTAGCCTGCCGTCGATGACCAGTGATTCCCCCGTGCCCCCGCCCTCGGATCCGTCGACGCCCGCCGACGCGGCCGCCGCGTCGCCGTTGGCGGGCCTGCGCGACGTCCGTGACGACGACAGCGCCGCGCTGATCGCGCTGGTCGGTGGGGTGTTCGACGAATACCCCGGCTGCGTGCTCGATCTCGACGACCTCGACGCCGATCTGCTCGCCCCGGTGGCCACGATCGCCGCATCGGGCGGTGCCTGGTGGGTGCTGCCCGCACCGCCCCACACTGCCCCGCTCCACACGCCAACGGCGGACGCGGTCCCGCCTGACGTCGCGAGACCCGATACCTCGACGCCGAACGCCGCCGCAGCCGGTCAGCAGGTGTTGATGGCCACGATCGGGTGCTCCGCGGTGGTCGACGGCGAGGTGGCCGAACTCAAACGGCTGTACGTCGCGGCGGCGTTCCGGCAGCGGGGACTCGGTCGGGCGCTGGTGGAACACGTCGAGGCGCATGCGTCGGCCGGTGGGGCGAGCGCGATCGAACTGTGGTCGGACACCCGCTTCGCCGACGCACACCGGCTCTACGAGCGGCTCGGCTACACCGCCACCGGCGAGACCCGCGAACTGCATGACCCGTCCGACACCACCGAGTACCGGTTCGTCCGCCACCTCGGAGCCTGACCGGCCGGGCGAGACACACGACACCGCCGCCGGACGCCCCCGCGACAGCGGTGACATCCGACGGCGGCGTCCGGGGTGTCGGTGGGTCAGCCGGCCTGCTTCGCCGACCACATCCACAGTTGCATCTCGAGCCCGTCGAGGATCTCGATGAGCAGGTCCTCGCTGGCGGCGTCGACGTCGCCGAGGCCGTCGAGCCGGGACCGGGTGGCCTTCGCGGCTGCCTCGATGCGGTCGGTGATGACCGCGATGACGTCGTCCTGGTGCAGCCAGCCCTCGGTGACCGGATCGGCGGGCGAATCACCGGCGACCCGCTGGACCCGACCGTCGGGGGCGATGCCCACCGAGGTCATGCGCTCGGCGACGTCGTCCGCCCAGCCGCGGTACTCGTCGACGACCTCGTCGAGGTGTTCGTGGATCTCCTTGAACTGCGAGCCGACCACGTTCCAGTGCAGCTGCTTGCCGGTCAGCGCGAGGTCGAGCAGGTCGACGAGCAGGGGCTGGAGCCGGTCACGTACCTGGGCCTGATCGGCCTCGCTCAGGGTGGAGCGGACGGCTGCGGTTGTCGGCACCTTCGTGGCACTCATGATCACTCCGTTCGTCGGGTTGGGAGCGGGATCTCCCGGGCGCTAGCACGACTGGCTGCGCACCTACCCAAGGTACGGAGCGGCCGACCCCCGGGACCGACCGTCCGACCGTGGCCACATCGGGGGCCACGTCGAGCGTCGAGGGCCACGTCGGGCGTCGGGGGCCACGTCGAGCGTCGGGGGCCACGTCGGGCGTCGAGGGCCACATCGGGCGACGAGCGACGGTCCGGGGCAGCGCGCACCCCGGACCGGATCTACCGGACCGGATCGACCGGACCGGCTCAGCCTGACCGGCTCAGCGGGCGCGGGTCCCCGCCGAGCGCAGCTCCTCGCAGGCGCGTACGACCCGGGCGGCCATGCCCTCCTCGCCGGCCTGCGACCACGACCGCGGGTCGTAGACCTTCTTGTTGCCGACCTCGCCGTCGATCTTGAGCACGCCGTCGTAGTTGGTGAACATGTGGTGGGCGACCGGCCGGCTGAACGCATACTGCGTGTCGGTGTCGATGTTCATCTTCACCACGCCGTAGTCGAGCGACTCGTGGATCTCCTCCATCGTCGAACCCGACCCGCCGTGGAAGACCAGGTCGAAGGGCTTGTCCTTGCCGACCTTCGCACCGACGGCGTCCTGCAGTTCCTTGAGCACGCTCGGGCGCAGCTTGACGTGGCCCGGCTTGTAGACGCCGTGCACGTTGCCGAACGTGGCGGCCAGCATGTAGCGGCCCCGCTCCCCCACGCCGATCTTCGCCGCCGTGGCCAGCGCGTCCTCCGGGGTGGAGTACAGCTTGTCGTTCATCTCGCCGACGACGCCGTCCTCCTCACCACCGACGACACCGATCTCCATCTCGAGCACGACCTTGCCGGCGGCGCACAGCTCCAGCATCTCCTCGGCGATGTCGAGATTCTCCTCGAGTTCGACCGCGGAGCCGTCCCACATGTGCGAGTTGAACAGCGGGGCCTCGCCCCGGGCGACCCGCTCCTTGGAGATCTCGGCCAGCGG
>CAYTLZ010000199.1:0-6477 GCA_964438785.1 uncultured Actinomycetota bacterium | reverse complement strand
ATCCTCGACGATCCGATCACCCGCCTTGTCGTGGATCACGACCTGCCGCGGCGAGTCGCACTCGGGCGTGGCGTACTCCGGGTGGGAGCCGACGTCGAGGTAGAGCCGCGCTCCGTTCTCCAGGAAGACGTTGGACGAGCGTCCCCAGGACACCACCCGGCGAAACAGGTAGCGGGCCACCTCGTCCGGACTCAACCGGCGTTGCCCCTGGAACGTGCAGGTCACGCCGTATTCGTTCTCGATCCCGAAGATCCTGCGTCGCACGCTCGCCTCCCGACGTCGCATGGCATCACGCCACGACCACGAGCGTACGGCCTACCCGTCGAACCGGAGCGGGACCCAGACGCCGGGCGGGTCAGCCGCTCAGCACGCCGTCGAGTTCGGCTCCACGAAGCCGGAAGAACCGGCGGCGCGGACGGGTGGCGTCGAGCCCCGCCACCTCGAGGACGTCGGCGGTCAGCTCGCGGGTCGCGGACGCCGCCAACGAGCCGACGGCGAGCCGGACCGCGGCGTCCCGGTCCAGACCGGGCTCCCAGTGTTCCTCGAGGTAGGTGGTCAGCGGCTCGGTCTCGCCGCCGATGGCCACGAACCGGTGCTCGTCGACGATGGAGCCGTCGTAGAGGATGTGGAACAGCTCGAGCCCGACACCGTCCGCGGTGCCTTCTGCGTCACTGACGACCCCGTCGCCGTCGACCTGCGCGATGAGCAGTTCCACCTCGAACGGCTTGGCATCACCCATGAAGCTCGCACCGAGCGCCTGCGAGTAGGCGTTGGCCAGCGGCTTGGCGGTGACGTCCTCACGCGCGTACTGATAGCCCTTGACGTCGGCCAGCCGGATGCCGGCGACCCGCAGCGACTCGAACTCGTTGTAGCGACCCACTGCGGCGAAGGCGATGCGGTCGTAGATCTCGGAGGTCTTGTGCAACGAGCCGGACGGGTTCTCCCCGGCGAAGATCACGCCCTGCGCGAACTCGACGGCGACCAGGGCGCGACCGCGGGCGATCCCCTTGCGGGCGTAGTCGGCACGGTCCTTCATCAGCTGTTCGGGCGCGACGTAGAAGTTGGCCGCCACGGTTGGGCTCCTTGAGTGGGTGCTCCGTGCCGGTCACCGGCACGGCGGTGCCGCGATCAGCGGCGTCGGGTCTCCACGACGGCCTCGACGTGGTCGCGTACGGCGTCCTCGTCGAGTTCGCGGTACCCGTCGGCGTCGATGACCGCCACGATCGGGAAGATGCGCCGGATGAGATCGGGCCCACCGGTCGCACTGTCCTCCTCAGCCGCGTCGTAGAGCGCCTCGATGGCGGTGCGCACCGCGGTGTCGGTCTGCGCCGACGGATCGGCCAGCCGCTTGAGGGTGGCCCGGGCAGCGAGCGAGCCGCTGCCGGTCGCGGCCTGGTCCGTCGCGACATAGCGCCCACCGGCGGGGTCGTACTCGAAGATCCGGGGCACACCTGTCCGGGGGTCGACCCCGGCGAACAGCGGTACAACGACCAGGCCCTGCATCGCCATCGGCAGGTTCGCCCGGACCATGCCGGCCAGTTTGGTCGACTTGCCCTCCAGCGACAGGACCTCGCCCTCGACCTTCTCGTAGTGCTCGAGTTCGGTGGCGAAGACCTTGGCCAGCTCCATGGCCGGTCCGGCCGCGCCGGAGATCGCGATCGCGGAGCGCTGGTCGGCGGGGAACACCTTGCGCATGTCCCCGCGCGAGATCAGATTCCCGGCCGTGGCACGACGGTCACCGGCGATCACGACCGCGCCGTCGGCGACGACCGCGAGCACGGTGGTCCCCTCGATGAGCTTGGTCCGCAACTCCTCGGGCATCGGCCGGTTGGCCATCAGGGCCGGTACGGCATCCGGTGCATCCCGACGGAGGACCTCGAAGAACGAACTGCGGTGCGGATCGAACGCCGCGGGCAGGCCCGGGTCGATCACTGGCCACCCTTCTGGACGTAACTGCGGACGAACTCCTCGGCGTTCTCCTCGAGCACGTCGTCGATCTCGTCGAGCAACTCGTCGACGTCGTCGAGCAGTTCCTTGGTGTCCTCGGCCGACTCCGCCTGCGGTTCGTGGTCCTGCTCAGCCTCGGAACGGTCCTGGGCGTCACCGCCCTTGCGTACCTGTCCGCCGTCACTCACCGTCGGTCTCCCTCATCGGCATCGGACTCGATGCTACCCAGCGACACGTCGGCCGCCCTCAACCCGGCCTCGATCCGGGCGCGCACGGCCGCCAGCCGGCGCTCGACCGGCGGGACGACCCGCGCGAACTGCTCGCTGTGTTCCTCACCGGCGAGCAGCGCGCCCCCGTCCGCGGCAGCCGCGGCGCGCAGCAACACGGCCGCCTCCCGCGGGCGGCCCTCCTGCCAGGCCCGCAGACCGGCCTCGGCGCGCCGTTCGACCACCTCGAGGTCGAGGTCGATGCCCGCCGAACGCAGCGTGAAGGCGGTCGAGGTCCCGCTGAGCGCGACGGCCCGACCATCGACACTGGTCACCAGCGCCCGCGCGGCGACGAGCGCGGATGCCAGGCCGGCGTCGTCGTCCGGAGCCAGCCCGAGCCAGGCGAGCACCTCCTCGCGGGCCACGCTCCGCCCGCGCCGCAGCGCCAGGAGCTGCACGATCCGCCGGCCCCGGAGGTCCGCGACGGCCGCCCCAACGGCCGCGGCTCGATCCGCCGCGGCGTCTCGGGGGCCGTCGGCCATCGCATCCACCCGCGTGCCCGCATGGTGGATCGCGAAGCCCCCGAGGACCCGGATCGCCACCGGGGCCGGGACGTCGAGGCCGGTGACGAGTTCGTGGGCGACCTCGCCGCGGTGGATCGAGGTGCCCAGCCGGGCGAGACGCAGTTCCAGGTCCCCGATCCGGGACCGTTCGTCGAGTCCGTGGGCCCGCCGGGCGATCCCGAGTTCGGTTCGGGCAGCCCACACCGGATCGTGCAGACGGTGCCAGGTGCGCGCCGCACGGCGCAGACCCGGCACGGGGTCCCCGTCGAGCAGGGCGAGCAGCGTGGCGGACTCGGCCAGGGCGCGCTCGTCGTGCCGCGGGGTGGCGCGCTCGACGGCCTGCTGCGCACGATCACGAGCGACGTCGTGGTCCCCCTCGGCGAGCGCCAGCCAGGCCGCGGCCAGCACCGCACCGGTCACCGGGGTCGGCTGCGCGAGGGCCGCGTCGACGGCCCGCCAGGCGGCTGCACGGTCGGTGCGGGCCAGGACCCGGGCGAGCCCGATGGACGCCGCGGCGAGCGGGCGCTGGTCACCGGATTCGTCGGCGATGGCGATCGCCCGCTCGTAGGCGTCCCGCGCCCGCCTCAGCTCGCCACGCTGGCGGTGGACGTCGCCGAGCAGGTACCAGCCCCGGGCGCTGGTCCGGGCGTGACGTCGCTCGTCGGCGCGGCGAGCGCCGTCAGCGACCTCGGCCGCGGCATCGATCCGACCGGTGCGCAGCAGCACCTCGGCGCGCAGCGCCCGGGCCTCGGAGACCTCGACCACCGCACCACGGTCGGACAGCAGCCCCTGCGCCCGGTCCAGCTCGAACAGTGCCTCCGTCGTCCGACCGACATCGAGGTGGTGGCGTGCGCGGTCGATGCGTACCTGGGCGATCAGCCGGGCGTCGCCGCTCACCTCGGCCGCCGCGAAGGCCCGGCGGTGCGCGTGCTCGTAGACCTCCCCGGCCTCCTCGCTGGCGGCGAGTGCCGCCTCGACGATCCGCAGGCGCGCGCGGATCCGGGGCACCTCGGGACTCGCGATCGCCGGCACGGACCGCTCATCGGGGCCGGACCCGGGGCCGGGGCCGCCGTCGGGCTCGGGGTCGGGGTCGGGGTCGGGGTCGCCGTCGACGCCACGGCCGGGGTCTGGGTCGATCAGCGCCCGCGCGACCGTGATCGCGTCGGTCGCCGCCACCTGTTCACCGCGCCGCAGATGGGCGGTCGCGAGCCAGATCGCCAGTTCCGCCCGGACGATGCCCGCGGCGACCGCGCCACCCGCATCGTCCGCATCGTCCGCATCGTCCGCGCCACCCGCATCGTCCGCGCCACCCGCATCGTCCGCGCCGCCCGCGCCGAGCATCGGTGTGCCCTGCTCCAGGGCCTGACGCAGCTCGCCGCGCTGGACCAGCAGTCGGACCCGCCCGAGCACCGACGTGGGATCGTCATCCCGCCCCGCCGCGGCCAGACGGGTCAGTGCCCCTGCGTCGTCGCCGATCAGCGCCAGCGCCTCGCCGTGCAGGCGCTCGAGCTGCGGCGTGCGCAACCGCCCACCCACGGACGCCGCGGCACGGGCGACCGCCGCGGCCCGTCCGTCGGCGAGCAGGCGGTCCCCGTGCGCCGTGAGCATGCGCGCGGTGAGCTCCTGCGCTCCGACCGCCACGAGCACCTGCAGGAGCCGACCAAGCTGGCCGGCGCGCTCCAGGCCGTCGAGCACCTCGACCAGTGCCCGGTCGGGTTCGTCGGCGTCGCCCGCGGCCAGCCGCTCGAGCACGGCCACCCGGACGAGCGGGGTCACCGTGACGGTGCCGACGTCGAGGTAGCCGGGACGCCCCGGCCCGGGGCGGATCAGTCCGCGCCGCAGCAGGTCGTCGAGCTCGGTCCGCAGCGCATCGACGGACCGTTGTTGCACGGCCGCGAGTTCCCGAGCGTCGGTGACATCGAGCAGGGCGACCTCGGCGACCAGTTGGCGCGCCGCCGGCCGCTCCTCACGGAGCAGGAACGCCTCCACCGTGGCCAGGACCGCGGGTGCACGGAGCACGTCCGTGAGCTCCGCCGCGACGCTCCGGCCTCCGAGGTCCGAGCCGACGGCACCGTCGCCGCCATCCGCAGCGCCCCCACCGACCGCACCGTCGCCGCCATCCGCAGCGCCCCCACCGACCGCACCGTCGCCGCCATCCGCAGCGCCCCCATCGACCGCACCGTCGCCGTCCACCGCGGGGCCATCGTCGCCGATCGACGCGATGAGCGTCTCGCTGACCGCGTCGACACCGGCGGCCCACCCGCCGGTCGCCGTGCCCACCGCCTCGGCCCAGCCCGGTCCGGACTGCGCGGCGCGACCATCGGCGACCTCGGCCTGGGCGATCGCACGATCCAGCCGTCGGGCGATCTCGGTGGGACGCAACGCCAGCTCGCGGGCATCGATGACCGCGGCCGCACCCCGGCTGCGCACGGACTCGTCCGTCAGGCCCACCTCGATGCGGCTGGCGGTCACCAACCGCACGCGCGAGCCCGGCACGGCGCACAACGCCCGCAGCAGGTCGATGGACCGGCTGTTGACGAGCCGGTCGACCTCGTCGATCGCCACCCGTGTCGGCGGATCCTCGGCGGCCGCGACGATGCGGTCGACCAGGACGTCGAGGGGCGCATCCGCGTCGATCACCGCCCCCAGGTCCGGTGGTGTCGAACCACCCCGACCGTGGGTCAGGGCGGTGACCAGGCGCACCGTGAGGTGATGGGGATCGGCGTCCGCCTCGGTCGCGACGAGCACCGGTACCCCGCGTTGCTCCGCCCAGTGTTCGAGCAGGGCGCTCTTGCCGCTGCCGTGCCCCGCGAGCAGCGACACCAGCGGGCGGGCCGACGCCCGGTCGAGCGCCGCGAGCAGGCGGTTTTCGACGAACGGCGTGGCGGGCTGCAGCACGGCCGTCACCCGGCGATCGAGGTTCGCGGCACGGCCGTCATCCGCACGTCGTCCGATCGCACCCGACCCGCCCCCGGTGGTGCGCACCCATCAGCTCGTCAACCGCTCGAGCAGATCGGCCGCGTCGGTGACCTCGTCGAGCAGTCCCTGCAGCTGTTCCTGCGTCCCGCGACCGGGCTCCATCATGGGGATGCGCTGGAGGGTGTCACGGCCGAGGTCGAAGATAAGTGCGTCCCAGCCGGCCGCGACGATCTGCTTGCGGAACCGCCGGATGCACTCACCGCGGAACCAAGCGCGGGTGTCGGCCGGCGGGCTCGCGATGGCCGCCTGGACCTCGTGCTCGGTGACCAGCTTCTCGACCCGGCCCCGGGCCGCCAACCGCTGGTACAGGCCCTTGTCCTGGCGCACGTCGTGGTATTGCAGATCGACCATCTTGAGCCGGTCGTGGTCCCAGTCGAGCCCGTGGCGCTGCCGGTAGCCCTCCATGAGTTCCAGTTTGGTCGCCCAGTCGACCTGGCCGGACAGGGCCCGCGGGTCGGACCCGGCGGTGGTCAGCACCGTCTCCCAGCGCGTCAGCACGTCCGCGACGACCGGATCGTCGACCGCGCGCTCCTTGACCGAGCGCTTGCAGGCCTCGAGGTAGGCCCACTGGATCTCCAACGCGGTCATCCGGGTGCCGTCGTCCATGCGCAGCGGACGCGAACAGGTCAGGTCGTGACTGACCTGCTGGAACGCCTGCACCGGATGGGCCAGCCCCGGCAGCGCCGGCAGCGACTCCTCCTCGAGCACGTCGAGCACGAGCAGCATCGTGCCGACCTTGAGGAAGGTGGCCACCTCGCACAGGTTGGCGTCGCCGTTGATCA
>CAYTLZ010000198.1:0-6492 GCA_964438785.1 uncultured Actinomycetota bacterium | reverse complement strand
CGCCGAGTGCGTCGCGGACACCTCGGGCATGGGCGCCGAACTGACCCCACCATGACGCGTTATGATCGATGATCGCCACACGCCCGGGCCCGAGCGCGCCGATGACCACCTCCTGGCGGTGGGCGGGTAGCGGGTCGTCGTCAGGCATGACCCCGAGTATGGCGGTCACCCGACGCCGGTCCCCCGCAGCACGGGGCCATGACGACCACGCTTACGGCTGACCGGCATCGGCATCGGCATCGGCATCGGCAGCCTCAGCGTCACCGCACCAGCGAGCCCGCAATCGATCGTGCCGCGGACACCGGGTCGGTGGCACGCGTGATCGGGCGACCGATCACCAGCAGGTCGGCACTGTCGGCGAGCGCGACCTCCGGCGTCGCCGCGCGCGCGTGATCGTCGTCCCCCGAGCCGACGGGGCGCACACCCGGCGTGACCAGGAGTGCGTCGCCACCGACCGCGGTGCGGACCGCCGGCAGGTCACGCGGCGCGCACACCAGGCCAGGCGCACCGGCGTCCACGGCCAGCGAGGCGAGCCGCGGAACCTGCACCGCCGACGGATCGCCGCCCAACGCCCCGAGGTCCTCGTCACTCGTCGACGTCAGCACGGTCACGCCGAGGATGCGGCCAGCGTCACCCAGCCCCTCCACCGCCGCGCGGACCATCGCCGCACCGCCACCCGCATGGATCGTCAGCAGGCCGACGTCGAGCGACGCCAGCCGACGCGCGGCCCGCTCGACGGTGGTCGGGATGTCGTGCAGCTTCAGGTCCAGCATCACCGGCCCGTGGGACCGGATCGCCTCCACCGCCGCGGGACCGTGGGCGCTGAACAGCTCGAGGCCCACCTTGAACCACCCGACATGGCCGACCAACGACGCGGCCAACTGCTCGGCCTCGCCCAGGGTCGGCACGTCCAGCGCCACGATGATCCGCTCGAATGGCTCCATGGTTCCTCCGGTCGCACTCACGTCGACGCCGCTCCGGCCACGTACACCTCGACGCCTCCCGGGTCGCCGTCATGCCCACGGCTCCGTCGCGCCGATCAGCGACCGGACGTCCGCATGTCCCCGGGTCGCCAGCCAGGTGCGCAGCTCACCCGCCAGCCGCGGCCCCACGAACGGGTCCACGAACGTCGCCGTCCCGACGGACACCGCGCTCGCGCCCGCCCGCAGGAACTGCACGACGTCGGTGACCGTGCGCACGCCCCCACAACCGAGCACCGGCACCTCGGGCAGCGCCTGACGGACCTGGTGGACGTTGCGGACCGCCACCGGACGGATCGCCGGGCCGGACAGTCCGCCGTAGGTGTTCGACAATTCGGGCCGGCCGGTGTCCGGGTCGATCGCCATGCCGAGCAGCGTGTTGATCAGGGTGACACCGGTCGCACCCGCCTCGACGACCGCCGTCGCGATCGCCGTGATGTCGGTGACGTCCGAGGTCAGCTTTGCCAGCGTCGGGACCGGTGCCTCCTCGGCGACCGCACCGACGACCGCGGCACTGTCGGCGGGCGAGCAGGCGAACACGAGCCC
Organism: uncultured Actinomycetota bacterium; assembly: GCA_964438785.1. Classification (GTDB taxonomy): domain Bacteria; phylum Actinomycetota; class Nitriliruptoria; order Nitriliruptorales; family Nitriliruptoraceae; genus PWLR01. The sequence continues at coordinate 4,966 of CAYTLZ010000198.1, read as the reverse complement.
GCGGTCCTCGACGTTCGGACACGACAGGTTGATCTCCCAGCCGACGATGGTCGCGCCGTCGGGATCGGCGGCCCGCAGGGCGCGGGCGACGTGGCGGTAGTCGGCGACCGTCTTGCCGGCGATCGACGCGACCACCCGGGCACCACGCTCCCGCAACCAGGCCAGATCACGTTCGATCCACATGTCGACGCCCGGGTTCTGCAGGCCGATGGCATTCAGCATCCCCGACGGGGTCTCCGCCATCCGCGGGGCCGGCAGGCCGTTGCGGGGTTCCCGGGTGATCGATTTCACCACCACGGCGGCCAGGTCGGACACGTCGAAGAACCGGTCGATCTCCGAGCCGGAGGCGAAGCAGCCGGACGCGGTCAGGATCGGGTCGGGCAACGCGATCCCGGCCAGGTCGGTGTGCAGGTCGACCGCCTCCGCGGCGGCGGCCGCGCCGTCGCCGGCCAGCTCGCCGGGATCGATCCGTCGGACGTCGCTGCTCATGCGGCACCCCACGGTCCGGTGTCCGCCGGCCCAGCACCATGGACACGCCACGCGTCAGGACGGTTCATGCGTCACCCCACAGTTCGGCATCCGTCGGCCGGGCCGGTGGGGCCGCGGGCTCGTCCTCCTCGTCGACGATCGGCGCGCCGACGTGCACCCGGGTCTCGTCCCAGGCGATGCGGGCCCCGTTGAACACCGGGCCCTCCATACAGGAGCGTTGCATCCGCACGTGACCGTCCCGACCGCGGATCGGCAGCACGCAGGTGAAGCACACCCCGATCCCGCAGGCCATCTTCTCCTCGACCGAGACCTGTACCGGCACCTCGATGTCGCGGCAGATCTCCGACACGGCGCGCAGCATCGGGTTCGGGCCGCAGGCGTAGACGACGCCGGCACCGGTCGAGGCGACCACGTCCTCGAGCACGTCGGTGACCCGACCCCTGGTGCCGTACGAGCCGTCGTCGGTGGTGAAGGCCACGGTCGCCGACAGGCGCTTGGCGTCGATGGTGCCCAGGATCCGGTCACCGCTCGCCGCCCCGACGATCATGTCGACCCGCAGCCCCTTGGCGACCAGTTTCTCGCCGAGGTAGAACAACGGCGCGGTGCCGTAGCCGCCCCCGATCAGCAGGCAGTTGACCTTGCGCTGCGGCAGCGGGAACGGGTTCCCGAGCGGGCCGATCACGTCGATGACGTCGTGCGCGTCGACGCCGGCGAGCCACTCGGTGCCCGGACCGTGGGCGTCGAACACCACGTCGACGGTGCCGGCGGCGACACCCTGGCGGGACACCCCGGCGATGGAGAACGGCCGGCGCAGCAGCGTGTGCGGTGCCTGGACCGCGATCTGCACGAACTGGCCCGGCCGGGCCCGTTCGGCGATCTCCTTGGCCGCGAACGACAACGTCCAGTAGGGACCTTCACGGCGGCGCGCCAGCACCTCGCAGCTGGCCATGACCGGGCCGTCGGTGTCGGGGCGGCCCTGGGCCGGGGCGAGTCGGCGTCGTGGACTGCTCACGCGGTCCTCTCGTCATCGGTGCCGGTGGACGGTGCGGTGCCGGTGGACGGTGCGGTGGCCGTGGACACCAGTGCCCGCAGTGCCGCCTGGTGGTCCTGCAACGAGGTGACCGACAGCGGGCCACGTCGCAGGGCCTCGACCCCCTGGATGGCGGCCAGGATGCCCGACAGGGTGGTGATGCAGGGCACCCCATTGGTCACGGCCGCCTGCCGGATCTCGTAGCCGTCACCCCGGGTGCCGGACCCGAACGGCGTGTTGAGCACCAGGCCGATCGCCCGCTCCTCGATCAGGGTGAGCAGCTCGTTGGTGCCCTGCGAGACCTTGCCGACCACCTCGACGTCCAGGCCGGCGCGGCGCAGCACGTCCGCGGTGCCGTCGGTGGCGACCAACTCGAAGCCGAGGTCGACCAGGCGTTTCGCCGGGAAGACGATCGCACGCTTGTCGCGGTTCGCGACCGAGATGAACACCTTGCCCGAGGTCGGGAGCACCATCGAACCGGTCGAGGCCTGCGCCTTGGCGAAGGCGGCACCGAAGTCGTGGTCGATGCCCATCACCTCGCCGGTGGAGCGCATCTCGGGTCCGAGCAGCGCGTCCACGCCGGGGAACCGGTCGAAGGGCAGCACGGCCTCCTTGACCGCGACGTGGCCGGGGCGCGGCCCCTGCACGGCGTCCTGTGCCGGGACCAGCGGGTGGCCGTCGGGACCCTCGACCTCGCGCAACTCGGCGAGCGTCGCGCCGGCCATGACCCGGGCGGCGACCCGCGCGAGGGCCACGCCGGTGGCCTTGGCGACGAACGGCACGGTGCGCGAGGCGCGGGGATTGGCCTCGATGCAGAACAGGATGTCGTCCTTGAGCGCGAACTGGACGTTGATGAGTCCGCGGACGCCCAGGCCGGCGGCGATGCCCTCGACGATGGTGCGGATCTCGGCTTCCTGGCCGCGCCCGAGCGTGATCGGCGGCAGCGTGCAGGCCGAGTCGCCCGAGTGGACCCCGGCTTCCTCGATGTGTTCCAGGATGCCGCCGACGAACAGCTCAACGCCGTCGTACACGGCGTCGACGTCGATCTCGATGGCGCCTTCGAGGAAGCGGTCCACCAGGATCGGCTGGTCCGGTGCGGCCGCCACGGCCTCGGTGAGGTAGCGCTGCAGGCCGGTGTCGTCGTAGACGATCTGCATGGCCCGACCGCCGAGCACGTAGGAGGGCCGCACCAGGACCGGATACCCGATGGCCAGCGCGATCTCCCGGGCCTCGTCGAACGAGCGCGCGATGCCACCGGGCGGCATCGCGACGCCGAGTTCCGCCATGAGGGCACCGAAGCGCCCGCGGTCCTCCGCCATGTCGATCGCGTCGGGGCTCGTCCCCCACACCGGCACGCCGGCGGCCTCCAGGTCGCGCGCGAGCTTCAGTGGCGTCTGCCCGCCGAGCTGCACGAGCACCCCGACGGGTTGTTCGCGGTGGATGACCTCGAGCACGTCCTCGAGCGTGAGCGGCTCGAAGTACAACCGGTCGGCGGTGTCGTAGTCGGTCGACACCGTCTCCGGGTTGCAGTTGATCATGATGGTCTCGAACCCGGCGGCCTGCAGGGCGAACACGGCGTGGACACAGCAGTAGTCGAACTCGACGCCCTGGCCGATGCGGTTGGGGCCGCTGCCGAGCACCACGACCTTGTCCCGGTCGGACGGGCGCACCTCGTCCTCGGTCTCGTAGCTCGAGTAGTGGTACGGCGTGTAGGCCTCGAACTCGGCGGCGCAGGTGTCGACGGTCTTGAACACCGGCCGGATGCCGGCGGCGTGCCGGCGCGCGCGGACGGCCGCCTCGTCGGTGGCGAGCAGCACCGCGATGTGGGCGTCGGCGAAACCCTCGCGCTTGGCCGCGCGCAACAGCTCGTCGGGCAGCGCGGCGAGGTGCTCGTAACCGCGCAGCTCGCGGCGGCGTTCGACGAGCTGCAGCAGCTGATCGACGAACCACGGGTCGAACCCGGTCAACGACGCCACGCGCTCCACCGACCACCGGCGGGTCAGGGCCTCGTCGACGGCGTCGAGCCGGTCCGCGGTCGGGCGGATGAGTCGGCCCTCGAGTGCCTCGTCGTCGAGGTCGAGCGGGTCGCCGGCCCCGAACCCGATGCGGCCGTCCTCCAGGCTGCGCAGCGCCTTGTTGAACGACTCCTTGAACGTGCGGCCGATGCCCATGACCTCGCCGACGGACTTCATGCGGGTGGTGAGCACGTCGTCGGCACCGGAGAACTTCTCGAATGCGAACCGCGGGATCTTGGTGACCACGTAGTCGATCGACGGCTCGAACGCGGCCTTGGTCTCCCGGGTGATGTCGTTGGCGATCTCGTCCAGCGTGTAGCCGATGGCCAGTTTCGCGGCGATCTTGGCGATCGGGAACCCGGTGGCCTTGGAGGCCAACGCGGACGACCGCGACACGCGTGGGTTCATCTCGATGACGACCTGCCGGCCGGTGACCGGGTCGACCGCGAACTGCACGTTCGAGCCGCCGGTCTCCACCCCGATGCGGCGCAGCACCGCGAACGCGGCGTCACGCATCTGCTGGTATTCGGGGTCCGAGAGGGTCATCGCCGGGGCGACGGTGATCGAGTCGCCGGTGTGCACGCCCATCGCGTCGATGTTCTCGATCGAGCAGATGATCACGCAGTTGTCGGCGTGGTCGCGCATCACCTCGAGCTCGAACTCCTTCCACCCGACCACCGACTCCTCGACGAGCACCTCGTGCACCGGCGAGTCGTAGAGCCCCTGGCGGATCATCTTGTCGAGCTCGGCCGCGTCGTAGGCGATGCCACCGCCCTTGCCACCGAGCGTGAACGACGGGCGCAGCACGACCGGATAGTCGTAGGCGTCGGCGGCCTCGAACGCGCCGGCGACGTCGTTGACGTACATCGACCGGGGCGACTCGAGCCCGATCCCGGTCATCGCCTCCTTGAACTTCAGCCGGTCCTCGGCGGTCTGGATCGCCTCCAGGTCCGCGCCCAGCACCTCGACGCCGTAGTCCTCGAAGACCCCGGCCTCGTACAGCTCGACGGCGAGGTTGAGCGCCGTCTGCCCGCCGAGCGTCGCGAGCAGCGCGTCGGGGCGTTCCTTGGCGATGATCGACGTGACCACGTCGAGGGTGAGCGGCTCGACGTAGGTGGCATCCGCCAGCGACGGGTCCGTCATGATCGTGGCGGGATTGGAGTTGACCAGGATGACGCGCAGGCCCTCCTCGCGGAGCACCTTGCACGCCTGGGTGCCGGAATAGTCGAACTCGCAGGCCTGGCCGATGATGATCGGCCCGGACCCGAGCACGAGCACGCTGGTGAGATCGTCGCGCCGCGGCATCAGCGGGCTCCCTTGGGCGAGGTGGACGTCGAGGTGGCGGTCGACGTGGACGTCGAGGTGGCGCTGGTGCCGGCGCGGAAGGACTCGATGAGCTCGCTGAACCGGGCGAACAGGTAGCGCGCATCGG
>CAYTLZ010000197.1:3300-6528 GCA_964438785.1 uncultured Actinomycetota bacterium | reverse complement strand
GCGACGACGTCGATCTCCGCGCCGAGCGCCCGCATGATGGCCACGTTCTGGGGCCGGGCGCGTTCGTCGACGACGAGGATGCAGCGCAGGTCGTAGTACCGGCACGCCTGTGCCAGGCCGATCCCGGTGTTGCCGGAGGTGGACTCGACGACCACCGTGGAGCGGGTGATCGCCCCGTCGGCGATGGCCCGTTCGATCATCGCGGCGGCCGGGCGGTCCTTGGCGCTGCCGCCCGGGTTGGCGGCCTCCAGCTTCACGTACAACCGCACGGCCGGGTCGTCGAGGAATCCGGTCACCGCGACCAGGGGGGTGTCACCGACGGCGTCGAGCACACCGGTGCGGACACGATCGACCGGGAGCAGGTCGACGCCCGGTGCGTCCGACGGCCATGCGACGCTCGCGGGCCGAGCGTCCAGGGTGAGCCCGACGTGGCGAGTTCCTGGCGGGCGAGCCGGCGTCAACCGACCATCTTCCGTCTGGCCAACCACGTGCTGATGAACGCGAAGACGACGCCGTAGGCGATGAGTGCCGTGAGCACGACGGTGTCCAACGGGGCACCGCGGAGCATGACGTCCCGCACCAACTGGATCGCGTGGGTCGCCGGGAGCACCCAGGACAGTGGCCGGGCGAACGGCAGGAACCGGTCCAGCGACAGCAGGAACCCGCTGAGGAAGATCGTGCCGAGCAGGATCAGCATCGCGTACTGCACCGCCTGGCTGTCGCTGTTCGCCAGCATCGCGACCGTGAGCCCGACGGCGATCGACGTGAACAGCAACGCGGTCAGCGCGACCGCGAGCTGCCACCACGAACCCGCCATCGGCAGATCGAGCCCGAGCACCAGTGCCGCCAGCAGGACCGAACCCACGGCGGCACCGAGCAGCAGGTAGGCGGCGAACTTGCCCAGGACGTACTCGATCGAGCCCATCGGCGACACCCGGTACAGCTCGGTCGCACCGAGGCTCCGCTCGCGGACGACCGACAGACCGAGCACCGTGATCGCCAGGTGCTGCAGCAGCACGACCACCACCGCGGGGGCGTAGAAGTCCCGCAGCGCGATCGTCTGTCCGCCCAGCAGCTGCGTCTCCCCACGGAACGGGCTCACCAGGACGCCGGGTTCCAGTTCGGCGTAGGTCGCGACGTCCGGATCGAGGGCCTCCAGCCGTTCGGCCTGTTCGAGTTCCACGAACGCCAGCTGGAACTCCTCGACGACGGTCTCGAGCAGCCGGTTGTTGATCTCGTCGACCGCCGAGCGACCGAACAGCGCGATCGCCTGGCCCTCGAGCGGGTCGATCTGGGTGTGGTAGATCGAGATGACCGCCTGCTCGTCCGCTTCGATCCGTTCATCGACGTCATCGGGGAAGACGACCAGCAGGTCGACGTCACCGGCGCGCAGCTCCATGCGTGCCCCGACCTCGTCGGCGGTCACCCCCTCGACCAGCAGCCGCTCCCCCTCGCGTTCCGCCCGGGCGAAGTCCTCGACCTGCTCGCGGATGTCGCTCTCCTCGGGCGCGACCAACAGGGTGCGCAGCTGGGGATCGACCTCCCGCAGGCCACCGCCGAAGGCCAGCAGGATCAGGAACGGCCCGACCACGAGCGCCAGCAGCAACATCGGTTGCCGGACGACGTCGACGATCTCCTTGCGCACGAAGGCGAAGATGCGGATCACGGACCGGGTCACGACGGCTCACCGTCCGCCGGCGGGTCCTCGGCGTGCTGCCCCACCAGGGTCGTGAAGACATCGTCGAACGAGATCTGCTGCTCGTTGAGCGTGTCGATGTCGACCTGCTGCTCCGCGGTCCAGGCCTGCAACTCGGCGAGGCGATGATCCGCGTCGTCGACGACGAGCCGCAGCCCGAAGCCCGAGCCGACCCGCTCGACCTCGCGCACCCCGTCGAGTGCACGCAGGCGTTCGACCGTCGCGTCGTCGACCGAAGCCTTCGGCGACAGCAGGATCACGTCACCACCCAGCGCACGTCGCCGCAGTTCCCGCGGGGTGTCCTCGGCGATGATCCGGCCGTCGACGAGCACGGCGACCCGGTCGCAGTAGGCCGACTCGCTGACGTACTGCGTGGTGATGAACAGGGTGCAGCCCTCGTCACGCAGGGCCTCGAAGCGTTCCCAGATCTTTTCCCGCAGCACCGGGTCGATCCCCGCCGTCGGTTCGTCGAGGAACAGCACCTCGGGCTCGTGGATGAGGGCGGCGCTCAGCGCGAGCCGGCGTTTCATGCCCCCGGACAGATCGCGGACCGGCTTGCTGCGGTGTTCGACGAGCTCGGTTCCCTCGAGCGCGGCCGTGATCGTGTCCCGCCGACGCAGCGGCAGCCCGTAGAGCGACGCCACGAAGCTCAGGTTCTCCTGCACCGACAGGTTCGGGAACTGCACCGACTGTTGGGGCAGGTAGCCGATGCGGGCCCGCAGGGTGCGATCGAAGTCCGTCGTCGGGCAGCCCAGGACCTTGACCTCACCGTCGGTGGGTTCGTCGATACCGGCCAGCATCCGGACCGCGGTGGTCTTGCCCGACCCACTCGGTCCGACGAAGCCGAAGATGGTCCCCCCGGCCACATCGAGGTCGAGTTGCTCGACGGCGACCTCGTCACCGAACACCCGGCGCACCCCTCGCGCGGCGATCACGGGCTCGGCGGCCGACGACGGGCCTGCGGGCGGCGGGGACGCGGACGCCTCCGGCGATGACGACGGGGGTGCCGGCGACGACGAGGACGCCGACGCCTCCGGCGACGACGGCGGGGACACCGGGGACGGCGGTGGCGGCGAGGTGAGCTCACCCATGCGGTGGCCGTCGGTCCGGATCGGCACCGGTGCCGCCCGCTACGGTCGAACGCAGTGCCCCGCAGCTGCGGATCGCTACCTCGGCTCCGACCCGGTCTCCGAGCCCGTCCCCGACCCGAGGAATCGTGATCCGTCCATGGTGTTGAACGCCCCGCTCGCCGGCCGGGTGATCGCCGGCGTCGCGGTGGTCACGCTCGTCGTCACGTTGATCGGCACGTTCGTGGCCCAGCACCTGGTCCGCGACTTCCACCTCGGCGTCGCCCAGAGCCTGACGTTGACCGCCGATGTGCTCGACACGGTGGACGAGTCCTTCGTCATCGCCGAGGAGGCACTGGTGATCGTCGGCACCGGCGTCACCGACGCCCAGGACGCGGTGCAGTCGCTCGGTGGCAGCATGGAGCAGGGCCAGCAGGCCCTCGACTCGCTCACGGCCCTGACCGG
>CAYTLZ010000197.1:0-3200 GCA_964438785.1 uncultured Actinomycetota bacterium | reverse complement strand
GCCGCGCTCGACGAGCGGATCGACGCCGCGGCCGGACTCGTCGGTGGGTACGCGGAGCGGACGACCGAGGCCGCGTTGGTCGTCGACCAGCAGCGCGATGCACTCGACGGCACCGCCACGCGCGCCCGCATCCTGCTGGTCACCTTCGGCGTGATCTTCGCCCTCGGACAGTTCGGACCGATCTACCTCGGTCTGGCCCTGGCGCAGGGCCGGCTCGGCGCGGCCCACGCTCCCCCGGCCGAGGTGCGTCTCGGCCCCACGCACGGGGCCACGGGGCGGCGTCCGCACTAGGCCCCCCCGGCCGGTGCATCGTTCGCCACCGGTGCTGGCGTCGCGTCGTGGGCGCATCGACTCGGTCCTCGATTCGGAGGACGTCAGTGTCGGTCCACGGGGCGGGCGCAGACCCCGCTGCGGGCACCTTCCTGCCCCGGACCGTGCGCACTGAACTGGACACCCGGCGGCGACCGGCGGCGACAGGCGGCGAAGGGCGGCGCGACGCCCACCGCCCGAGGCGGTGGCGGGGGCGGTCGTGGCCGTTGGTCCGCTGCTCGCGGGGACCGCCGGCCTACGGTGCAGCTCTCCGGTCGAAGGGTGTCACCATGGCGGATCTGATCGCAGGGGCCCACGCCCCACGACGCGACCCCACCGAACCGGACGGCGCGTTCGACCTCGATGCGGCAGCCGACGACCTGCTGGCCCAGGCCGGCTCACAGGCGTCCGGACGGGCCGCCCGGACGCTGACACCGGGTGGCGGTGGCGCGCTCAAGCAGACCCTGCTGGCGCTGCTGGCCGACCGGCGGCTGGACGAACACACCGCGCCCGGGCCGGCGAGCATCCAGGTGCTGCGCGGCAGCGTGACGCTCAGCACCGCCACGACCTCGACGTCGGTACCGCTGCACCACTGGGCGACCATCCCGACGGCGATGCACGACCTGTGCGCCGACACCGACGCGGTCGTCCTGCTGACCGTGGCACCGGCCCCCGCACCGGGCTGAGGAGGAGGGGCAGCGGGTGCCGGTCAGGCCTCGTCGTCGGCCGGTCAGGCCTCGTCGTCGGTCGGTCCGTGCTCGCGGCGGGTCACCTTGCGTTCCGCCTCCTGGATGTGGCGGCGGCCCCTGGTGATCCGGTCGTGGACCAGTTGCTCACTGGCCACCGCGACGTCGTAGTAGGTGCGCTCGAAGGCCTCGACGACCTGGAAGGTCCACATGCCGGGCAGCACGTTGCGCCCGAGCCAGGTTCGGCTGATCTCCTCGGCGAGTTCCTCCTGCCCCGCGTCGCGGAGCATGGCGAGGCCGTCACCGAGCGTGTCGTCGACCCAACCGATCTGCTGATGGAACGTGTACAGGGAGCCGCGCGCCCGTTGCAGCAGCTCGAAGGCCTCACTGATCCGGCCGACGGCGTCCACCGTGGCGTCGTCGAGCCCATCGGGGCGGATGTGGTCGTCGTCCGGCTGGGCCGTCATCGTCGCGACACCAGTCGGCCGACGCTCCGAGCGGCACCGACCGTCAGGTCGATCACCGTGGCCGGCAGCCCGGTGATGACGTTGCCGGGGGGTGTGGCGGGCAGATGCGGGTGCGGACGCGTCGGCGCGAGCTTCCACGCGGTGACCATCGCACCGCCGAGCTCATGGCGGCGCTGGTCCGACAGCTGATCGACGACCCGGGGGAACAGCTCCTGTTCCTCCTCGTCGATGTGCTGGATCACCATCTCCATCAGGACGGTGACCTTCGCATCGAAGCGCGCGCTGTCGGGTCCCATCCGATCGATCTCGTTGAGCAGCAGCTCGGCGGCGTGGTGCTCCTCGAGGCTCTCGTCCACCAGGCCCTCGCGGCCCTCGACCTCGGCGGCCACGGCCGGGTAGAAGATCTGCTCCTCGATCTTGGCGTGCTTCACCAGGGTGGTGACCAGCTCGTCGACGAGGTCCTCCTTGCGCTTCGAGGGCCGGGCGGACAGCTTGTCCCACGACGCGCACAGCCGCCGGATCCGGTCGTGCTGTTCGATCAGTAGCCGCACCGCATCGGGTCCGGTGTCCGCCAGGCGGTGCGCGGCGATGAGCTCGTCCTTGGACATGTCGGAGCGACCCTCGATCTCGCGCTCCTGCGCACGGTCGTAGAGCTCCTCCTGGGTCAGGTCCTCATACCGCTCGGACGCCATGGGCTGCTCCTCGATCTGGATCGGAATCTGGCCACCGAACGTACGAAGCGGCCACGGGCCGACCGCCGCGCCGTGCCCCCAGTGCACCACCGACCGGGTCCAGTTGAACCGTCGTCCGCGGCGCGGCACGAAACCGGGTCCTTCGGCCCCACCGGCAGCTTCCGAAACGACCTGTTGACCGCCCGTGGGGCTTGCGACGATGAGCATCCGAGGAGCCGCCCCCCGACCTCCGTCGACCGGACGACGCACCCCGGATCACCGAGTCGCCCGTCACCAGAAAGGTGTCGCCATGAGCACCGCCGAACGTCCGATGACCGTCACCGACCACGCCGTGAAGTCCCCCGCCGGCCGCAAGGTCCTGGCCGCGCTCCGCATCGTGATCGGCTTCAACTTCATGTGGTCCTTCCTCGACAAGGCCTTCGGCCTCTCCTACGGCACCCCGGCCGAGAACGCCTGGATCAACGGTGGCAGCCCGACCCGCGGCTACCTCATGGGCGCCTCGGAGGGCACCTTCGGCGGACTCTGGTCCGCGCTGGCCGGCAACGTGATCGTGGACGTGCTGTTCATGGCCGCCCTGTTCGGGCTCGGCTTCGCTGCACTGCTCGGGATCGGGCTGTACATCGCCGCCGGTGCCGGCATGTTGCTGTCGGTGTTCTTCTACCTCTCCCAGCTGCCCCTGGAGGCCGGCGCGACCAACCCGCTCACGACCGCCCACTGGTACTACTTCCTGCTCTTCCTGCTCTTCCCGCTGCTCGACGCCGGCCGCACCTTCGGCCTGGCGGGCTGGTGGGAGCGCCTCGACATCGTCGAGCGTCTCCCCCTGCTGCGCTGACCGACGGACGGGCGCGTCCCGCCGACGCCCTGCACCGACCCCCGAACCACGACCGCCCCGGTTCGACGCGTTCCCCGCGTCGGCCCGGGGCGGTTCGTCGTGGATCAGGCCACGAACCACCACGCGACCGGGACCGTCACCGTCAGCAACGTGACCCCGATGATCACCGTGCGCCAACGGCCCCGTGCGAGATGGAACGCCGCCGCGCCCACCG
>CAYTLZ010000196.1:0-6573 GCA_964438785.1 uncultured Actinomycetota bacterium | reverse complement strand
ACTCGCTGCACACCAACGCCTACGACGAAGCCGTCACCACCCCGACCGAGTCGTCGGTACGGCGCGCACTGGCCATCCAGATGATCATCGACCAGGAGTGGGGGCTGGCCAAGAACGAGAACCCGCTCCAGGGCGCCTACGTCGTCGACGAGCTCACCGACCTCGTCGAGGAGGCCGTGCTCGCCGAGTTCGACCGGATCTCCAACCGCGGCGGGGTGCTCGGCGCGATGGAGACCGGCTACCAGCGCGGCAAGATCCAGGACGAGTCGATGCTCTACGAGCACCGCAAGCACGACGGCTCGCTACCCATCATCGGCGTGAACACGTTCCTGCGCGAAGATGCCGACGGCGACCCGGACGTCGAGGTGGAGCTCGCCCGGGCCACCGAGGACGAGAAGCGCGGCCAGCTCGAGCGGGTGCGTGGCTTCCAGGCCGCCCACCGCGACGACGGCCAGGCACAGCTCGCCCGGCTGCAGGACGCGGCCACGAGCGGCGGCAACGTCTTCGCGGTGCTGATGGACGCCGTGCGGGTGTGTTCGCTCGGCCAGATCACCGACGCGCTGTTCGAGGTCGGCGGCCAGTACCGCCGCAACGTCTGAGCACGGCACGGGACGCCGGCCAGCGCGCGGGCCCATCGCCACCCGACCCCGTCCCCGCCTGACCCCGGTGCCCGACCCGACCCCGTCCCACGCCGGGGCGGCGGGACCCGCTCGCACCGGCCGTTCGACCGGTCACGCGAGGGCCGAAGGCTTCTGGTTCGATGGCAAGGTGCACGATGTGATGGGCTCCCGACTCCAAGGAACCCGATGGCCACCTCGCACCTGATCGCCGCCGCCGCGGGCGCCGGCGCCGCCCTGTTGACCGATCGCCTGCGCAGCTCCCCGGTGACACGCACCGCGAGCATGGCGGGCTCCACGCTCGCCGCGCCGACCGCAGCCGCCTGGGTGACCGACTTCCTCAACGCGGCCTACTACGCCAAGGATCGCGACCAGCGCCAGCTCGACGATCTGCGTCTCGCCTTCACGATCGTGACCACCTACTGGGAGCACCGCGGCGAACGCCGGCTCGGCGCGGCCGACGTGCTGCGGTTCCACCAGGCGTTCGGCACCGCGAGGCTGCGGGGCTCCGGTGGACGGACCGGCACCCTGCATCGGGCCGACCTGCTCGCCGGAGGAGCGAAGCTCATCGGTGACTGGTTCCCCGAGGCGGCCCAGGACTGGGACCGGCTCGGCTGGGGCATCGCCTTCGAGACGGCCGCGGCCAAGCAGGCACACGACCCGGAGCGGCGTCTGCAGCGCGCGCAGCTCGGACCGCTGACCCCGCCTCGGCGTCCGGAACCCGAACAGATCTGGCACACCTATCCGCCCGTGGAGATGCCGGATGTCGCGACCACCGTCGCCGGCATCCTGGCCGTCGAACACTGGCCCGACTACGCCAGCGAGCTCGGCCGCTTCACCCCGTTGCGCAACGGCGGGCTCGACGGGCAGACCTTCGAGATCGAGGTCGTCGGGTTCCCCACGGCCCGCACTCCGGTGTTCACGCGCGGCTACGTGACGATCCACGACCTGGTGACCGCGGCCGACCCGGTGGCGCTGTCCAACTGGGTGTCCGAGCTGCGTCGCGGCTTCGACGCGCGACCGGACGAGCTCTCGCCGGTCCCCGACGATGCGGAGGTCCACGCCGGGTTCGACCTCGTCACCCACGAGGGCCACTTCATGGGCGATGCGAAGAACCGGCTCGTGCTCTACACCCACGAGGGTCGCACCTACCTGCGTGCAGCCGGGACCTGGGACCCGATGACCTGGCACCTCTCCGAGCTCTACGACCGGGTGGGCCGCTGGTCGCAGCACGCGTTCTGGGGCATGGAGAGCCCGGAACAGTCGATGCTGCACCAGATCGCCGAACAGGTGGGCCGGCTGATCGTGGCCGCCGAGCGGGCGCAGGCGTGACGCACGCACAGCGTGTCGACGCGATCGTCATCGGATCGGGCCCCAACGGTCTGTCGGCCGCGGTCCGACTGGCACGGGCGGGCCGCGAGGTGGTGGTGCTCGAGGCGCAACCGCGCCTCGGCGGCGCGGTCGTCAGCCAGGAACTGACCCTGCCCGGGTTCGTCTCGGACACCTTCAGTTCGGTGTATCCGGCCGCTGCGGCGTCGCCGGTGTTCCGCCGGATGCCACTCGAGCAGCACGGTCTGCACTGGGTCCATCCCGACGTCGCGATGGCCCATCCGATGCCGGACGGGCGCGCCGGGGCGCTGTACCGGGACCTCGAACGCACCACCGCGAACCTCGACGACCTGCACCCGGGCGACGGTCGTGCCTGGGCCGCGTGGGCGGGCCCCTACCTCGAATCGTTCGAGGCGTTGCGCGCCACCATGCTCGGTGGGTTCCCGCCGATCGCCGGTGGGGCCAGGCTGGTCGCCGCGCTCGGGATCGGCGGGACGCTCGAGTTCGCGCGCCTGCTGCTGACCTCCGCGGACCAGCTGGCCGACGACCTGTTCGCCGGCCCGCACGCCCGCGCCTGGTTGTTCGGCTCCGTCCTGCACGGTGACGTCCCGGCCGAGGAGTCCGGCTCGGCCATCGCCGGCAGCTACCTGCAGCTGCTCGGCCACGCCGCCGGCTGGCCGAGCCCGCGCGGCGGTGCCGGCAACCTGACCGGGGCGCTGGCGAGCTACCTGCGCTCGCTGGGTGGTGAGATCCGGCTCGAGTCCCGCGTCGAGCGGGTCGTCAGCGCGCGCGGGCGAGTGGCCGGGGTCGTCGCCGCAGACGGCACGAGGTGGCGTGCCCCGATCGTCATCGCCGACACCTCGCCGCATGCCATGCTCCGGCTGGTCGGCGATGCCATGCCGGATTCCTACGCCGCCCGGCTCGGCCGGTTCCGGTACGGGCCACGGACCGTCAAGGTCGACTGGGCGCTCGATGGTCCGACGCCCTGGACGGCTGCGGAAGCACGCCTCGCCGGCACCGTCCACGTCGGCGGTGAGGCCGAGGCGGTCACCGCGCAGACCACCGCCGTGCGGCGGGGCGAGATTCCCGAGCGACCGTTCCTGCTCTTCGGGCAGCAGAGCGTCGCCGATGCCACCCGGGCCCCGGCCGGCAAGCACACGGCGTGGGCCTACACGCGGGTACCGGCATCGGTCGCGGGCCACGAAGCCGTCGCGGCTCATGTGGAACGCATGACCGATCAGGTCGAACGCTTCGCACCCGGATTCCGCGATCTCGTACTCGCACGGCACATCCAGGGCCCACAGGCGCTCGAAGCGGGCAACGTCAACCTCGTCGGCGGTGACGTCGGTGGCGGCACCTACCGCCTCGACCAGACGGTGTTCCGACCGCTGCCGGCACTGGTGCCCTACGCCACCCCGATCCGTGGACTGTGGATCGGCAGCGCCTCGGCGTTCCCCGGTGGCGCGGTGCACGGAGTGCCCGGTTGGACGGCGGCGTCCTACGCGCTGGCGAGCGCACGGGTGCCCGGTCGCTGACCCGATGGGCGGATGTGACGTCCCGATGTGGCAGGCTCGCGGCATGACTGCACACGATGCCCCCCGTCCATCCCGCGCCGGCGCGCTGTGGGCCGCCGAGCACGAACTCGCCACGGCCTGCTGGGCGCATCCGTTCGTGCGCGGTATCGCCTCGGGTGAACTCCCGCGGGCACGTTTCGTCGCCTACGTCGAACAGGACGCGTGGTTCCTCACCGCATTCGCGCGGGCCTACGCCCTGGCGATCGCCAAGGCTCCGGACCTGGCGACCATGACCGAACTGCGCGGCCTGCTCGACGGCGCGCTCGAGGAACTCGACCTGCACCGCGGCTACGCGCAGCGGTGGGGGGCCGATCTCGATCCCGACCCGAGCCCGGCGACGCTGGCCTACACCGACTTCCTGGTGCGGGTGGCGTGGAGCGAACCGCTGCCCGCCATCCTCGCGGCCATGACCCCGTGCATGCGCCTCTATGCCGATCTCGGCCAGCACCTGTTGCCCGACACGGCCGCCGACAGCCCCTACCGCGAGTGGTGCACGACCTATGCGGATCCGGGGTTCGAACAGCTGGCACGGAGCCTGGAACAGCTGTTGGACGCGACCGACGACGGCTCGCCCGCCATCGCGGCGCACTACCACCAGGCGATGCGGCTCGAGCACGCGTTCTTCGATCAGGTGGCCTGACCGGGCCCTGGCGCTGCTCCCGGGCCGTCAGCACGGCGGCGCTCCCGAGCCCGCCGCCGGGCATCGGGGCGGGTTCAGCCCGACGTCGACTCCTCGCTCGGCGCGTCCAGGTCCGGATAGCTGATCAACGATCCGGCGAACGTGACGGCCGCCACCAGCGTGATGATGGCCACCGCGGGGACCTCGCCGCTGCCCTCGTCACCCCAGATCCACAGCAGCGCCATCGTGCCGAGGTGCAGGGGGAACAACCGGGCGTAGGGTCGCCACGTCAGGGCCATCGTCTTCCCGGCGAGTCGGGCGAAGCCGTCGGCCCGCACGAAGCGGACGTCGGCGATGGCGACGGGCAGGTTCGAGGCCAACGCCCGCACGGCGAACAGGACCAGGGTGGCCACACTGGCACCGAACAGTGGGCCCGCGCCGACCAGTTGGCTGAGAAACCCCCCGAGCACGGCCATGAACAGTCCGTAGTGCAGTGGGAAGAACCACGCCAGGCTGCGCGCCGCCGCACGACCGCGCAGCTCCTTGTCGTTGGAGATCAGGGGCTCACCCGCGTCGACATCCGGATGGTCAGGGGCCCGCAGCGCCGCCCAGAACAGCAGGATCGGGAGCAGGACGATCGGTATCGATGTCTGCAACCAGACGGCGAGCACGAGCTCGGCGGTGGTGAACCAACCGAGCCCCAGTCCGGTGGCCATGAACACGACATCGATCAGCACGCCGACGGCGGCCATCTGCGTGCGGTCCACCTGATGTCTCCGAGCGCGCGGGTCGAAGGCACGATCAGACTCGTCGGAGGGGTGATCGTGCCACCTCGCCGCCCATCGGCCGCTGCGGACCGGGCTCGACCACTTGCACCGGGTTTCGTGCCACCCGTGCGATCCATCCGAACGGACCACCCGACTCGGGGCGTTCGACCCTGCACCGGTCGATACCCCCCGCCGTATGTTGCGGCCATGGATCCGAGAGCCATCCGTGCACTGCGGCTCAACCAGCGACACGACGATCATCGAGACCTGAGCATGAGCGACCACGACCACAACCGCGGCATCCTCGACGACCTCGCACCCCAGCACCGTGAACTGCGCAAGGCCATCCCGGACGTCTATGCGGGCTTCGCCGAGATGAGCAAGGCGGCGATGGCCCCGGGCACCGTCGATGCCAGCATCAAGGAACTCGTCGCCGTCGCGATCGGCGTCGTCCACGGCTGCGACGGCTGCATCGCCTCCCATGCCCGCAGCGCGGTGCGGGCCGGGGCGACCCGCGAGCAGGCGGCCGAGATCATCGGTGTCGCCATCATGATGGCCGGTGGGCCGGCGACGATCTACGGCGCACGGGCCTACGACGCCTTCCTCGAGTTCAGCGACTGACCAGCCGGGCGATCCGGGAGCCGGTGGCCCCAATCCTGGCCGCAGCCCGGCCCCCGCCGGTGCAGACACATCGCTGCGCGAACGTCGACACGAGGCGAGGACATGGCAGAGGACACCGATTCGACCCGCGACGCCGCCGCGCACACGGTCACGGACCCGGATGCGATCCGCGCGATCCGGACGCAGCTTCGCCGTGCCCAGGGGCAGTTGGGCGGCATTCTCACGATGCTCGACGAGGGGCAGTCCTGTGAGGAGGTCGTGACCCAACTCGCGGCGGCGAGCAAGGCCATCGACCGCGCGGCATTCCTGTTGATCGCGACCGGCCTCCGGGAGTGCCTCACCGACGCCGACGAGCACAGCGATGCCGTGGCGGAGAAGCTCCAGAAGCTGTTCCTGACCATGGCGTGAGCTTCGGGACCCACCCATTCTGGCCCGGGTGGTGGCGCGTCGGGGACGGCGAGCCTTCGACCGTGCCCGTCCGAGCGGCCACCCCGATGGGCCGCCCACGGCGGACGCGGTACCGAACGCTGGGTGCCGACCCACCGTTGACGTCTCCCTGAGGTTCCGATGCAGCCCGATCCCACCGCCCTGACCAAAGCGGAACTCGATGCCCTGATGGCCATCGAACGGCAACTCGCTGCCGACGACCCGGTCCTGGACCGGCAGCTCGGCGGTGGTGGAGGCGACAGCGAACCTCGACCGATCGGGCTCTGGGTCGCGCTCACGTCACTCGCCACTGTCCTCGCGCTGGTCGGGATCTTCACCGGGGCGGGTGTCGTGTCGATCGGTGGCGCGCTCGGGGTCGTCGCCGGCGGCGTGCCCCTGACCATGGCCGCCGCGCGCAGGCTCCGGGCGCGGTCGCGGACCACCGGCGCTCCGGATCGCCGCCGGGCCTCGAGCGCCGAGTAGCGCGCCGATCGGCAGACGGACATCGGCGGGCCCACTGGAGTGACGGCCCGACCGGGACGGCCCTCAGATGCCGTACTCGACGTCGATGCGGCCGGTGGCGGCCGCCTTGACCAGTGCCTCGTGGTCGCGTTCGGTCT
>CAYTLZ010000195.1:0-6633 GCA_964438785.1 uncultured Actinomycetota bacterium | reverse complement strand
AACCCGCCAACGAGTTCGTCGAGGACTTCGTCGGCACCGGGGCGACCCTCAAGCGCCTGAAGCTGACCCGTGTCCGAGACGTGCAGCACACCACCGATGCCCTGCTGGGTCGGCTCGACGAGCCCAAGGAGGTCCTGCGCCAGCGCCTGCACGAGTCCGAGTGGACCGCCATGCTGTTGCTCGACGACGACCACGTGCCGCGCCGCTGGCTGCGCGCCCCGGACTTCGCGCACGACCGACCGGTCCCGGCACTCGGCCTCCCCGCCAAGGCGTTGGTCGAGCCGCAGGCGACCCTGTCGGATGCGCTCGAGGAGATGCTCGTCGGTTCCGCCGGCGTGGCCATCGTGGTCGATGGTCGGGGGGCCTTCCAGGGCATCCTCGACGTCGATGACATCATCACCTCCATCCAGAACATGCGCGACGTCAATGCGGAGTACTACCGGGCCGCGAAACTCGTCGACCCCGCGGACGAGGTGACCGCCTGATGGCAGCCTCGTTGTACACCCCGGACGACGACATGCGTGAGGCTGCGGCCGAAGCGGGTCGGGCCGAGGACGTGGCGTCCGCCAAGCGGGCCAAACGCGCCCAGCTGGTGCACTATCTCGGCATGCCGATCTTTCTCGGCCTGGCGCTGCTGGCCCTCTTCCTCTGGGTCCAGGGTCTCGAGCTCGACTCGATCGAGGCGCGCTCGCTGCGTCCGCAGGTGCTCGTCGACGCGACGGTGCAGCACATCTGGTTGACCGTGCTGTCGACCTTCTTCGTGCTGATCCTGGCCATCCCGCTGGGGATCTTCGCCACACGGCCCAAGTACCAGCGCCTGGCCCCCGCGATCATCGGGCTCGGCAACGCCGGCCAGGCGATTCCCTCGATCGGCCTGCTCGGCCTCATCTTCTTCCTGGGTGCGACCACCCCGCTCATCCCGCGCACCGGTACCACCACCGCCGTGCTGGCCCTGGTCGCCTATTCGTTCCTGTCGATCCTGCGCAACACGATGGTCGGCCTCGACCAGGTCGATCGCAGCGTGCTGGAGGCCGGGCGCGGCATGGGGATGTCGCAGTCCCGTGTCCTGCGCAAGATCGAACTGCCCCTGGCCGTCCCCGTGATCCTCGCGGGTGTGCGCACGGCCCTGGTCCTCAACGTCGGCACGGCCACGCTGGTCTTCTTCATCGGCGGCGGCGGCCTCGGCGAGATCATCATCACCGGCGTGGGCCTGCGTCGGGCCTCGGTGCTGTGGACCGGTGCGGTCCTCACCGCCGTGCTGGCCCTGTTCGTCGACTACCTCGCCGGCCTGATCGAGGAGAAGCTCACCCCGAAGGGCCTCTAGGCGCCGCTGCAGCTGTGCACTGACGTGGTCGACTGTCCGGTCAGCGCATGGCCGACTAGCCAACGACCGCACTCGTAGGCCACCCTCGTCGTCCGTTGCACAGGCCCACGCGGGCCGACGCACACCAAACCTGCACGATCTCGCACGCAGGAGCGGGGCATCGTTTGTTCACCGCCCCGCCTTTTCTCTGACCCCGACAACAAGGAGCCCCGTGCTCAGCAGAAGAACCACCACCCTCTACGGCAGCCTCGCTGCCGCCGCCATGTTCGTCTCCGCCTGTGGCGGGGGCGGCTCCGAGGTGACCGTGCTCGACACGGGTGCGATCTACGACGCCACCGCGGAACGTGATCCGTGCAACTTCGGTGAGGTCTTCATCACCGACGGCCGGATCGCGGCGCTGGATCTGTTCGTGCTGGAGGACGACCAGTCGTTCTTCCCGCTCTACAACGCCTCACCGGTCTTCCGTGAGGAGGTCTACGAGCCCTTCGCCGCCGAGCTCGACGAGCTCTACGAGCCGGTCGCCGAGGCGCTGGACAACGACACGATGGCGGCGCTGAACGCCCAGGTGTCCGCCGAGAACGAGGCACCCGCCGACGTGGCGCAGGGCTTCCTCGAGGAGAACGGCTTCCTCTCCGGTGACCCCGTGCTCGAGGGCATGGAGGTGATCGTCGGGTCCAAGGACTTCGACGAGCAGCTCGTGCTCGGCGAGATCTCCGTGGCACTGCTCGGCGATGCGGGTGCGGACGTGACCAACGCGGTCAACGTCGGCGGGACCGACACGACCCGCGTTGCGCTCGAGTCCGGCGACATCGACCACTACTGGGAGTACAACGGCACCGCCTGGATCTCGTTCTTCGGTGAGACCGAGCCGATCCAGGACCGCCAGGAGCAGTACCAGGTCGTCGCCGACCGTGACCGTGAGGAGTCGGGCCTCGTCTGGCTGACCCCCTCGATCTTCAACAACACCTACGGCATCGCGATGTCGTCGGAGGCGTACGAGGAGCTCGGTACCGACACGATCTCCGACCTGGCGGAGCTGACCGAGGAGAACCCGGACGAGGCGACGCTCTGCGTCGAGTCCGAGTTCAACGTCCGTGACGACGGTCTGCCCGGCATGGAGGAGCACTACGGCTTCGAGATCGGCTGAACCAGCTGATCACGCCGGCACACACCACGGCCCCCGCCACTTCGGCGGGGGCCGTCGTGTGTGTCAGCGGCGGTCACGCGTGCCAGCAGCGACGGTCGTACCTGCCAGCTGTCGTCACGGGTACGGGTCGGGGTCGGTCGCGTGGGGGTCAGTCGCGTTGGGGTCGGTCGCGTGGGGGTCAGTCGCGTTCGGCGACCCCGGCCCGCAGCTCGCGCACCAGCGCACCGACGCGCTCGGGCGCGCCGGCCGGATCGCCGTCGGCGGCGGCCCGGATCACCGCCGAGCCGACGATGACGCCGTCGGCGTAGCGGGCCACCTCGGCGGCCGAGGTGCGGTCGCGCACCCCGATACCGACGGCGACGGGCAGGTCCGTGTGGGCCCGGACGCGTGCCACCAACTCGCGGGTGATGTCGCCCGACAACGCCCGGACACCGGTGACGCCGAGCAGCCCGGCCGCGTACACCCAGCCCGACGACCGGGACCCGATCGCCGCGAGCCGTTCGTCGGTCGACACCGACGACGCGAGGAACACCGTCGCCAGTTCACGGCGGCGTGCCTCGGTCAGCCAGGGCTCCGCCTCCGCCACGGGCAGGTCGGGCAGGATCACCCCGGACAGATCGGCGTCGGCCAGTTCGTCCGCGAAGGCCCCGTACCCGCGGGTGTCGGCGCTGGTGACGTAGGTCATCGCGAGCTTGGGGACGTCGAGGTGGCCGAGTGACCGGACGAGGTCGAGTTGGGCGGATACCCCGATGCCGGCGTCGAGCACCACCTGGTTCGCGGCCTGGATGACGGGTCCGTCCATCATCGGGTCCGAGAACGGGATCCCGATCTCCAGGATGTCGGCACCGGCCTCCACCGCTGCCTCGAAGCAGGCCTTCGAGGTGGCCAGATCGGGAAAGCCGGCGGTGACGTAGACCACCAGCGCCGCCCGGTTCTCGTCCCGGGCGCGGGCGAAGGCCGACGCGATCCGCGCCGGCCCCGCACCGGGCCCGTCAGCCGCAGATGACGGTCCGCCGGTCGCGAGCGTCGTGTCGCGGGCACTCACTGCCCGGCACCCGTGCCGTGGTCACCGCCACCACCGAAGGCCCGGTCGACCCCGACGTCCCAACCGGCGACCTCGACGACCTCGTCGACATCCTTGTCGCCCCGGCCCGACATGGTCAACACGACCCGGGCGTCCCCACCGAAGTGGTCGCGTCCGTGGCGCAGCAACCAGCCGACGGCGTGCGCCGGCTCGAGCGCCGGGATGATGCCCTCGAGTTCGCAGGTCCGGCGGAAGCCGAACAGCGCGTCGTCGTCGGTGGCCGACAGGTAGGTGCCGCGACCGGTGGACGCCAGCCAGGCGTGCTCCGGGCCGACACCCGGGTAGTCGAGCCCGGCGGACACGGAGTGCGCCGGCTTGACCTGTCCATCGGCGTCGACGAGCGCGATGGAACGCGAGCCGTGCAGCACGGCTTCACGCCCCTCGGAGATCGTCGCGGCCGAGCGGCCCGAACCGACGCCCTCGCCGGCGGCCTCGATGCCGATCAGCTGCACGCCGTCGACGTCGATCCAGTCGGCGAACGAACCGATGGCGTTGGACCCGCCACCGACACAGGCGATCACGGCGTCGGGGACGCCACCGGCCTGGGCGGCGAACTGCTCCTTGGCCTCGATCGAGATGATCGACTGCAGCTCACGCACGATCGTCGGGAACGGATGCGGCCCCATGGCGGAGCCGATGAGGTAGTGGGTCTGATCGACGTTGGAGACCCAGTCGCGCATCGCCTCGTTGATGGCGTCCTTGAGCGTGCGGGTGCCGGATTCGACCGGCACGACCTCCGCGCCGAGCAGCTGCATGCGCACGACGTTGAGCCGCTGACGCCGGCAGTCCTCGGCCCCCATGTAGACGGTGCAGTCGAGCCCGAACAGCGCGGCGGCGGTGGCGGTCGCGACGCCGTGCTGGCCCGCACCGGTCTCCGCGATGACCCGCGGCTTGCCCATGCGCTGGGTCAGCAGCGCCTGGCCGACCACGTTGTTGAGCTTGTGCGAGCCCGTGTGGGCGAGGTCCTCGCGCTTGAGCCAGACCTCGAGGCCCGCCTCCTCGGACAGCCGCGCTGCGTGGTACAGCGGCGTCGCACGACCGCCGTAGGTCTGGCGCAGCCGGTCGAGTTCCGCGGTGAAGGTCGGGTCGGCCTGCGCGTCCCGCCAGGCCTCGACCAGCTGCGTCAGTGCGCCGGAGAGGGCCTCCGGGACGTACTGGCCCCCGAACGTGCCGAAGTAGCCCTCGCGGGCGACCTCGAGTTCGGGGTTGGTCGGGAGCGAGGTGGTGCTCACGTCAGGCCTTTCGGGGCGGCGGTCGGGCGGCCGGCCGCGACGAGCGCGGCCGCCATGGCGGTGGGGTCGGGGGCGCGGACCAGGCTCTCGCCGACGAGCACGGCGTCGGCACCCTGTTCGGCGGCACGGCGCACGTCATCGGGCGAGGCGATGCCGGACTCGGCGACGGCCAGGGCGGTGTCGGGCAGGTGCCCGCGCAGGCGGGCGAAGCCGTCGGGGTCCATCGCGAAGGTCCGCAGGTCCCGGGCGTTGACGCCGATGACGTCCGCGCCGAGCCGTGCCGCGGCGGCCATCTCCCCGACGTCGTGGACCTCGACGAGCACACCGAGTCCGGCCTGCCGCGCCTCGTCGTACAGCCGCGCCAGCATCGGTTCGTCCAGCGCGGCCACGATGAGCAGCACGGCGGACGCACCGGCGGCCCGTGCCTCCCACACCTGATACGCATCAACGAGAAAGTCCTTGCGCAGTGCGGGCACACCGATGGCGGCCACGTCCGCGAGATCGGCGAGCGAGCCCCGGAACTGCTCGGGCTCGGTGAGCACGGACACGGCGGCCGCGCCGCCGGCGCGGTAGGCGGCGGCCTGGGCGACCGCGTCGAGCTCGGGGGCGATCGGGCCCTTGGACGGCGACGCGCGCTTCACCTCGGCGATCAGTGCGACGCCGTCACCAGCGAGCGCCGCCCGGAAGTCGGCACCCACCGGGACTTCGGCGGCCCGCTCGCGCAACGCTTCGAGCGGCTGCGCGGCGCGCGCCGCTGCGACCCGGGCATGGGCCCCGGACAGCAGATCGTCGAGGTAGGTCGGCACACGAACTCGATGGGGCGGGGCGAGCGGATGGAGCACGGCTGATGACGCTCCGGCAATGATACGGCCTGCGCACGCCGCCCGATCACGTGGTCGCAGGCAGCACGGAACGCCGGGGACCGCCGACGTTGCCGCATACTGCCGCAGGACGACAGACGGGGGTGGGTATGGAAGCGGTCCAGGATGCATCCGGTCGACGACCCGGGACCGATCGGCGGGGGTGGCTCATCGGCCTCGTGGCCGTCGCCACGTTGGTGGGCACCTGGCTCGCGACCGCCCCCGACGCCATCGGCACACCGGGCGGGATCGTCGGGGTGCAGCTCGCGCCCGGGGACGCCGCCTACATCGGCACCTACTCGCTGGCGACCGAGGATGTGATCGTCGAGTCGATCGAACCAGTGACGCTCAATGGCCTGGAGACGGCGCTGTGGCTCTGTGTGCCGATTCCGGGGACGGACGTCATCGGTGCGAGCGACCGTGCCGGCCTCGATGCACACTGCGACTCGGTCGATCCCTTCGTCGCCGGCACGGTGCTGGCCGCACCCACGCCCGGTGCGGACACCCACCCGCCGTACCTGCTCGTCGAGGTGATCGCGACCAGCGACCAGCCCCAGGGCATGTGCGGGCTGGACATCACCTACCGCACGGTCGACGGGTGGCGGACCGGCCGGGCGCAGCAGGCCGGCGAGGTCCTGGTCGGCGTCAACGAACCCGACGACCCCGACGACCCCGACGAGCCCGTCGAATCCGACGAGCGGCTGCTGACGGCCTGCGCGGCCTGGTGACGCCGGGGCTCAGCTCGTGCGGCTCAACGTCTCCGCGGCCCGGATGGCGGCCAGCATCGCACCGGCCTTGCTACGGGTCTCCTGCTCCTCGCTCACCGGCTTCGAGTCGGCGACGATGCCGGCTCCCGCCTGGACGTAGGCGGTGCCGTCCTTGAGCACCACGGTGCGGATGGTGATGCAGGTGTCGAGGTTGCCGGCGAGGTCGAGGTAGCCGATGGCACCGGCATAGGGGCCGCGCCGGGTGGGCTCCACCTCGTC
>CAYTLZ010000194.1:0-6640 GCA_964438785.1 uncultured Actinomycetota bacterium | reverse complement strand
CGCTTCGAGATCCTGCAGGCCGCTCTGCTGCGTCCGCAGCTCGCGGTGCTCGACGAGACCGATTCCGGGCTCGACGTCGACGCCCTCAAGACGGTCGCCGAGGGCGTCAACCGGCTCGAGGGCCCGGAGCTCGGTGTCCTGATCATCACGCACTACACGCGCATCCTGCGCTACATCAAGCCCGACGAGGTCCACGTCATGTTCGAGGGGCGCATCGCGGCCTCCGGCGGACCGGAACTCGCCGACGAGCTCGAGGCCCACGGTTACGACCAGATCAAGCAGAACGCCTGAGACGGGTTTCCCCCGTGCCGACCTGACCCGGTCGGCACGGTGAGGCACGATGGCCATGGCGGTCGTCTCGACGGCACCCGACGAGCTGCGAGACGGCCGGCGACCACCGACCAGCGAGGCCCCCTCATCGAGGAAGACATGACCATCGACGTCCCGACGTTCCGCAAGGAGTTCCCGACGCTGTCGCGGGAGCTCGAGGGCAACCGGCTCGTCTACCTGGACTCGGCCGCGTCGTCGCAGACACCCAACGCCGTGCTCGATGCGATGGATCACTACTACCGCTGGTCCCGCTCCAACGTGCACCGCGGGGTCTACCCGCTGGCCGAGGAGGCCACGGATCTCTACGAGGGCGCGCGACGCAAGCTCGCCGACTTCGTGGACGCGGACCCGACCGGCGTCGTGTTCACCAAGAACGCGACCGAGGCGTGCAACCTGGTCGCCTACTCGTGGGTCCGGCGCAACCTCGGTCCCGGCGACGCGTTGCTCACGACCGTCATGGAGCACCACGCGAACCACGTGCCGTTCACCTACGCGGCCAAGGAGTGCGGGTTCGAGGTCCGCAACATCCCGCTGACCGACGACGGGCAGCTCGACCACGACGCCGCCCGCGAACTCGTCGCCGACGGACGTGTGCGCTTCCTCGCCGTCGGCCACGTCTCCAACGTGCTCGGCACGATCAACGACGTCGCCGGGCTCACCACAATGGTCCGTGATGCCAACCCGGATGCGGTCGTCCACGTCGACGGCACCCAGGCCGTCCCGCACCTGCCGGTCAGCTTCCGCGACCTCGGGGTCGACTTCTACGCCCTCACCGGCCACAAGATGCTCGGTCCCACCGGCATCGGTGCGCTGGTCGCCCGGCCGGAACGGCTCGACGCGATGGAACCGTTCCTGAGCGGCGGGGACATGATCCGCGACGTCACGCTCGATGGCGCGACCTGGAACGACATCCCGCACAAGTTCGAGGCCGGGACACCGATGATCGCCGAGGCCGCCGGACTCGGTGCCGCCGTCGACGTGCTCAGCGGTATCGGCATGGACACGATCCGCGCCCACGAGGTCGAGCTCACCGGCCGGCTGCTCGACGCGCTCGCCTCCGTGGAGGGCGTCAGGGTCCACGGCCCGACCGACCTCGCCGTGCGCGGGGGAGCGGTCTCGTTCGAACTGACCGGGATCCACCCCCACGACGTCGGAGCCATGCTCGGCTCCAAGGGCGTGTGCGTCCGGGTCGGCCACCACTGCACCAAGCCACTCATGCGGTGTCTGGGCCTGACCGCCACGACCCGCGCCAGCGTCTATCTGTACAACGACGCCGACGATCTCGAGCCGTTGGTCGACGGCCTCGAGGCCGCTCGGACGTTCTTCGCCCGCTAGCGCACTGGAGACCACTGTGTCGCTCGAGGACATGTACCAGGAACTGATCCTGGACCACTACCGCAAGCCCCACAACCGGGCTCCGTCGCTGGAGGCCGAGGACGTCCACGTCCACCACTCCAACCCGCTGTGCGGCGACGAGATGGATCTGCGCCTGCGGGTGGTCGACGACC
The DNA here is from genome assembly GCA_964438785.1 of uncultured Actinomycetota bacterium. Classification (GTDB taxonomy): domain Bacteria; phylum Actinomycetota; class Nitriliruptoria; order Nitriliruptorales; family Nitriliruptoraceae; genus PWLR01. Next base: position 4,802 of record CAYTLZ010000194.1, on the reverse strand, counting down.
GGGTCGACGGGCTGGTCTTCGACGGTGAGGGCTGCTCGATCAGCCAGGCCGCGGCGTCGGCGATGACCCAGGCCGTGCTCGGGCGCGAACTGAAGGATGCGCTGGACCTCACCGAGGACTTCCGGCGCATGATGCACGGTGAGGACGCCACCCGTGCCGACGATCTGCTCGACGGTGTCGCCTTCGAGGGCGTCGCCAAGTTCCCGGTCCGCGTCAAATGCGCGCTGCTCGGGTGGATGGCGCTGCGTGACGCCATCACCACCTACGAGCGCGGCGCGACCGCCCACACCGTGACCCACGAGGAGTGACTATGAGCGAGCTACCGACCACCACCGCGCCCGACGAGGTGCGCGAGCCCGGCGCGACGCTCACCGACGACGAGGTGCCCGCCTACGACACCGCCGACGGACAGGCTCCCGCCGCCGACGAGCAGCCGCGTCAGCGTCACCCCTTCGAGGATCTGCCGCTCGAGGACGACGGGATGCCGAGCTCGCAGGATCTGATGAACGGCCTGCGCGCCGTCGTCGACCCGGAGATCGGCTACAACATCGTCGACCTCGGCCTCGTCTACGAGGTGCTCAAGCCCGAGCGTGGCTATGCACACGTCCGGATGACGCTGACCTCGATGGGCTGTCCGTTGACCGAGGTCATCCACCAGCAGTGCTCCGTGATCCTCGGTGCCATGCCGGGTGTCGATCGCGTCGAGGTGGAGTTCACCTTCACCCCGCCGTGGTCCACCGACATGATCGCCGAGTACGTCCGCGAGGAACTGCGCGCGATGGGCATGAACGTCTGACCCGCGCCCGGATCCCGGCCGGTCTCACCCGGACGGTCTGACCCGGACGGGCGACACAGTGCCCGTTCGAGCGCCGCGGGTGGCAGCGGACGCGTGAGGTGGTAGCCCTGGACGACGTCACAGCCGCGGCGTCGGAGCTCGGCGAGCTGCGCCTCCGTCTCGACACCCTCGGCGACCACGGACAGATCGAGCTCGTGCGCCAGGCCGATGATGGCGGCCACGAGTCGGGCATCGCGGGGATCGCGTCCCAACCGCGTCACGAACGACCGGTCGATCTTCAACGAGGTGACGGGCAGCTCCCGCAGGTAGGCCAACGACGAGTAGCCGGTCCCGAAGTCGTCGATGGCCAGTTGCACGCCGGTGGTCCGCAGCTGGCCGAGGATCTGACGTCCGGCGTCCGGCTCGGCCATCAGGGTGCTCTCGGTCAGTTCGAGGCAGAGCCGCTCGGGGGCGATGCCGTGCGCGGCCAGGAGTCCCGCGACGGTCGAGGTCAGATCGTCGTCCGTGAGCTGCCCGACCGACAGGTTGACGCTGACCAGCAGGTCCCGTAGTGCCGGGTCACCGGTCGACCAGCGATCGAGCTGCCCGAGCGCGGTGTCGAGCACCCACCGGCCGAGTGGCACGATGAGGCCGTGCTCCTCGGCGACCGGGATGAATTCGCAGGGCGGGACGGGGCCGTGTTCCGGGTGGGTCCAGCGGGCCAGTGCCTCCACGCCCACGACACCGCCCCCGTCGAGCGCCACGAGCGGCTGGTAGTCGAGATGCAGTTCACCGCGGCGGATGGCACCGGGCAGGTCCTGCGCCAGCTGGACCCGGCGCAGGAGTTGATCGCGCAACGCGCCGTCGAAGCGCTCCACGCGGTCCCGCCCGTGCTCCTTCGCCTGGTACATCGCGGCGTCCGCGTCCCGGAGCAGGCCCTCCGGCTTGCGCTCGTCCGTTCCGCAGCGCCGGTCGGCGACCACGAGTCCGGCGCTGGCCGTCACCACGTGCTCGCGACCACGCAGCCGGAACGGTTCGTCGAAGGCGGTCAGTAGACGCTTGGTGGCCAGCTGCGCCGTGGACTCGTCGGGGATCCGGTCGAGCAGCACCACGAACTCGTCCCCACCGAACCGGGCCACCGTGTCGCCCGGGCGGACCAGGGCACCGAGGCGTGCAGCGACCTCGACGAGCAGTTCGTCGCCGATGCCGTGCCCGAGCGAGTCGTTGATGAGCTTGAAGCGGTCGAGGTCGAGGAAGACGACGCCGACCGACCCGGGATCACGGACGCTGCGCTCGAGGGCGACCTCGAGTCGGTCGAGCAGCAGCGAGCGGTTGGGCAGACCGGTCAGGGGGTCGTGCAGGGCCTGGTGCTGGAGTGCCGCCTCGGCGGCCTTCCGCTCGGAGATCTCGTGGACGTTGAGCACGAGTCCGTCGACGGCCGGGTGGTCGCGGAGGTCGATCGCCGTCGCGAGGAACCACCGCCAGGACCCGTCGAGGTGCTGGAGCCGGTGGTCCGGCACCTGCAACTCGACACCGGGACGGGCCGTCGCCCGGTGCAGCGCGCGGCGTACGTGCGCCCGGTCGTCCGGGTGCACGCGCTCGAGGTAGCTCAGGGTGCCGGCGACGGTGTCGGTCCACCCCAGGATCCGCTCGGTCGAGGGGCCGAGTTCCTGGATGCGCGCATCGGCGCGCAGGATCATGACGACGTCGGAGGAGTGCTGGACGAGCGCACGGAAGCGTTCCTCGCGCTGCGACAACGCGTCGTAGGCCTCCCGGCGCATGAGCCCACCGCAGATGACGTCGCCGATCGCACGCAACAGCATCAGCGCCCCGTCCGACCACGCGCGCTCCGTGACGACGGCGTCGAAGCCGATGAAGCCGACGAGCCGGCTGTTGGCCAGCAGCGGGACGGTCACCAGTGAGCGGATCCCCTGATCGGCCAGCAGGTCGTGTTCCGGTCGGCGCTCGGCGGGCAGCGCCGCGACGGACGGGATGTAGACGACCTCGCCGGCCCGGAAGCGGGGGATCCACCAGGCGATCAGCTCGACATCGACCTGCTGCAGTTCGTCGATCTGGGGCTCGATGCCGGGCGCACACCATTCGTGGGTGTTGTCCATGACCTCGAGCGTGGCATCGAAGGTGAACAGGTAGCTGCGGTCCACGCCGGCGAAGGTGCCGATCCGACGCAGGGCATCGTCGATGCCGGCGTCGAGTTCCGTGCTGTCGAGATCACCGAACGCGCGCAACATGGCCGGGATCAGCTCGAGCAGCCCCAGCAGTTCGTCGAGATCGGGGTCCCGCGTCACGCCCTGCCTCCGACACCTCGGTCGGCGCGCCGCGGTCCGGGGAGCGAACCCGCGCAGAGGTGTCACCGTCCGGTCGGCCGCCGATGGGGGAGCCCAAGGGCTCGGTGCCGAGTCGGCCGGGACGCCTGCCCGTCAGGCGATGCGCTCGAAGACGGCCGCCAGGCCCTGACCGCCGCCGATGCACATCGTCTCCAGGCCGTAGCGGGCCTCGCGACGGTCCAGCTCGTGCAGCAGCGTCGCCAGGATCCGGCCTCCCGTCGCGCCGATCGGATGGCCCAGCGAGATGCCGGAGCCGTTGACGTTGAGCCGGTCGTGATCGGCCCCACCGAACCCCCAGCTGCGGGTCACGGCCAGGACCTGGGCCGCGAAGGCCTCGTTGAGTTCGATGAGGTCCATGTCGGCCAGGTCCAGCCCGGCCCGGTCGAGCGCCGTCGCCGAGGCCTGCACCGGCCCGATGCCCATCCGGTGGGGCTCGCAGCCCGACACCGCCCACGACCGCAGCCGGGCCAGGGGCTCGAGCCCCTGGCGCTCGGCCGCCTCGGGCGTGGTGACCAGGCACACGGCCGCGCCGTCGTTCTGGCCGGAGGCGTTGCCGGCGGTGACCGTCGCCTCCGCATCGAGACCGCCCCGGATGGCCTTGAGCGACGCGAGCTTCTCCAGGGTGGAATCGGCCCGGGGGTGTTCGTCGGTGTCGACGACCGTCTCGCCCTTGCGGGTGGTGACCGTCACCGCCACGAGCTCGGCGTCGAACCGGCCCTGCTGCTGCGCGGCGACGGCACGCTGATGTGACCGCAGCGCGAGTTCGTCCTGCTCCTCACGCGGAATCGCGAACTCACGACGCAGGTTCTCGGCGGTCTCCAGCATCCCGCCCTCGACCGGATGGTGCATCCCGCCGGCGGTCACCCGCGCCCGGGCGAGCCGGTCGACCAGCGGCACCTCGGGGGCGCGCACACCCCATCGGATGCCGTTGGCCGCGAACTCCACGTTGCTCATCGACTCGGCACCCCCGGCGACGATCACGTCAGCGACGCCGGTCTGCACACGCATGGCCGCGTCGAGCACCGCCTGCAGGCCCGAACCGCAGCGACGGTCGAGCTGCATGCCGGGCACGCCCACGGGCAGACCGGCGTCCAGCGCCGCGACCCGCCCCAGTGCGGGCGCGTCGCCGTTGGCGTACCCCTGGCCGAGGATGACGTCGTCGATGCGTTCGACGTCGACCCCGCTGCGCTCCACCAGAGCGCGGATCACGGTGGCCGCCAACCGCTCGACCGTGACGTCCTTGAGGGCCCCGCCGTACCGACCAACCGGCGTGCGGACGGGCGAGCAGATCACGGCTTCACGCATAAGGACTCCTGCGACGGGGAACGGACCGCACACCGGTCACGTGGCCCGCAGCCTACGTCCGGCCGGCGGCGGGCCCCGAACCCGTGCACGTCGGACCGCGCCCGCCATCCTGGCGAGCCGGCGGGCATCACCCGGCCGACGAGCCCGCGGGCGTGGGTTCGCACGGTTTGCACTGGACAGGAAGAAGGGTGCCCGGCGACGCGTTGACACTCATCCGACACCCCGCACGCCGCTTCCGGCGTCATCCCACTGTCCGTTCGCAGGAGTTTCCCGTGGTCGCACCCGTCGTGTCACGTCGTGAGCCGCTGAGCAACGAGGAGATCGCGCGCTACAGCCGTCACCTCATCATCCCCGACGTCGGGATGGAGGGGCAGGAG
>CAYTLZ010000193.1:0-6667 GCA_964438785.1 uncultured Actinomycetota bacterium | reverse complement strand
GTGAAGCGGGTGATGTCGTAGAGGATCCCGGAGACGTAGAACAGCAGCCGGAACACGAACGGCAGCAGGTTGCGCACGTCGCGCACCGCCTCGGTCAGACGCGCCGTGATCAGCGCGCCACCGAACGCGAACATCGTCATGAGGACGAACACGACCGGGAACAGCAGCCAACTGAACGTGACGCCCTCACCGGTGAACACCATGACGGCGGCCATGACCACCAGCGAACTGCCGAAACCCAGGACCTCCTTGATGACCGTGCTGGCCGGGAGCACCGCCCGCGGGAACTGCAGCGAGCGGATCAGCCCGAGGTTGCCGACGATGGCGGACGACCCGCCGGTCACGCAACGCTGCAGGTAGCTGTAGACGAACACGCCGACGGCGAGGAAGCCGATGTAGTTGGCGGGGCGCAGATCACGGATCGCGCTGATGGTCTCGTCGGCGTCGTCGCCCGAGCCGTCGAGCCCGAACAGCACGCCGAACACGAGGTAGTAGACGCCGATCAGCAGGATCGGGTTGATCAGCTGCCAGAAGTTGCCCAGCAACGTGTCGAGGTTCTGGCCGCGCAGCTGCCCGGCGGCCAGGTTGTAGGTGAACTCGCGCCGTGCCCAGATGGCCCGCAGGTAGTCACGCCACCGGGGCCGCCCGCCGAGCGGCAGCAGCCCCGACGGTGGCGCACTGACCGAGCTCACGCAGTGGCCGCCCGGTGGGCGACGAAGTCCAGGATCGCATCCGCGCAGCGCTCGCCGGCACGCCCGTCCCACAGCGGCGGGCGGTCGACCGGGAACTCGACCGTGCGGCCGAGCACGGCTTCGGCCGCGGCGGTCAGTCCGTCGGGGGTGACCAGCCGGTTGGTGCCGTTGGTGATGGTGATGGGCCGTTCGGTGTTGGGCCGCACGGTCAGGCAGGGGACGTCCAGGATGGTGGTCTCCTCCTGCACCCCGCCCGAGTCGGTGATGACCAGCGCCGCGCCGGACACCAGCGACAGGAAGTCGACGTAGCCGAGCGGCTCGATGACGTGGATGCCGTCACCGTCGACCAGTCCGAGGTCCGCGAGCCGCTGCCGGCCACGCGGGTGCAACGGGATGGCCACGTCGATGGTCGTGGCGACCTGCTTCAGCGCATCCACGATCCGTTGGGCGACGACCGGGTCGTCGACGTTGGCGGGGCGGTGCAGGGTGGACACCGCGATGCGCTCGGGCAGGTCGTTGGCCGCGCGCACCGGTACCGGATCGAACCGGTCGCGGTTCTTCAGCAGCGTGTCGATCATCGGATTGCCGACCAGACGCACCCGGTCGATGTCGACGCCCTCGTTGCCGAGGTGGCCGTAGGCCTCCGGGGAGGTGACCAGCAGCAGATCCGCGAGGACGTCGGTCACCCGTCGGTTGACCTCCTCGGGCATCGTCATGTCGAACGAGCGCAGGCCCGCCTCGACGTGCACCACCGGGATGCCGAGCTTCGCGCAGACCAGTGCGGCCGCGATCGTGGAGTTCACGTCGCCGTAGACCACCATGGCGGCGACGTCGTGGGCGAGCACGGTCTGCTCCAGCCCGGTGAGCAGCGCGGCGGTCTGGGCGGCATGCGACCCGGAGCCGACCCCGAGGTTGACGTCCGGTTCCGGGATGCCGAGCTCACGGAAGAAGATGTCGGACATCTTCTCGTCGTAGTGCTGGCCGGTGTGGATCAGCAGCTGCTCGACGTCGCGGGCCGCGATGGCGTCCACGACCGGTGCGGCCTTCATGAAGTTGGGGCGGGCACCGACGACGTGGGCGACGACAGCAGGCATGGCAGACGGGTCCGGAGCTCGGTGGACAGAAGTGCTGGCAGACTACCCGCGCCGTTGCCCGCACCGGCCGGACCGACGTCCGGACACCCCGGGGGTGACCGCCGGCCGTCGATCGCTCGGAGAACGCCATGTCGCTCGCCCGCCTGCTGCGGAGCCTGGTCCGTCGTGCGGTCCGCGATCCCGGCGAGGTGGCACGGCTGGTGGTCACGCGCCTGCGCGACGAACCGGCCCACGTGCTGCTGCGTGCGCTCGGGGGTCTGCCCGCCGGGGCGCGGGCCCGGGTCGCGGCCGGGCTCGGCCTGCTCGGCCGGGTCCTGGGCCTGCCGGCACGGCGCGCCGGCTGGCCCGAGCTGCTGCGCCTGACCGCGCTGGACGTACGGGGGGACCGCGACCGGGCCGTCGCGCGGGCCGCGGCCCGCGCCGGACGGCTCAGCGCCCCCGGTCGGCTGGTCGTCGCCGGGTGGCTCGCGGAGGTCGACCGCGCCCGTGAGGGGCTCGCGCTGCTCGACGGGCTCGCGGACGTCCCGCGGGTCCAGCGGGTCCGCGGGCGGGTGTCGTGGCGGGCCGGTGACTGGACCCGGGCCCGTGACGAGCTCGCCGCCGCCCAGGCCGCCGCGCCGCAGGCGAGCACCGCACGGCTGCTCGAGCGGGTCGGGCAGGACCTCGCGGCGGTCGACGGCAGCTGGTGGCCGAGCGTGCCCGCGCACGTCACCACGGCCGGGTCACCTCGCCGACCGGGTCGCGCCGTGCACCTGCTCAACAACAGCCTGCCGGTGGTGCAGGCCGGCTACACCGTCCGGGCCCAGCGGATCGCACGGGCCCAACGGGCCAACGGCATCGACCCGGTCATGGTGACCAAGCTCGGGTTCCCGTGGCGACAGGGGTTCGGTGGTGCCCCCGAACGCGACGAGGTCGACGGGATCCCCTACGTCCACGTCCCCGACCCGGGGGGTGACGCCATCTTCGGGACCACCGCCCGGGTCGAACGCGCCGTGGAGCGCGTCGGGCCGGTGGTGGCGCAGCTCGGCCCGGCGGTCCTGCATCCCACCTCGCCGTTCGACAACGCCCAGCTCGCCCTGGCGCTCGGTGCACGGCTCGAGGTCCCGGTGGTCTACGAACTGCGGGGCTTTCTGGAGGAGACGTGGCTCTCACGCGCCGGTGCGCCGGCGGCCATCGCCGCGGCACAGGTCAGCGACCGCTACCGGCTCACCCGGGCCATGGAGGGCCGGTGCGCCGCCGCGGCCGACCACGTCGTCACGCTCGGCGAGGCGATGAAGGCGGATCTGGTCGCCCGTGGGGTCGATGCGCGGACCATCACCGTCGTGCCCAACGCCGTCGACCTCGACGCCTTCACCCCCTCGGCCGGCAACGCCCGGGGACGGGCGGTCCGCGAGGGGCTCGACATCCCGTCGGGGCGCACGGTGCTCGGCTACATCTCGTCGCTGGTGCCCTACGAGGGGGTCGAGGTCCTGCTCGCGGCCACCCGCACGCTGCTGGACCGCGGAGCCGACGTCGAGGTCCTGATCGTCGGTGACGGCACCGCGCGCGCCGGGTGGGAGCAGCTGGCCGCCACCCTGGGGCTCGGCGCGCGGGCCCGGTTCACCGGCCGGGTCCCCCATGAGCAGATCCAGGGCTACTACGAGGCCATCGACCTGTTCGTGGTGCCCCGGCGCGACGAACGGGTCTGTCGGCTGGTGACTCCGCTCAAGCCGGTCGAGGCGATGGCACTGGAACGCTGCGTGGTCGTCAGCGACGTGCCCGCCCTCGCCGAGATGGTCGAGCCCGGCGTGACCGGCGCGAGTTTCGCCGCCGGCGACGCCGACGCGCTGGCCGACACGCTCGAACCGCTGCTCGACGATCCCGACACCCGGGCCCGGCTCGGGGCGGCCGCCCGGCAGCGGGTCGCCGAACAGCGCACCTGGGCGGCCAACGGCGTCCGCTACCGGGAGGTCTACGACCGGCTCGGGGTGATGCGCTGACACGCATCCACGAGTTCCCGTCGTGCGCCTGTCGCCACCGCGGATGTCGGTTGTGCCCGTGCGCACCCGCGCGCTCGCTAGCGTCCCGGGCCGACATCGCGTCGGTCGCCGCCGCAGTGCGGTGACGCATCACGGGGAGTCAGCGTGGCAGAGATGGCGGCCGTGGTGGTCGAAACCGCGTCGGGATCGTCGCCCGGCACCGCTCGGCGTCGGTGGGTCGTCGGGCTCCGCGCGCGCCGCGCGCTGGTGGTCGGCCTGACGCTGGCCCTGCTGGCCACGCTGCTGCCCGCCCCGGCGGACGCGCTGGACGTGTCGACCAGCGACACCCGTCGCCTGCTCGGTGACAGTTCGATCGCCCGGCTCAACATCCGCCTCGACGACGGCACCCGCGTCCGCGGGGACATGATCCGGTTCCGCTCGGACGACCCGGACCTCGAACTGCGACCGCGGCTCGCGGGCGGCGTGGCCGCCGGCATCACCCGGATGAGTGCGTTCGCCTCGACCGAATCCAACCGCGGCGGCATCGCTGGGGTGAACGGCGGCTACTGGCTCAACCGCCCGACCGGCGTCCCCAACGGCCTGTACGTCGAACGCGGCCGGATGGCCGCGGCCGACAGCGTCAGCGAGTCGAACCTGCCGGCGCGACGCGCCATCGCCGGGTTCGCGGCCGACGGGCGGCTCGTCGCCGACCGCATCCGGGTCCGGCTCGACCTCGACGTGCCCCACCAGGGCCGCACGGATGTCGCCTTCGACGATTTCAACCGCACCGGTGGGTCGCTGTCGGTGTTCGACGCGCGCTACGGCGCCGGCGTCAACGTGCCCGCGGGCGCGACCCTGCTGGTCGTCGACGACCTGGCGATCGCCTCCACCGGCCGGGCCACGGGGATCGTGCGCGACCGCCGCAAGCCGACCAACGGCCTGACCTGGCGGGTCGAGGCCGGGACGACGGTGCTGCTCGCCGCGGGGTCCCGGGCCGAGGTGCTCGACGGCATCCAGGCGGGCGACCAGGTCGGGATCACCTCCAGCATCGTGCCGGACGCCACCGACCCGGGGTCCTGGGCCGGTCTGCAGAGCGCGCTGCCCGGCGGGGGGCTGCTGATCCGCAACGGGCGCATCAGCTCCGGCACCGAGATGCGCAGCGAGGGGCTCAGCCACGCCGGCACCCGCCGCGCCCGCACCGGGGTCGGCCAGACCGCCGACGGCCGCACGATGCTCATCACCATCGACGAGACCGGCGGTTCCGGCGGCCTGACGCTGTTCCAGTTCGCCCAGGTCATGAACGAGCTCGGAGCCGTCAACGCCGTCGCACTCGACGGGGGCGGCTCGACCTCCATGGTCGTCGGACGCTGGCAGCGCAACCGTCCGAGCCACCCGGACCGGGGCCACTCGTCGGCTCTGTTCCTCTACGGCGAACCGCCCCCACCGGCCCGTGGGCTCGAGGGTGCGTGTCCGTCCGGTGCGGTGCCGGCGGGCGGCTTCGGTGACACCGCCTCGACCGTGCACCGTGCGGCCATCGACTGTCTGGCCTGGTGGGGGGTGACCGGTGGGGTGACCCCGACCACCTACGTGCCGGCCAACGGGGTGACCCGCGCCCAGATGGCCTCGTTCCTGGCCCGCTGGATCGACGACGTCGCCGACCGGGGCAGCGGCCGGGTCCTGGCCGCCGACGCCTCGCTGCCCTTCACCGACGTGCGCGCCGACAACGTCCATGCCGACGCCATCGCGCGACTGGCCACCGTCGGCGTCGTCAACGGTCGTACCGCGACCACGTTCGACCCGGACCGGGCGGTCACCCGCGCGGAGACGGCGTCGCTGCTGCGTCGCGCGATCGAGTACGCCACCACGGAGCCGCTGCCGGCGGCCCGCGACACCTTCCTCGACGACAACGACCTCGTCCACGAGGCGTCCATCGACCAGTTGGCGGCGCTCGGGGTCATCACCGGGACGGGCAACATGGCCTTCGAGCCGAACATCGCGGTCAGTCGTGGGGCGATGGCCTCGCTGGTCATGCGCGCCAGCGACCTGCTGGTCGAACAGGAGCGGGTGACCGCGCCGGGCTGATCCGGCCGCGCTGACCCGGCCGGGCTGCTCCGCCGCGCTGCTCCGGCCGGACTGATCCGCCCGCGCTGCTCCGGCCCGGCTGCTCACGCGGCTGCGACTACGCTCTCCCGCCAACCGTCGGCGGTCGACCGGTCGCCGTGATCCCCGCACCATGCCGGAGTCGTCATGCACCCCCGGGCCACTGCCCTGCGCGATACCCGTTGGACCGCCGGCGTCATCGGCCTCGGCTACGTCGGGCTGCCCTTGGCGGTCACGGCGGCGTCCCGCGGGCTCGACGTCATCGGCTTCGACGTCGCCCAGGACAAGGTCGACGCCATGAACGGCGGTGTCAGCCACGTCGAGGACGTCACCGACGCGGAACTGAAGGCGGCGATCGCCGAGGGGGCGCGGTTCACCACCGACGAGACGGCGCTGGCCGAGGCCGACGCCATCTTCATCGCGGTGCCGTCCCCGCTGGGGCGCAACCGTCAGCCCGACATGTCCTTCATCGAGTCGGCTGCCGCGGTCATCGGCCGTGTCGCCCGTCCGGGCCAGCTCATCTCGCTCGAGTCGACCACCTATCCGGGGACCACCGAGGACTACCTGCTGCCGCCGCTCGAGGCAGCCGGCCTGAAGCTCGACGACGACGTCTTCGTGGCGTTCTCCCCGGAGCGGGTCGACCCGGGCAACGTGCTGCACACCGCCGACATCCCCAAGGTCGTCGGCGGCGTGACGCCGCAGTCCGGCGAGGTCGCCGCCGAGGCCTACCGGCGGCTGGTGGAGAACGTCCACGTCGTGTCCTCCGCCCGCGCGGCCGAGCTGACCAAGCTGCTGGAGAACACCTACCGCGCGGTCAACATCG
>CAYTLZ010000192.1:0-6713 GCA_964438785.1 uncultured Actinomycetota bacterium | reverse complement strand
GCCCGTCTCCATGCTCATCCCGCGGGTCGTCGGGTTCAAGCTCGAGGGGGAGATGCCCGACGGCACCACCGCGACCGATCTGGTGCTCACCATCACCGAGATGCTGCGCAAGCACGGGGTCGTGGGCAAGTTCGTCGAGTTCCACGGGCCCGGCGTGGCCGCGATCCCGCTGGCCAACCGGGCGACCATCGGCAACATGTCGCCCGAGTACGGCTCCACCGCGGCGATGTTCCCCATCGACGAGGAGACGATCCGCTACCTGAAGTTCACCGGTCGCTCCGAGCACCAGCTCGAACTCGTCGAGACCTACGCCAAGGAACAGGGTCTGTGGCACGACCCGTCGGTCGAGGCCGACTACTCCGAGTCGCTGACCCTCGACCTGTCGACCATCGTGCCGTCCATCGCCGGGCCGAAGCGTCCGCAGGACCGCGTGTCGCTGACCGACGCGTCCCGTGCCTTCCGCATCGCGCTCAAGGACTATGCCTCGGAGCACTACGAGGGGCTCGACGAGGAACTCGACGAGACCTTCCCGGCCAGCGACCCGGTCACGCTGGAGGCGACCGACGACCCCAACGACGGCTCGCCGGCGCCGACCAGCGGTGACGACCGCGAGCCGACCTGGCGGCCCTCGACGCCGACACCGGTCACGCTCGCCGACGGCACCGAGTTCGAGCTCGACCACGGCGCGGTGACCATCGCCGCGATCACGTCGTGCACGAACACCTCGAACCCGTCGGTCATGATCGCCGCCGCGCTGGTGGCCAAGAACGCCGTGGACCGTGGGCTGGAGCGCAAGCCCTGGGTCAAGACCACACTCGCGCCGGGTTCCAAGGTCGTCACCGACTACTTCGACCGTGCCGGTCTGACCCCGTATCTCGACAAGTTGGGCTTCAACCTGGTCGGCTCCGGCTGCACGACCTGCATCGGGAACTCGGGTCCGCTGATCCCGGAGGTCAGCAAGGCCGTCAACGACGCCGACCTCGCGGTCGTGTCGGTGCTGAGCGGCAATCGCAACTTCGAGGGCCGCATCAGCCCCGACGTGAAGATGAACTACCTCGCCTCACCGCCGCTGGTCGTCGCGTACGCGCTGGCTGGGACGATGGACCTCGACATCACCACGGAGCCGATCGGGACGGGCTCCGATGGCGAGCCCGTCTACCTCACCGACCTGTGGCCCTCGCCGCAGGAGATCGAGGAGGTCGTGTCCGGGTCGCTGGCCACCTCGATGTTCGAGGACAAGTACGGCTCGGTCTACGAGGGCGACGAGTCGTGGCGCTCGCTGCCCACGCCCGAGGGCGACACCTTCGAGTGGGACGACGACTCGACCTACATCCGCAAGCCCGGCTTCTTCGACGGGATGGGCAGCGAACCGGAGCCACTGGCCGACATCACCGGTGCCCGTGTGCTCGCCAAGCTCGGCGACTCGGTCACCACCGACCACATCAGCCCGGCCGGCGCGATCAAGCTCCAGAGCCCGGCGGGGGAGTACCTCGTCGAGCATGGGATCGAGCTCACCGACTTCAACTCCTACGGTGCCCGCCGTGGGAACCACGAGGTCATGATCCGCGGGACGTTCGGCAACATCCGGTTGCGCAACGAGGTGGCCCCCGGCACCGAGGGCTCGTTCACCCGCGACTTCACCACCGCCGACGACCCGTCGGACGCCGAGGTGACCTCGATCTTCGAGGCCAGCGAGCACTACCAGACCGCTGACATCCCCCTGGTCGTGCTGGCCGGTGCCGAGTACGGCTCGGGCTCGTCACGCGACTGGGCCGCCAAGGGCACGGCGCTGTTGGGGGTCGAGGCCGTCATCGCGACCTCCTACGAGCGCATCCACCGGTCGAACCTGATCGGCATGGGTGTGCTGCCGCTGGAGTTCCCCGACGGCAAGAGCCCCGACGAGATGGGCCTGACCGGTGAGGAGACCTTCGACATCACCGGCATCACCGCACTGCAGGACGACATCCCGGCGACCGTGCACGTCGTCGCCCGGGCCGCGGACGGTGCCACCACCGAGTTCGACGCCAAGGTCCGGATCGACACCCCCGGCGAGGCCGACTACTTCCGCCACGGCGGCATCCTGCAGTACGTGCTGCGTTCGCTGCTCGACGCGTGAGTCCGACGCCGGGGGACGTGGTCCCACGTCCCCCGGCGGTCGTGTTGCGGGGCGTCGTCAAGCGGTTCGGCACCCACACCGCGACCGACCATCTCGACCTCGAGATCCCGCCCGGGGTGTGCTTCGGGCTGCTCGGCCCGAACGGGGCCGGCAAGTCGACCACGATGCGCACGCTCACGGGCCAGGCCCGCGCGGACGCGGGCTCGGTCGAGGTGCTCGACCTGCCCATGCCCGGTGCCGCCAAGGCCATCCGGGCCCGCTGCGGGGTGGTGCCGCAGGCCGACAACCTCGACGACGAGTTGACGGTCGCGGAGAACCTCGAGGTGGCGGCGCGCCTGTACGGCCTGCGCGGTGCGGCCCGGGCCCGGGCGATCGAACACGGCCTCGCCCTGGCGCAGTTGGTCGATCGTGCGGCGACAATCGTCGACGAGTTGTCGGGCGGGATGCGTCGCCGGCTGCTCATCGCCCGGGGGTTGGTCCACCGCCCGGAGCTCGTGCTGCTCGACGAGCCGACGGTGGGCCTCGATCCGCAGATCCGCCAGCAGCTGTGGGCGCAGATCGACACCGTCCGGGCCCAGGGGGCGACGGTCGTGCTGACCAGTCACTACATCGAGGAAGCGGAACGCCTCTGTGACGAGGTCGCGATCATGCATCGTGGTCGGATCGTCGCGCAGGGCGCACCCGACGGGCTGATCGCCGACACGGTCGGTGCCGAGGTGTGTGAGGTGTGGGGCCCGGCGTCCGAGCTCGCGCGGATCGCGCGACTGGCAGCCGCGGCCGGGCTCGGGACCCGGGATGCGGGGACCAGCATCGTGGTGTTCGGCGCTGAGCGGCTCGGCGTGGCCGACGACGATGCGGCGCTGCTCGAGGTCCTCGCCGCGGGTCGTCGTCGGGCCGCGACCCTCGAGGACGTGTTCGTGGTGCTGACCGGCGAGGAGCTGACATGAGCGCATCGTCGGACGACGCGGTCCGCACATCGCCGGACGAGGCCGTCGTCACGCCGCCGGACGAGGCCGTCGTCACGCCGCCGGACGACGCGATCGACGTCGCGCGCACCGCGACGGGATCGCTCGCGGTCATCGCCGCCGTCCTGTGGCGGGAGTGGGCGGTGTTCCGGCGGGTCTGGTTCTCGACCGCGTTCGGTTCCATCGCCGAGCCGGTGATCCTGTTCGTGGCCTTCGGCTTCGGGTTCGGGGCGCTGGTCGCCGAGGTCGCGGGGCTGAGCTACCTCGACTTCATCGCGACCGGGGCGGTCGCCATCGGGGTGCTGTTCTCGTCGATCTTCCCGGCGCTGATCAACGGCTACTTCCGGCGCAAGGAGCAGCAGCTCTACGACGGCCTGCTGGCCGCACCGCTGGCGATCGGTGAACTCGTCACCGGCGAAGCGCTGTGGAACGCGCTGCGGGCGACGGCGGTGGCGATCGTCACGGTCGGGGTCGCCTTCGCGTTCGGCGTGCGCCCCGCTGCGACCGTCGTGCTGACCCCCGTGATCACCGTGGTGGCCGGGTTCGGGTTCGCGGCGGCGGGAGCCGCGTTCGGGGCGGTGCTGCGCTCGACCCACGGCTTCGACATGATCATCGTGGGTGTCATCGTGCCGATGTACGTGGTCGCCGGGACCTTCTTCCCGATCGACGGGCTGCCCCGGATCCTCGCGGTCATCGCCCTGGTGAACCCGCTGTACCACGTCGTCGAGCTGCTGCGGGTGGTCACCTTCGCGGTCCCACCGACCCCCGTCGTGCTGGTTCACGTCGCGGTGATCCTGGCGTTCAACGTCCTGGCCTGGTTCGCCGCGGTCCGGCTGTTGCGGCGCGCGCTGATCGACTGAACGCCGCAGGCCGATCAGGGGTCCACGATGTCGGCGGGACGCACCACCGGTCGTCCGCCCGACGCCCAGGCGTCGAGCCCGCCGGCGAGCACGCGGGCATCGAGTCCCGCGTCGCGCAGGGTGGCGGCGGAACGGGCCGCCGTGGCGTCGTTGGTGCAGGTGCACCAGGTCACGATCACCCGGTCCCGGGGCAGCCCGGTCGCTGCGGCGGCGAGTTCGTCGGGGCTGATCGGTCGGCTGTCCGGGATGGCCGTCGGCCGGGTCCGGCGGGCCGACGGGGCGCGGGCGTCGACGACGACCGCGGCGTCCTCGGCGAGCAGCGACGCGAGCTCGGCGGCGTCGATGCGTGGTACGTCGTCGTCGCTGCGGCCGAGCACGCCGATCGGGGTGGCGTCGCGGTCCTCGGGCGAGACCTCGTCGCCGTGTCGCCGGTCGTAGGCCCCGGCCACGGCACCCACGGTGGTGCCGTGCACCACGACCGACACCGCGACGACCACACCGACGACCGCGAACAGGGTCTCCGCGCCCGGGATGCCGGCCCGCACGGCGAGCAGTGCCAGCAGCAGCGAGGCGAGGCCGCGGGGGCCGAACCACCCGATGACCAGGCGGGCCGCGGGGCTGAGCATGGTCCGGCGCAGGGTGAGCGCACCGACGACCCCGACGGGACGGACGACCAGCAGCGCGATCGCCGCCAAGGCGAGGGCCGGGAGCAGCGGCGTCTGGCCGATCAGGCCCGACAGCACGGCACCGAACAGCACGAAGGCGGCGAGCAGCAGGACCTCGACGAGTACCTGACCGAGGTCCAGGAAGCAGTCGCACAACGCCTGGTTGCCGAGCCCCACGGCCAGTCCGGCGGCAAAGGCCGCCAGGAACCCACTGCCACCGACCGCCTCGCCCGCGACGTAGGCGAGCAGGACCAGACCGACGCCGAAGATCGACTGGTACTCGAGCCGGATCGGGGTGCGCCGGTCCACCCGGGCCATGATCCAGGCCCCACCGCCGCCGACCGCCGCGCCGGCCAGCGGTCCGAAGACCAGCAGTTGGGCGGCGAACAGCAGCCACCCGGGCGCACCGGTCGTCTGTCCCGAGGCGACGGCGATCGTGACCAGCAGGACCGGCAGCACGATGACGTCGTTGGTCCCGGCCTCGACGGCCAACGACCGCCGCACGGAGGTCGGCAGCCGCTCGTCGCGCAGGACGTCGCGCAGCGTGACCGCATCGGTCGAGGCCAGCGTTGCGCCCGCGATGAGCGCCAGCGGCCACGACCACCCGAGGAGCAGCACCGCCGCGCCCGCGACCCCGCCGATGGTCACCACGGTGCCCGGTCCGAGCGTCAGGGCGGGCACCCACCATTGCGCCCGCAGCGCACCGACGTCCAGGTGGACGGCATCGAGGAACAGCACCAGCGACAGGGTCGTGATCGCGACGATCTCCACGATGGCGTCATCGAGTCCGACGTCGACGACCCCGGCGGCACCGGGCCCGAGCAGCAGCCCCAACCCGAGGAACACGATCGGGAACGACAGCGGAGCGCGGTCGACCATGCCCGCGGCCAGTGCGGCTCCGACGAGCACGACCGACACCAGCGCGAAGCCGGCCAGCAGGTCCATGACGGTCCTCGTCGTCTCGGATCGGGTGGTGGCCCGTTGGACGGGTGGTGGCCCGTTGGACGGGTGGTGGCCCGACGTTCGGGATGCGGCGGCGCCCGGGATGTCCGTGACCGGGTGAGCCCGGTGCACGGGGGATGCGGTGACCGCTGTCCGCGCACGACCGGCGTTGGCCGGTCCACGGGGACAACGCGCCCGTAGCCTCGATGATGCCCGCCATGAGGAGTCGCCCGTGTTCTTCACCCGCCCCAAGCCCGAACCCATCACCCCGGACCAGGCGCTCGAGGGTCGCGACACGGCGATGCCGATCTCGGGCGTGCATGCCGTGCTCGGCACGGACATGAAGGCGCCGTACCCCGACGACACCGAGGTACTGGTCGTCGCCATGGGCTGCTACTGGGGAGCCGAGCGCTTCTACTGGCAGCAGGAGGGCGTGCACACCACCGGTGTCGGCTTCGCCGCGGGCTGGACCCCGAACCCGACCTACCGCGAGTCCTGCACGGGACGGACCGGCTCCACCGAGGCGGTCATCGTCGTCTACCGCCCCGCGGAGGTCTCGATCGACCAGCTGCTCAAGCTGTTCTGGGAGAACCACGACCCGACCCAGGTCAACGGGCAGGGCAACGACATCGGCACGCAGTACCGCTCCGGGCTGTACTGGACGACCGACGAGCAGCGCGAGGCCATCCTCGCCTCGCGCGAGCGTTACCAGGCGGCACTGAGCGCCAAGGGCTACGGCGAGATCGCGACCGAACTCGCGCCGCTGGCCGAGGCCGGCGACGGGCAGTTCTACTTCGCCGAGGAGGAGCACCAGCAGTACCTGCACAAGCAGCCCGGGGGCTACTGCAACCACGGGTTCTGCCAGGTCGCCTACTGACGCCGGCCCGGCGATGACCCGTCGGGCGGTCGCCGGGAAGCGCGCCGCGGATCGGCGGGCCGTCGTCGGATCAGCCGGCGGCGTCGACGCCCGCGGGCCACGGGGGTAGCGTCGCGGACAACTGTCTCCCGCGATCTTCGACGTGCTCCAGGCCTGGACCACGCAAGGACCACGCCATGCTGCCCCGTGATGTCCGGCTGCCGCCCGAACACCTCTTCCCCGCCGACGAGTGGCGGATCCGCGAGTTGCGGTTCGCCGATCACTGGATGGGCAACGCGGAGACGATCT
>CAYTLZ010000191.1:0-6716 GCA_964438785.1 uncultured Actinomycetota bacterium | reverse complement strand
GGCGGTCTGCTCTCTGTTGCGCTTGCCACGTGTCACCACGCCTGGGTGTTACCCAGCACCTTGCCCGGTGGAGTCCGGACTTTCCTCACCGCGAACGACGTGCGTCGCGCGGCGCGGCCGCCTGGCCGGCTCCTCCCCGCCCGGCAACCCTACGCCAGTCCGGCGCCCTCGGCGGCCAGGTCGAGGTAGAAGAAGGTCAACTCGGCCCGGGCGACGACCACCTGCGCCGGATCGGTCACCACCACCTCGATGTCGATGCGGGGTTTGCGGCCCTCGTCCGCGGCCGCGAGCGCCGGGGCGATGACGTCCTCGCCGACCTCGGCGACGGCCTGCAGTTCGCCGGCCGCCGGGGCGGTGTAGCGCACCGACAGGCCGCCGACGACGGGCACGAACCCGCGTTCGAGCAGCGCACGCAGGCGCGAGGACACCGCGAGCGCACCCGCGAGTTCGACCGGGGCGAGCTCCGCGATGGCATGGACACCCGCGAGGTGGTTGTGCAGCGCCGCGTCGTCGCGCAGGCGCGTGACGCATCGGCCCGTCGTGAGCGACACCACCTCGACGCCCAGATGCCGGTTGAAGGGCAGTTGTGCGCCCCCGGCGGCGAGTCCGGCCAGGACCGCGTCGTCGGGCTCGATGGCGGGCTCGGGTCGCGGCGTGCCGGCGTCGGCGTCGGGCGCGGTCATGGTCGGTCCTCGGGGGGCGGTGGACGGTGGACGGGGACGCTACTCGGCCGCCGGCACGCCGGAGGCGGCTCAGTAGGCTGACCACGTCGTCAGGAGCACGTTGTGAGCACCCCCGACCGACCGCTCGTCGTGGTCGCGAACCGGCTGCCCGTCAGCCGGGGGCCCGACGGCTGGCAACCGTCCGCCGGCGGCCTGGTGACCGCGCTGCGACCTGTGATCGAGCAGACCGGTGGGGCGTGGATCGGCTGGGACGACGACCCCGACGGGGTACCGGACGATGTCGAGGGGCTGGCCTGCACCCTGCATCCGGTGCACCTGACCAGGGCGCAGGTCCGGGGCTACTACCACGGGTTCGCGAACCGGACCCTGTGGCCGCTGTGCCACGACCTGGTGGTCGAGCCGGTGATCGAACGGCGCTGGTGGCACGCCTACGAGCAGGTCAACGAGCGCTTCGCCGACCGGGTCATCGACGTGATCGACGGGCTCGACACGGCACCGATGGTGTGGGTCCACGACTACCACCTGATGCTGGTGCCGGCGCTCGTGCGCGCCCGTCGGCCGGACATCCCGATCGGGTTCTTCCTGCACATCCCGTTCCCGCCCCCGGAGATCTTCGCGCGCCTGCCGTGGCGGGCCGAGCTGCTCGACGGGCTGCTCGGCGCGGACAGCATCGGTCTGCACACGCCGCGCTACCGCGACAACGTCCTGCACACCGTTGCGCACCTCCGGCCCCGTGCCCACCTCGAGGGGCAAACGGTCGTCGGGGGTGGCGGGCACGTCACGCGGGTGGCCGCGCACCCGATCTCGATCGACACCGACGAGTTCGCGGCGCTGGCCGTCGATGACGACACCGAGCGCGAGCTCGACGATCTGCGCACCCAGTTCGCGGGGCGCCACGTCATGCTCGGGGTGGACCGGCTCGACTACACCAAGGGCATCCGCCACCGTCTGCAGTCCATCGAGCAGCTGCTCACCGACGACGAGGACCTGCGCGCGAGGTTCGCCTTCATCCAGATCGCGGTGCCGTCCCGCGACGACGTCCGCGAGTACCGCGAACTGCGGGAGCAGGTCGAGACCGAGGTGGGACGGATCAACGGCCGCTTCACCGACCCGGGACATGACGTGCCCGTGCACTACCTCTATCGTGGCGTGTCGCGGACGGCGTTGGCGGCCTACTACCGGCTGGCGGACGTGATGTGCGTCACGCCGCTCAAGGACGGGATGAACCTCGTGGCGAAGGAGTTCGTGACCGTGCAGGACGCCGTCGAGGGCACCGGCGTGCTGCTGCTGAGCGAGTTCTGCGGGACCGCGAACGAGTTCGGTGACGATCCGGTCCGCTGCAACCCGTTCGACGTCGAGGGGCAGAGTCGGCTGATGGCGCAGGCACTCGCGCTCGACGACGACGACCGGCGCGCCCGCGTGCAGCGGATGGCCGGCGTGGTGCGGTCCGCCGACGTCTACCGCTGGGTCGAGCAGGAGCTGGACGACATCGTGGCGGGACACGACGCGGCCGTGACCGGCCCGCGGGACGGATCATGACCGACACACGAATCCCCGAGGGGGTGCGCGAACCGGCTGATCCGGGTGCCCTCGCCGCTCGACTGCAGCCGCTGGACGGGCGGCTCGTGGTCCTGGACTTCGACGGTGTCCTCGCCCCCCTGGTCGATCGACCCGACGACGCGCGCCCGTCACCCGGTGCGCTGGAGGCCATCGACGCGCTGCTGGGGCGCTGCACCGTGGCCGTGGTCTCGGGACGGCCGCTCGCGGACCTGCGTCCCCGGCTCGGCGGTCGCCCGGTCATCCTCGCGGGCGCGCACGGGGCGGAGATCGAGCACGCCGACGGTCACGTCGAACATCTCGTGCACGCCGCCGAGGTCGTCGGCACGCTCGACGAGGCGGCGGCGGCGATCGAGCGTCTGCTCGAGGACGCACCGGGCTGGTTCGTGGAGCGCAAACCGACCGCGATCGCCGTCCACCATCGGCTGGTCGCCGATGACGACGTCGACGAGCGTCTCCCCCGGGTGCAGGCGACCATGGAACACCTGCGCGCACGGCCACCGGGCTTCGAGGTGCTGCACGGCAAGGCCGTGATCGAGCTCCGCCCCGGCGGGGTCGACAAGGGTGCGGCGCTCGTGCGCATCCTGGCCGGCAGCGGCAGCCGCGAGCCCATCGTGCTGGGCGACGACGTCACGGACGAGGACGCGTTCCGAGCCGTGGGAGACCATCGGGGCGTGGCCATCCTGGTCGCCGACGAACCCCGGCCGACCGCCGCCGACGCCCGTCTCACCGATCCCACCGCCGTGGTGAGCTTCCTCACCGCCCTGGTGCCCCCGGAGTCCTGAGCATGTCCCGACCCACCCTGTCCCAACGGACGCAGGCCACGATCCTGGCGCTGGCGGCGCGCCTGGCGTCCCGTCCGGTGCGCTTCGCCGTGGTCGGCACCGGCCTGGCCGTGACCGTGACGTTGCATGCGCTGCTCGGTGATCCGCGGATGGCCTGGGCCGCCGCTCCCCTGCTGCTGTTCGCCGGCCTGGCGGGAGGCGGCCGATCGCCGCTGGTGCTCGCCGGCCTGGCGGCCGCGGGCCACCTCGCCGTCGATCTGGTCATCGGCGTCGGCGCGAGCGCCATCCCCGGCATGGCGGTCCGGTCCCTGGTCCTGCCCGGGATCGCGCTCGTGGGGATGGCGGGCCAGCAGGTCGAACGCCAGCGCGGCCAGGCCATGCAGCGCGCCGCGAACGAGGATCCGGTCACCGGTCTGCTGAACGTGCGCTCCTTCTACGACCACCTGCAACGGCTCCGTGGCCGCGATGAACACTTCACCATCGTGCTCGCCGACATCCGCGGCATGCGCGCCCTCAACGAGCGCTACGGGCACCCGACGGGCACGGAGGCGATGCGGGCGCTGGCCCATGTGCTGCGGCGGAGTGCCGGACCCCAGGTGCGCGCGTCACGGCTGGGCAGCGACGAGGTCGCGATCGCGCTGGTCGGGGCGGATCAGACCCGGGCACGGGAGATCATCGACGCCGTCATCGAACGCCTGCAGCACGAACTGGTGACGCTGCCCGACGGCGAACGCTTCGAGGTGCACGCCGCCTACGGGGTGGCCCGGTTCCCCGACGACGGTGACGACGAGGTCACGGTGCTGCGAGCCGCGGACCGGGCCAAGGAGCGGGCCAAGACCGCCGGGATGGACCGCATCGGCATGGCGGACGGAGAGGTCGTCTGAGTGGTCGCCGGGTCGGACCCGGCCTCACCGGTGGTCGGGATCACCGGTCGACGGGTCCGTGTCGTCGGTCGGATCGGGCGGGAGTTCCCCGGCGGGGCCCTGCGCGCCGGTCCGCAGCGCCAGGCCCACCTGCTCGGTCAGGCTGGCGGCGGCTCGTCGGCCGGCGGCACGCCAGCGCCGGCGTTCGTCGTCCTCGGCCGCGGCCTCGACCACCCAGTCGGCCTGGGGGTTGACCCACGCCAGCACGGACGCGGGCTGTGGTCGTCGCGCGATCGTCCATGCGCGGCCATCGGGACCGAAGACCCTCACGCCGGGACGACCAGCAGCCGGCGACACTGGGGACAGGTCGTCAGCGGCGGTCCGGCGTACAACTCGCCGACGTCCGCCCGCGACATCTGGACGCGGCAGGCGGTGCACGAGTTGTCGACCAGCTTGCCGACGCCGGTGCCTCCGGCCCGTTCGGCCGCCTGCTCGTAGCGCTGGAGCAGTTCCGGTGCGATCGCCGCGACCTGCGCGTCCCGCTGCGCGCCGAGCTCGGCCTGCTGGGCGATCAGTTCCTTGGCCGAGGTGTCCCGTTCGACGGTCAACTCCTCGACCCGCTGCTGCACGGCCTGCTGGGCCTGCTCGATGCCCTCCACGGTCCCCTCCAGCGCCTCGACCTCCTCGAGCACCTCGAGCAGCTGTTCCTCGTGGTCGCTGATCCTTCGCTCGGTCGTCTCGATCTCGGCCTCGACGGCCTTCAGCTCGCGGGCGTTGACGACCGAGCCGTCGTAGAGCCGCAGACGTTCCGCGTCGCGGCGCTGGGTCAGCACGTCGACCTCACGCTCGAGCTGGCGTTGCCGGGCACCGGCCCGGTCGAGTTCGACCCGCGCGTCGGCGTGATCACGTTCGAGCTCCCCGATCCGCTCCGTGGCGGCGGCCAGCAGCTGCTGGGCGGGCAGGTCGTCGAGCTGGTGCTGGATGCGACGGATCTGGCTGTCGGTGCTCTGGAGATCGAGCAGGCGATCGAGCTGATCGGCATCAACCTCGGTCACGCTCATCTCCACGGGTCGGTCGGGACCTGCGACGCTACCACCGGGGCCACCAGCGGCACATCGGTGGCCAGCGCGGCCAGTCGCTCGATCCAGTGGGGCATGGCGGCGACCTCGGTGGCGTGGTGGCCGGCGTCGATCAGGGCGAGGCCCTGCTCGAGCGCATCCAGGGTGACGTGGTGACGCAGATCACCGGTGACGTACAGATCGACCCCGGCCCCGAGCGCGGCACCGATCAGACCGTCGCCGGCACCGCCGACGGTCGCGACGCGCTCGATGGGCCGCTCGGGCACCCCCGCGACCCGCAGGTGCGGAGCCGGCAGGTCGCTGCGCAGCGACGCGGCGATGTCGGCCAGCGTCCGGGGCGCAGGGAGCCGTCCCACGTTGCCGAAACCGACCGTGGCCCCGTCCTGCAGCGCGACGAGGTCGTAGGCGACCTCCTCGTAGGGATGGGCCCCCTGCAGCGCCCGGATCGCCGCGCCCGCGCGGTCCGTCGGCACCTCGACCTCGAGCCGGTCCTCGGCCTCGCTCGCGTCCGCGCCGATGCCGGGCCCGCTGAACGGGTCCGCGCCGGCCATCGCCCGGAAGGTCCCCGTCCCACGCACCCGGAAGGTGCAGCGTTCGTAGTCGCCGATGCGGCCCGCGCCCGCCGCACTGATCGCGTCGATGACGTCGTCCACGGCAGCCGGCGGGACGAAGGTGACCAGCTTGCTGCGCGCGGAGGCGCGGACCTCGCTGGTGAGCGGCTCGACGTCGAGCAGACCCAGCGTCCGGGCCACCGGATCGGACGTCCCCGCGCCGTCGCGGGCGACATCGAGGTTGGTGTGGGCGGCGGCGACGGCGACGCCGGCCCGTGCCGCCGCCAGAGCGCTGGCACCGGCGGCGGTGCCCGGTGTCAGCCGGTCCAGTGGCCGGAACAGCAGCGGATGGTGGGCCAGCAGCAGGGTGGGCGGCCCATCGGCGGCCTCGGCGACGACCTCACGGGTCACATCCAGGCCGACCAGGACCCGTTCGACCGGCCAGTCGGGGTCGCCCACCTGCAACCCGACCCGGTCCCAGGCGGCGGCATGGGCCGGTGGATAGGCCCCGTGCACCAGGTTGATCCAGTCACCGACCGTGTCGCCCACGCGCGTCTCCTGCTTTCGGGGATGCTGGGGATGCTAGGGGGCAACGGCTCCCACGCCGGGCGCTCGGCCCCGGTGCCACACGCCATCCGTGCGGCGCTCGCCCCCGATGCGGTCATCGCCGGTGATTCGGCTCAGCTCCTGCCACGCAGCGCCCGGTAGCGGCGGATCAGCGCGTTGGTCGAGCTGTCGTGGTCGAGCTCGACCGGGTCGTCGGAGGTCAGCTCCCCCACGATGCGCTTGGCCAGCACCTTGCCGAGCTCCACGCCCCACTGGTCGAACGAGTCGATGTTCCAGATCACGCCCTGGGTGAAGACGCTGTGCTCGTAGAGCGCCACGAGTTTGCCGAGGCTGTTGGGCGTGAGCCGCTCGGCCAGGATGACCGTACTGGGATGGTTCCCCTCGAACGTCCGGTGCGGCACGAGCCAGTCGGGCGTGCCCTCCGCGGCCACCTCGTCGGCGGTCTTGCCGAACGCCAACGCCTCGGCCTGGGCGAAGACGTTCGACATCAGGATGTCGTGATGATCGCCGATCGGGTGCAGCGGATCCGCGAACCCGATGAAGTCACACGGGACCAGTCTCGTCCCCTGGTGGATCAGTTGGTAGAAGGAGTGCTGCCCGTTGGTCCCCGGCTCGCCCCAGTAGATCGGAC
>CAYTLZ010000190.1:0-6759 GCA_964438785.1 uncultured Actinomycetota bacterium | reverse complement strand
ACCCGACCCGTCGCAGCGCATCACCCGGACCGGCACGATCGTGACGGCCTTCGCCGCGCCGTAGACTGACCCGGCGACCGTCCCGGCGACGTGGGTGCCGTGACTGTGGCAGTCCTCGGTGCTCGATCCGCTGACGGCGTCGAACCCGCTGACGACGCGCCCGCCGAACTCGACGTGGGTGGAGCGCACGCCCGTGTCCAGCACGTAGGCACGGACCCCTTGGCCCGTCGCGGCGTACGAGTACTTGCCGTCGAGCGGCAGTCCACGCTGGTCGATCCGGTCCAAGCCCCAGGTTGCGGAGGTCTGGGTGGTCTGTTGCGTGTAGGCCGTGCGATCCGGCTCGAGCGCAGCGATCCGACCATCGCGGGTGAGCTGGCGGACGATGCCAGGCGGGATCCGTGCTGCGAACCCGTCGATCGCGGACTCGTAGACGTGGTTGACCCCGGCACCGATCGCGCGGTAGTCCTCGGCGACCTCGCGGGCGTCGAAGCCGTCCTTCACGGTGACGATGTAGTGGTTGGGGATGACGTCAGCCGCCAGATCCGGTCCGGCGCCCCGATCGGCCGCAGCGGACGGGCCAACCATCGTGGGCAGGGGGATGAGTAGCGCAGCGACGGCGACGAACGCGATCGCTGACGTCCAGCTGCGCAGTCGAAGGGTGGGCATGAGTAACTCCGATGGGTGAATACCGACGACATGACATCTGCCGGCAGGAACCGTCTGTCACTCATTGGCGTCGTCCGCCCACTTCCTGCGATGTAGCGTCGCGGGCCCTCGAGGCCATTCCACAGTGGAAATCGCACGGCCCGGGACCAATCACTCCGCAAGACTCAAGTCGCGGAACAGCTGGGCCGATACCAACGACTTCCACGACACAAGCAACACACCAGGAACATCAGCTACAAGCGGCAATCTGAGACACAAGCGCCCCACACGCAACGGGACCGATCAGTCCTCGACGCCGCCTACACCGCCAACCCCGAACGGTTCGTCAACAAGCCACCCCAACCACCCACGCTCGCCGACGCCGCCTGGATCAACCGGCCCGACGACGACCCCGCCGGGACGCCCCAACCGGCTCAGTAGTTCCCTGAAGATCTTGTCTCACCATGCTTGACAGGATCCGGCAACGCCGCCATCGCTGCTTCCCGCGGCGCGTGGATGGCCGTGCTCGACGCTGACGACGCCTTCCTCCCCAACCGCCTCGAACGCCTGCACGGACTGGCCGAGCAGCTCGACCCATGGTGTGTGCTCGCCGATCGCTCCTTGCGGGTCGCGCACTCGGAGCAGGGTTTCGTCCCACTCGAGCAGATCCCGGAGACGATCCCGGTGGGCCACAGCGTGATCGCGCCCGCGCAGGTCCTCCAGACGGGCGCAGGCGGCAGCCCCTTCTTCAGCCGCGAGCTCCTCGAGACCTCACAGGCCCGGTACCCCGTGGGTGTCATCTCCGCCGAGGACATCGCCTTCCTGCTGCTCCTGCTGCGCGCTGACCGGGCACGTTTCGTCCGGCTCCGCGATCCGCACTACCTCTACGCTGTCCAGGAGGGCTCACTCACGACCTCAACGGAGCGCTACTGCGACCGCCTCGCCGCGCTGGCACCACTGGCCGACGATGACCGGATGCCCCCCGACCTGCGCGCCTCCATCGCGCGGCACCTCGACGAGGTGCAACGTGCACAACCCTTCGAGGAGCTCAGAGGCGCTCTCCGCAGCCGCCGACCTCTGCAGGCCGCCGCCATCGTGGCCCGGCATCCGCGCATCCTGCCGAGACTCCCCGCCCTGTATCGCACCCACCGCCGCTACCGCAGCGCGGTCAGCGACGCCAAGCGGTTCGCCGATCAGGCCTCCGCCGAGGGTCGAGCACCTGAGGGATCGAGATGAGCTCTGCAGACACCGCCAGCGGCTTCGCCCCGCACCGCGACACGGTGCTGTTCATCAGCATGTCGGTCGGCATCGGTGGGCCCGCGCGGAGCCTGCTGTCGGTGCTCGGCAACCTCAGCGACAGCCTGGACAGGGTCCTCTTCGTGCCGCCGGGTGACGTCGACCGGCTCGCCCGACGTCGCGGGATCGTGGAGCACGTGGAGCCGATGCCCTGGACCCGCCGCAACCGGCGGTGGTCCCGCCTGCGTGCGGCGCTGCATCTCGCCCGCTACACCCGCCGGCACCGCCACCACCTCGTCGCCCTGCACGCCAACGGGCAGACCGACCTCAACCTCGCCGCCCTGGCGAACCTGGTGTCCGGCGTGCCCATCGTGATGTGGGCCCACACCGCGCGCTCGAGCCCCACCGCAGGGATCCTGCGCTGGTGGTGGCGCCGAGCCGGGGACCGGGTGCGCTGGTTCGTCGTGTCTGAGGTCGCCCGGGACACCCTGGTCGACACCCTCGGCATCGATCCTGCGCGGGTCGGGGTGGTGATGAACCCGATCGACCCGGCGGACGTCGTCGGTGACCGGGGCGAGGGACCACCCGGCACCCGGGTCGCCTACCTCGGGCTGGCGGTCCAGCACAAGGGCTTCGACCTGCTGGCCCCCATCGCCCTGACCCTGGACCGTCAGGACGTGCGCTTCGACCTCTACGTCGCGCCACCCGACCCGCACACCCCGGTGGAACTGCGCGGTCCGTGGGAGGCCCTGGATGCGGCCAGTGAGCAGGTACCGATGAGCCTGCCGGGGCGAAGCACCGAGATCGCGGCCGTGTACGCGAACGCGGACGTCGTACTGTGCCCGTCACGGTCGGAGTCCTTCGGTCGGATCGCTGCGGAGGCGATGATGAACGGCCTGCCCGTGGTGGCCAGCGACATCCCCGCCTACCGCGAACTGATCGGCGAACCCGGCGCCGGGCTGCTGTTCCCCGTAGACGACGTGGAGGCCGCCGCCGCAGCGATCGCCCGGTTGGCCGACGATCCGGACCTGCGACGCGAGCTCGGCGAGCGGGGGCGCGAAGCCGTGCAGCGTTACCACCCCGCCAACGTCCTCCCGCAGCTCGAGGCGGCCTACCGCGGGGAGTGACCGCCCGTCAGTCCGTGGCCTGCTGCTGCTCGGGGTCGACCAACCGGACGCGCACCTGCGTGTCGGCGGTGACCGTCCCACGCACCTGCGCGACCCCGTCCACCACCTCGGCGTTCAGCTCCTCGCCGTCGCCGTGCACGCCCAGCCCGCGGCCACTGCCGCCACCCACCACCTCGACGTCGCCGATCGCCCAGTCCGGCGGTGGGGCGATGCTGACCTCCAGCAGGTCGGGGATCGCCTTGGACTGGCGCCACCACTCGAAGGTGTAGACCAGCGCCTCCGGCTCGCGCTCCAGCCACACCGGACCCGTCAGGTGGGTCTGGAACCCCGCTGCGCTCTG
This sequence comes from uncultured Actinomycetota bacterium, assembly GCA_964438785.1. Lineage (GTDB taxonomy): Bacteria > Actinomycetota > Nitriliruptoria > Nitriliruptorales > Nitriliruptoraceae > PWLR01. The sequence goes on along the minus strand of CAYTLZ010000190.1, from coordinate 3,411 downwards.
GGGCGGGGTCAGGTGGAAGTGATCGATCACCCTGAGATCCCGGAAGGAACCCGACAACCGGGGTGTCACGGCGTCGTCGTCGCTCGTGAACCAGCTCGCCTCGGCCGTGGGCGCCGACCACAGGCTGAACCAGGTCCGGTTGTAGCCCGGCTCCCCCTCGAAGCAGCGCCACCGGCCCTCCGGTAGGAAGCAGTTGCCGATCACGTACGGGTCGCGGCCCTCGCTGGGCAGGGGGTTGTCGACCTCCACCGACAGGGTCGTCGCACGGTCCGCCGCCACCCGGTCGTCGTCGTGCAGGGTCAGGCCCGCCAGTTCGATATCGAAGGCGAAGCGGTGTCCGAGGTGCACGTCCTGCTTGCCGCCCACCACGTTGTTCGCGGTCACAGCGAAGCGGTCGACCTCCGCGCTGGCACGCAGCGAGCCGGTCACATCGATCGCATCGAAGGCCGCCTGGACCTGCTCGTCCGCGCTGTAGACCTGCAGGTTCCGCTGGGTGCTGGCGGCGGCCACCGCACCGACCATCGCCTCACCGCTCCAGCCGCCGGAGACCACCTGGAGCAGCGCGGCGTCGCCGAGCTCGCGGAGCAGGTCGTTGCGCTCGTCGCTGCGGTCGAAACCGAGCACGTCGTAAACGTCGTCGGTGACGAAGCGTGCGAAGTCGGCGGTGGGCAGGCCCGCGTCGTAGCCGAACCCGGCGAGGAGACCCTCCGGCACCCGCAACTCGTCACCGGTCGCACGCAGCAGCGCCTCCAGGCCGACGGGATCGAGCAGGATCACCCCATCGAGCCGCTCACCGGTCTGGAACTCGAACAGCTCCAGGATCGCCCGGGACACCGTCGGCGAGTCCGGGTCCAGGTTGATGTTGGGGAACGAGCGCGCCGCTGACACCGCGGAGTAACGGCCGAGGAACTCCGTGTCGACCACCGGCGGGTTCTCGAAGGACAACCCGATCCCGCTGATCCGCTGGGTGCGGGTCTCCCCTTCCGGAGCCTCCGTGGCGTCGAAGGGGTCGAAGGCCTCGCCCTGCCCGAAGGTGACCTGCCCGGCGTCCACACCGAGCACACCCCAGTACCCGATCAGGCCCCCCGTCCCCCGCAGCTCCGCCGAGGTCTGCACGGCCACGAAGTAGCGCCGCGGCTCATCCGCACCGAGGAAGCCGGGCAGAGCCGCGGTGAGCGACTCCGCCAGGGTCAGCAGTTCCACGGTCTCATCGGCGAGGTCGAGCACCACCGTCCGACCCTCGAGCACCTCGTCGGGGACCCATGCGCGCGGCGGTTCCTGCAGGTCCTGTTGCGCGAGGCGCATGCGCTCCACCGGCAGCTCCGCGACCAGCTCCTGGGCGGCGAACAGCGGCGTGAGATCGACCCGTCCATCATCGACGGCGAGCTCCAGGCCCTCGGACAGCAGCTCGCTGCCGTCGCGCAGGGCGATCCTCGCGACGTCCACCGCAGCCGCTGCCACCTCGACGACCTGGCGGGTCGTCTCCACCGTCGGGCCGGCGATCGGCATGTTCGCGGCGATCGTCCACGTGACCCGGCCGCTGCGGCGCTCCGCGTTGGCGATGCGTTCCTCGGCCTGTGCGAGGGAGGCCCGGCTGCCATCGAGGTCGACGTCGCCGAGCGATGCACGGACCTCGCGGACCGCGGCCTGTGCCTCGCGCAGGTCGCCGCGGACGGAGAACAGGTCCACGGCGACGGAGAGGGCCACCCCGAGCGTGCCGAACACCAGCACGGCCAGGAGGATGCGCGCCGTCAGCTGCGTGCGCGGAGAGATGCCTCGGGGCTGCGCTGGCTGCGCTGGGGGGGCGGTTGCCGGGTCGGTGGTGGGATCGGCGGCCGGACCCGTGGACTCGTCGTCGGTCACCGGGGCTCGGACACCTTCGGTCGGGTCCGGCGGACCGCCAGCACACCGAGGCTCAGGAACACCGCACCGAACAGCGCGAGGACCGCGATGTCCGCACCGGTCATCGGCAGGCTCGTACCCAGGACCTCCGGGGGCCGGGTCAAGCTGATGCCGGCGACCTCGGGCTCATCGTCGGGCTCATCCTGAGCCCCCTCCGGCTCCGGCGTTCCTTCACCGACCTCGGGCAGGACCTCGACGACCTCGGGTAGCACCGCAACCGCGTAGATCGAGACGCTCTCGAGGATCCAGGCCGCAAGCTCGGTACCGGGCTGCAGGTCGCTCACGTCCCGCAACTCCTCCAGGAGTTCGTTCACGGGGAACGCGGTGCCGTTGATCCGGACGGTGCTGGCGTCGCGGTCCTCTTCCGGTACCTCAGCCTCGAGGTAGTCGATGAGCGAGTCGGCCGCCGCCTGCAGGTCGTTGAACCCCTCCGGCACCGGCTGCGCCGACGCGGGAACCGCGAGCAGGCCGACGAGCAGCGCGACGATGGCGACCGTGGCCGCGGCGAGCCGTCTCGTGCGCATGTCGGTTCCTTGTTCCGGTTCGACGTCAACGGACGGCGACGGCCCCAGGACCTGCCCCATCTCGAAAGCCCAACGCTCTGTGGTTGTACTGTACAGAGGGGCTCTCGGTGTCTGCGGTGCAGTCTCGCACACGATGACACGGCGGCACGCCGACGCTACAGACAGTGATGTTCGCGGTGTCCGCGGACGGTGGCGCCCGATCGCCGGGAGGTACGGAACGGCCCACGAGGGTGCCGTAGGAGCCCGAATGGGGCGTCCGGCTGCTGGTTGCGGCGACCGCGACACCGTCGTGCGCGCACCGCACCGGCGCTGGCGGGTAGCTGCAGGTGCTTCGGAGCGGTGGCTCGGCAGTGGCCGGGCAGTGGCCCGGCAGTGGCCACGGCTCAGCCGACAGCCCGCGCCGCGCGGACCTTGTCCGCCACCTCGCTGTCGGCGTAGGCGGGCAGGTCGACGAACCAGTCGATCGTCGCGCCGAGCCCGACCTCGAAGGGCTCGGGCTCCAGGTCGGGCAGGAGCGCGCGCAGCCGCGAGCCGTCGGCCTGCGAGTGGCGCACGTCACCGGCACGTGGAGGGCGGTGCTGACGCTCGAGCTCCACGCCGAGCTGCTGCTCGAGGGCGTCGAGCGCGTCCAGGATGCTGCGCCGCGTCCCGAAGGCGAGGTTGATCGGTTCGTGGCTGGTGAGCCCACGCTCCACCGCTGTGGCGATCGCAGCGGTAACGGAGCCGACGTAGGTGAAGTCGCGGGTCTGCTCGCCGTCGCCGTCGATCGGTATCGGGAGGCCCTGCAGGGCGTGGTCGAGGAACACCGGCAGCGCAGCGGCGTAGGCGTGTCCGGGTGCCTGTAGGGGGCCGTAGACGTTGAAGAAGCGCAGGGGCAGCACCGGCAGCGCGAAACATGCGCCGTACGCCAGCGCGTACTGCTCGGTGGCCAGCTTGGACACCGCGTAGGGCGACATCGGCTGGGTGCGCAGGTCCTCGGACTTCG
>CAYTLZ010000189.1:0-6804 GCA_964438785.1 uncultured Actinomycetota bacterium | reverse complement strand
GTCGGGTTCGAGGTGTTGACGGCGCTGCGGGAGCTCGACCCGGTCGCCTACGTCCGCTTCGCGTCGGTCTACAAGGACTTCCAGGGGCCCGAGGACTTCGAGCAGGAACTCTCCACGCTGGCGAAGAACCCGGTGCCGCGGCGGCTGGCGAAGGACGCACCGCCCAAGCCCGCCACACCGCAGCCACCGGGCCGCGACGTCGCCTCCTGAGCCGCGAACCCGCCGGGCGATCGTGGCCTGGTCAGCGGGCCGGGAGCAGGACCACCGTCCAGGCGTCGACGTCGGAACCGACGATGCCGTTGAGCGCACGGATGGCCTCGAGCTGTGCCCGCGGGTCGACCCCGGCCGGAGCAGTGTCGACCGCGACGGCCCACAACGAACCGCCGGGCTCGACCACCGCATGCCCCGCCACCGGGTCGGCCAGCTCCGCCTCGGCACCGACCCGACCGAGCCCGACGGTCAACAGAAACGCCAGGGCGACGAGCACGAGGATCGCGGCGACCCGGGTGACGTGGTGGTTGGTCGCGGTCATGGCGGGTCCTGACGACGGGTGGTGGGCGGCACCGGCACGAACGGGCGTTCGCCGAACGGGCGTTCGCTCGAGTAAACCGAACGCACGTTCTCCGGTCAACTCCGGAGGCCGACGGCCATCGCCACCGGGGCAGGCGAACGGGTGTTCGCGAGCGGGTAGCCCGCCTGCTACGGTTGGTGCGCGGCGAACGCCCGTTCGGACCCGCCATCGACCGACCGCCGTTTCGATCGATTCAGCTGGCGCGACCCAGCCACCGTGCTGCAGCCAGCCGATGCAGGAGGCCCACCCGTGAGCGACACACCCGACACCGACACCTCCGCCGCGGCACCGCTGACCGACCGTCAGCGCGGCATCCTGGAGATGATCCACGCGCACGTCGCCGAACACGGCTACCCGCCGTCGGTCCGCGAGATCGGCGACGCCGTCGGCCTGCGCTCCCCGTCGTCGGTGCATGCGCAGCTCGAGCTGCTCGAGAAGCGCGGCTACCTGCGCCGCGATCCGACCAAGCCGCGCGCCCTCGAACTCGGCCGCGATCCCGACACCGACCTCGCCGTGCGCCCCGGGCCGGGTCGCAACGTGCCGTTGGTGGGTGAGATCGCCGCCGGCGGTCCGATCCTGGCCGAGGAACACGTCGAGGAGATGCTCACCCTGCCCAAGCAGCTGGTGGGTGACGGCGCACTGTTCATGCTCCGGGTCCGCGGGGAGTCGATGATCGACGCCGGGGTGCTCGACGGGGACCTGGTCGTCATCCGCGAACAGCCGCGGGTCGAGCAGGGCGAGATGTGCGCTGCGCTCATCGACGGTGAGGCGACCGTGAAGTTCTTCCGTCGCACCCGCGCCGGCGAGGTCTTCCTCGATCCGGCGAACGAGGCGTTCAGCCCGATCCCGGTCAGCAGCGAGCAGGACGCGACGATCATGGGCAAGGTCGTCACCGTGATGCGCAGCGTCCGCTGAGCCGACCTGGCCGCTGCGACGCCTCCGCGGCGACCAGGTGTCCACGACGACCAGGGGTCCACGCGACATGGGTCGCTGGGACGTGGATCGCGGCGGCGGTCTCCCCTCCCGGCTGGTCAGGTCACGCGGCCGATGCAGGCAGCAACGAGATCCAGCACCTGCTCCCGGGTGGGCGGGTGACCACCGCGGATCGCCAACACCGTCAGCGCCTCGATCAGTGCCGCATGGGGGCGTAGGGGACTGCTGAGCGCGTCACCGAACACCTCGAGCAGCCAGGCCACGTGCGCATCCTGCCGTACACCGACCACGACGACCCGGTCGTGACCCCACGCAGCGAGCCGGGCCCGTTCGTCGCGATCGCCCTCATCGAGGTCCGCGTACATCGCCCCGCCGGCGAGGACCGCACGGGTCGCCGGGTAGTGACCCAGGTCGTAGGTGGTGCCCAGGTCGATCCGACGATGGGTGTCCCCTTCGTGGCGATCGTCAGCGGTGGTGCCGACTACGACCAGTGGACCGCCGTCGACACACACCGACACCGCACTCCCCGAGCCGTCGAGCGCTTCCCGACACGCGAACGCGAGGGTCACCAGCCGCTCGGCGACGTCGTCGAGCCCGTGGAACTGGGTGAGCACCCGTCGGGTCAGACTCGCCGCCTGCTCGGGAGCAGCCCCGTCGCGCCGACGTTCGATGCGCTCGCTGTGACCTCCGTAACGTCCGTGGCGCTTGGCGCGGTACTGGGCGGCATCAGCCAGACGCAGCAGTCCCCGTGCCGTCCCGGCGGCATCCGCTGCATCCTCGATGCGGGGCGCGACCGATGACCAGCCGCAGGACAGGCCCGCACCGAAGGGCAGGTCGAGCGCGTCGGTGGCGATGCTCCGGGTCAGCCGGTCCACCTCGGCATCGTCGACGTCGATGAGCACGATCGCGAACTCGTCGCCACCGAGGCGGACGGCCAGCGCCTCCGGATAGGACCCGACCACCCGCGACAGCCGCGCGGCCACCTCGCGTAGCACCTGGTCGCCGATCTCGTGCCCGTGATGGTCGTTGACCCGCTTGAGCCCGTCCACGTCCGACAGGATGACCGCCACCCGCCGGGATGCATCGGCGCGGGTGGCGAACACCGATTCGAGCCGGTCGTCGAGCGCGCGGCGGTTCCCGAGTCCCGTCAACGCGTCGTGGAAGGCCAGACGACGCAACTCGTCCGCCTCGTCGAGCCGTTGCAGGTTGGCCACGAACAGGGCGGCGAAGGTCTCGCCCGCAGCCACGTCGATCGGGGCGTAGGGGGCCAGACCCTCGCGCCGTGCGGCGCCGAGTTCGCCCCAGACCCGGGAACCCGACACCAGCGGAATCGAGATCGAGGAGTACATGCCCATGGCGCGGAGCAACCCCTGGTGGGCCTCACCGGTCGCGGTGTCACCGAGATCCCCGAACCACGGGCGCGCCTGCTCCGCGCGCACCGACAGCAACGGGAAGTCGGCCAGGTCGTAGGTCTCGTCGGTCGGTGCCGGTTCCTCCCACGCCGCCAGCTCGCCGGCATTGCGCAGCACCCGCAGACGACCGAGGTCGGGTTCGACCCGGGCGATCGACGCGCTCGTTGCCTGGACCACACGACGCCCCAACGCCGCGCCGAGCGTGCACAACTCGGCGAAATCAGCGGCGGCCGCGAGCCGTGGCCCGCTCTCCGCCAACGCCCGGAGGCGTTCGTCCTCACCCGCGTTCACCTCTGCACCATGTTCCACGTCCCGTCCCCGATCGGGGCCCTGATCGACGACGTGCGTCGCAGCGTTGCGGACACCCCGCAGCACGGCCCGCAGGACGGCCCCGCGGCACATGTCTGCGGAACATCTCTGCGAAACCGCCGGGCGGAAAGCTCACCCTGCGTTGCACGGCGACTGCCATGCGTGAAACACGGTACCGCCGGGGGGTGACATGCCGACCGCTCGACGGCGGAGGTCACGGCGTGCTGGTGCGCTCCCAGTGCTCGGGCTCGCCCGCCAGTGGGTCCTCGTCGAGGAACTCGCGCATCTCGACGGCCGTGTCGACGTCGACGTCGGCGATCAGCTCCGTGCCGGTGTCGGTGTGCGCCTCCTTGACCACGGTGCCGCGCCGGTGGGCCAGGGCGACCAGGTCCTGCCGGCGGTAGGGCACGTGCCCCTCCACCCGGACCCGCTGGGAGGGCAGCCGCAGCGTGATGCGCTCGACCAGCTCCTCGATCCCGAGACCACTGTGGGCGGAGACCACGACCGGGTCGACACCGAGCTCGACCTGGACCCGACGCGCGAGCGCGTCGACCACCGCCGGGGCGGCGGCGTCGGCCTTGTTGAGCACCAGTTGTGCCGGGACCTCGTCCGCACCGATCTCCTCGAGCACCTCGTGCACGGCCACGATGTGTGCCTCGGCCTCCGGATGGGAGGCATCGACCACATGGAGCAGCAGGTCCGCACGCGTGGACTCCTCCAACGTGGACTTGAACGCCTCGACGAGGCCGTGCGGGAGCTTGCGCACGAACCCGACGGTGTCGGTCAGCACGATGTCCCGGCCGTCCTCGAGCGGCAGCCGACGCACGGTGGTGTCCAGCGTCGCGAACAGTCGGTCCTCGACCTTGGCGCTGGAACCGGTGATCCGGTTGAGCAACGACGACTTGCCCGCATTCGTGTAACCGACCAGGGCGACCACCTGCACCCGGTTGCGTTCCCGTTCGCTGGCCTTGGTCTCACGGATCTTCGCGAAACCGGCCAGGTCACGGCGTAGTTTGGAGATCCGACGCATGATCCGCCGCCGATCGACCTCCAGCTGGGTCTCACCCGGACCGCGGCCACCGATACCGGCACCGCCGGCGGTGCGACCACCGGCCTGCCGCGACAGCGCCGTCCCCCACCCGCGCAGACGCGGCAGCAGGTAGTTGAGCTGCGCGAGTTCGACCTGGGCCTTGCCCTCGCGCGAGGTGGCGTGCTGGGCGAAGATGTCCAGGATGACGATGGTCCGGTCGAGCACCTTCTGCCGGATGCCCTCCTCCAGGTTGCGCTGCTGCGCCGGGGCGAGATCCTCGTCGAAGATCACCGCGTCCGCGCCGACCTGTTTGACCAGTTCGCGCAACTCGGCGACCTTGCCGCCACCGATGAAGGTCGCCGGTTCCGGTGCCCCGCGGCGTTGCACGACGCGTTCGACGACCTCGCCGCCGGCGGTGTCGACCAGCCGTTCGAGTTCGTCCAGGGAGGCGTCGGTCTCCTGCGCGGTCCGCCCGGGCAACTCGACCCCGACGATCACGGCGCGTTCGACGCGGCGGATGATGTCGACGCCCTCACGGGGTGCGCCGTCCTCGATGACGTCGCGGTCGCGGCGCCGTCGTGCGGCGCGACCGAGCGGTTCGCCACCCGGGGCGGGGGTCGGCTCACCGGACGATGCCGTGACGTCGTCGGGCTCGGATGAGGTGCTGCGCGGCTCGGTACTCAGGGTGTGTCGTCCTCCAGCTCGCCCTGTCGGGCGAACCGTAGCCACCGGCCGTCGATCGTGGCCGTGGCGATAGTGGTCGCGAGACCCGTCATCATGACCGATCCCGGCGCGGTGTGTGCAATGGCCAGGGTGCCACCTCGCCGATGGACCATGCCGGCGCGCCGAGGACGTCGATGCGGTGCACCGTGGCGGGCGGGTCGTCGGCATCGTCGAGATCGGCGATGACGACGACGTCGTTGCCGGTGCCGTGCGCCAGGGTGATGTCCATCCGTGCCAGGGTAGGGCGTGGTCAGTCGGGCCGGTCGCCGGTGTCCGGCACACAGCGTGCGTCGGCCCGGAACCAGCTGCGTTGCCGTTTGGCGTACCGCCACGTGCGGGTCGCGATCCGGCTGGCCAGCTCGGCCTCGTCCAGCGCACCATCGAGCACGGCGAACGCTTCGGCGTAGCCGATGGCCTGCGCGGCGGTCGGTGACAGGGTCCGCTCGGCCCGCAGCGTCGCCGCTTCGGCGAGCAGACCGGCCTGCACCATGGCGGCGGCGCGCTCATGGATCCGCGTCCGCAGCACCTCGGTCGCCGGTTCGAGGTAGGTCACCTCGATGTCCTCGAAGCCCGGTGCCGGGGTGTCCCAGCCCTGCTGGAACGCGGAGAACGTCTCGCCGGTGAGTTCCACGACCTCCAGCGCCCGGACGGTGCGACGCACATTCGCCGGGTCGATGCGCCGGGCCGCCTGGGGGTCGAGCTCGCGCAGGTGGTCGTGGGCCTCGGCGGGTCGCGCCAGATAGCGCTGCTCGAGCGCGGCCCGGACGGCCGGATCCGTCGGCGGGAACCGGAGATCGTCGACGACGGCCCGCCAGTACAGCCCGGATCCACCGACGAGCAGCGGCGTCCGGCCGCGTGCGCGCAACTCACCGATGACTCGACGGGCCTCGGTCTGGAACCAGGCGACACTGACGTCCGCGTCGGCGTCGAGCACGTCGACGAGGTGATGGGGCACCAGGGCACGCTCGTGCATGGTGGGCTTGGCCGTCCCGATGTCCATGCCGCGATAGAGCGTGAAGGCATCGACGGCGACGATCTCGACGGGGGCACCGGCGGCGATCATGGCCTGCGCACGCTGCATCGCCACGGCGGACTTGCCGGAGGCGGTCGGACCCAGCACGGCGTGGATCATGACGGCATGACGGTCTGGGCTCCGACGGACACGGGGGCGGCCACGGTAGTCGGGCCGGATACGACGACGCCGCCACCCGCACGTGCGGGTGGCGGCGTCGCGATGGTGCTCGTGAGACGTGTCCTACTTGGCGACGACGTCCTCGTAGCCCTCGACCTCGTAGCCCTCGGCCACCGAGCGGACCGTGGCGACCTTGCCGAGCATGATGCCGTAGATGATCTTCGACAGGACGTCGGCGATCGTGAACAGCCAGGTCCGGGTGATCGCACCCTCGGCGCTCTGGCCGAAGTCACCGAACATCGGCACGACGTAGGCGACGATGTAGAGGTTCCACGAGAACATGAACAGGTAGCGGATGTTCTTCATGGTCGCGGCGGCCTCGGCGGGCAGGTAGCTCAGCGACTCACCGGTCAGACGCCAGAAGATGGCGGTGAAGTAGATGAACGGGACGGTGGCGGCGATACCCCAGATCAGCAGGGCGCCGAGCGGGTCGACGACCTCGTAGAACTGGCCGACGTAGCCGAGGATCACCATCAGCGCACCGGCACCACCGAGCTTGAGGCGGTACCCGAGCAGGTCCTTCTTCGCGATGTTCAGCACGAAGAAGCTCTGCGTGAGCAGCAGCGGGACGTCGATCAGCCAGTTGAAGTAGCGGTAGCCGTGGTTGTAGGTCATGTCCCCGAGGACGTACATC
>CAYTLZ010000188.1:0-6847 GCA_964438785.1 uncultured Actinomycetota bacterium | reverse complement strand
TCCTTGGCGAAGAACCCACCGATGCCGCCACGCAGCACCCGACGTGCGTCGAGGATGCGGGCGTCGGGGCCGAGTCGCCGGTGCACCTCGGCGATCGCCGCCTCGGTGGTGGCCGCCTCGACGACATCGGTCGCACCGGCGACGGGTGCGTCGAGCACCGCGGTCGTGCCGGCGTCGGCGGTCTCGGCGGTGGTCTGGGGCTTCTCAAGCATCGACATGCGCAGCACCGATGAATCCGATCACGGAGAGGTTGGCGTGGGCAGGCAGTTCGGGGTAGGCCAGGACCGGCAGGTTGATCCCTGCGGTGGTCATGGCCCGCGACAGCGGCCGGCGCAGCAGCGCACCGACGACGATCGCGGCCGGCAGCTGGCCGGCGTCGTTGGACAACTGGGCGGCCTCGGCGAGCATCGGGGCGAGCCGGGCCGGTTCGAGCACCAGCTGCAGCTGGCCGTCGATGTCGCGGACACGTTCGTGCAGCTCGCCCTCGAGCTCCGGGTTCAGCGTGATCGCCCCGAGCGATCCCCCCGGCGCGATCCGGGCCACGATCGCGGCACCGACGGCGACCCGGGCCGCACCGACGAGCTGGTCGATGCTGCGGGTCTCGCGGGCCCGGGTGGCGACGGCCTCGACGATGCGGGCCAGGTCGCGGATCGGGACCCGTTCACGCAGCAGTTCGCGCAGGACGTCGTGCAGCTGCGCCATCGACAGCGTCTCGGTGCCGACCTCGTCGGCCAGCAACGGCTCGTCGAGCCGCAGCGACTCGAGCAGCTGCTGGACCTGCTGACGGGTCAGCAGGTCAGCGGCGTGGCTGCGTGCCACCTCGGCGAGGTGGGTGACGACCACCGCGGAGCGGTCCACGACCGTGGCCCCGAACGCCGTGACCCGCGAACGGGCCTCGGCCGGCACCCACCAGGCGCGCAGGCCGAAGACGGGTTCGACGGTCTCCTCACCGGGGACACCACCGAGGTCGCCGTCATCGGACGACGGCAGCGCGAGCACCCGGTCGCGGGGTGCGGTGCCGCGTGCCACCTCGACGCCATGGACCAGGATGCGGTAGGTCGCCGGGTCCAGGGTGACGTCGTCGGCGGTCCGCACGAAGGGCATGACCACCCCGAGTTCGTCGGCGATCTGACGGCGGAGCGCCCGGACGCGCTGGAGCAGGTCACCGCCCGCGTCCTGGTCGGTGAGGTCGAGCACGTCGTAGGCGAGGTGCAGTTCCAGCGGCTCGATGCGCAGCCGGTCGATGAGCGCCCGCGGGTCGTCGGGGTCGAGCTCGATCGCGGCCTCGTCGGCTTCCTTCGCCCCCTGCTCGGCGGCCTGCTTGTTGGTGGCCGATCCGCGCGCGGCCAGGATCAGCAGCGTGATCACCAGTAGGGCGAACGGGAGCTTGGGCAGGCCCGGCATCAGACCGATCGCGGCGAGCACCAGCGCGGCGGTGCGCAGTGCCCGCGGTTCACGCAGCAGTTGGCGGCCGACCGTGGGGCCGAGGTCCTCGTCCTCATCGACCCGGGAGACCAGCAGACCGGTCGCGGCAGAGATCATCAGTGCCGGGATCTGACTGACGAGCCCGTCGCCGACGGTGAGCAGCGAGTAGGTCGACACGGCGGTGCCGACGTCCATGCCGGCGACGGTGATGCCGATGACCAGCCCACCGATCAGGTTGATCATCACGATCACGATGCCGGCGATCGCGTCACCCTTGACGAACTTCGAGGCACCGTCCATCGCGCCGTAGAACTCGGACTCCTGGGCGATGCGTTGTCGGCGTTGTCTGGCCTCGGTCTCGCTGAGCGCACCGGCGGCCAGGTCCGCGTCGATCGCCATCTGCTTGCCGGGCATGGCGTCGAGCGCGAAGCGGGCCCCGACCTCGGCGACACGCCCCGCACCGGCGGTGATGACCGCGAACTGGATCACGACCAGGATCAGGAACACGACCAGACCGACGATCACGGACCCGCCGACGACGAACGACCCGAACGTCTCGATCACCTTGCCGGCGTAGCCCTCCAGCAGGATCAGCCGCGTGGAGGACACGTTCAGCGCGAGCCGCATCAGGGTGGTGATCAGGATCAGCGACGGGAACGTGGACAGATCCAGCGTGTCGCGCAGGGTCAGCACGGCCAGCAGGATCAGCAGGGCGAAGGCGAGGTTGACGGCCAGCAGCATGTCGAGCAGGACGGCCGGGATCGGCACGACCATGGCGACGATCGCCCCGACCAGCACGGTCGGGACCAGCGTGCGGCTCAGCATCTGGCGTTCGTTGCTCGTCGGCGTGCTCATGCGACCCCCGCCGTGGCCCGCGCGGCCATCCGGCTACCGGGCGATCGACCCGTGCGGCGGTACGCCATGGCGAGCACGACCGCGACGGCCTCGTAGAGCGTCGCGGGCACGTGCTGGCCGACCTTGCACTGGCGGTACAGCGCCCGGGCGAGCGGCAGGTCGGGCGTGATGGGCACCCCGTTGCGGCGCGCGATGGCCTTGAGTCGGTCAGCGACCTGGTCCGCTCCCTTGGCGATCACCCGGGGGGCTCCTTCGGCGGGGTCGTAGCGCAGGGCGACGACGAGGTGGGTCGGGTTGGTCACCAGCACGTCGGCGGTCGCCACGTCCGACATCATCCGGTTGCGGGACATCTCGGAGGCGCGGCGCTTGCGGGCGGCCTTCTGGTGGGGGTCGCCCTCCGAGTCGCGGAACTCGCGCTTGATGTCCTGCATGCTCATCTTCATCTTCGTGTCGTTGGTCTTCTTCTGGTACGCGAAGTCGGCGGCGGCGATGATGAGCGCGAGCAGCGCGGCGCGGACGATCACGCCGCCGTAGGCCCCCGACAGCCGCTCGATCGCACCGGCGAGCGTGCGGTCGTTGGCGAGGTGGTCCCGCCAGGCGGAGATCGTCGGGTAGACCACGGCGGCGACGGCGGCGAGCTTGACGACCGAACGGAACAGCTCCCAGCTCGCCGGCTTGGGCTTGAGCTTCTCCAGGCCCTTCTTCGGCGAGAGATTCTTCATCTTGGGCTTGGCGAGCTTGCCGTTGAACTTGAAGCCGACCTGCGACGCACCGGCGACGATGCCGGCGACGACCGCCGCGGCCATGAACGGGCCGGCCAGCGTGAGGAACAGCGACGCGGCCTGCGGCCCGGAGTTCTTCAGCGCGTCCGGCGAGCCGATGCCGGCGATGGTGGCGCTGAGCTCCCCGAGCGTGCGGTCGACCATGGACCGGCCACCGATGGCGAGGACACCCACGAGTGCGAGGAACGAGGTCGCGACCGCGACCTCCTGCGAACGGGCGACCTGGCCCTCGTCGCGCGCCTTCTTCTTGCGCTGCGGCGTGGCCTTCTCGCTCTTGCCGTCCTTCGCACTCACAACGGACCCTCGACTGGTGTCACCGGTCGATCCATGACCGTGTCACGCGCGGGTCCGTCCGCACCCCGTCCCGGTCGACCGGCCGTCGGCGCACTGAAGGAGTCGATCCGCGTCCAGGGGCAGATCGGGGGCCCGTCGGGGGTACGTCGGCGGCACGTCGGGGCATGTCAGGGGCACGTCAGGCTCCCAGGCCCCGCAGCGTCGCCTCGAAGTTGCGCATCACGGTCGCCTGGGCGTTGGCCATGGCGTCGGGGAACAGCACCCATGCGGAGCCGACGACGGTGATGGACGCGAAGATCTTGGCGGGCAGACCGAGCAGGAACACGTTGGCCTGCGGCGCGAAGCGCGACGCCAGACCGAGCGCCAGCTCGAGCAGCAGCAGCACGCCCATGATCGGCAGGGCGAGCTCCACGGCGCTGCGGAACATCTGCGCGGTCGTCGCGATGACCAGGCCCGTCAGGCCGGGGTCGGGCGCGATCGAGGCGTCCAGTGGCAGCAGGGTCACGCTGGCCATCAGCCCGCCGACGAGCAGACTCAGGCCACCGGTGACCACGAACAGGGTGATCCCCACGAGGTGGAACATCCGCTGGAACACCCCACCCATGTCACCCATGACCGGGTCGAACACCATCGCGATGGACAGCCCGGAGATCAGGTCGACGATGGCGCCGGCGCTGCCGAACAGGTTCAGGATCAGGCCACTGACCCAGCCGAGCGCCACGCCGATGACCACGTTGATGCCCACGGCCCCGATGAGGTCGCCCACCTCGATCATGTCGGCCACCGGACGCACCGTGGCGATCGACAGGGCGACCACGACCCCGATGCGCGCCGTCGAGGGCAGCATCCGGTTGGTGATGGGCGAGGCCACCATGAACGCGGCCATGCGGCACATGGCCAGCACGAACCCGATCGCCCAGGCGGCGTCGACCGGGAGTTCGACGATGCCGGGAGGGGTCATGGTCCGGCATACCCGGGGATCGCCGTCCACAGCTGGGTGGAGAAGCTGGTCAGCTCACGCAGCATCCAGTTGCCGGAGATGACCAGCACCAGCATCATGCCGACCGCCTTGGGCACGAAGGTCAGCGTCATCTCCTGGATCTGGGTGACGGTCTGCACCAGCGAGATCAGCACGCCGAGCGCCAGCGCCGTCAGCAGCAGGGGGCCGGCCAGCTTGCTGGCCAGCAGCATGGCGTTGGACATGATCTCGAGGACCTGGGAATCGGTCACGGCTAGCCCCCCACGACCGACAGCACGAGCGAGCGCGACAGCAGGCTCCACCCGTCCACCAGCACGAACAGCAACAGTTTCAGCGGCAGCGACACGAAGATCGGCGGGAGCATCACCATGCCGAGCGACATCAGCACGGCGGCGACGACCAGGTCGACGACCAGGAACGGCACGAACACCACGAACCCGATGGTGAACGCGGTGCGCAGCTCGGAGATGACGAACGCCGGCACCAGCGTGGTCGGGCCGATGTCGGCGGGCGACGCCGGTGGCGGCGCATCCGACATGTCGAGGAACATCCGCAGGTCGTCCTCACGGGTCTGCGAGAGCATGAAGTCGCGCATCGGCTCGTAGCCGGAGGCGGCGGCTTCCATGACGTCCATCTCCCCGGCCAGGAACGGCTGCAGGGCGGCGTCGTTGACGGCGGTCAGCGTCGGGCTCATCGCGAACAGTGTCAGGAACAGCGCCAGACCGATCAGGACCTGGGCGGGCGGGACCGACTGCAGACCGATGCCGTTGCGGACCAGCGACAGCACGATGACGAACCGGGTGAAGGTGGTCATCAGCAACAGCAGGATCGGTGCGACCGACGCCACCGTCAGCAGCAGGATGGTGGTGACCGTGTTCGACAGCCCCTCCGAGGCACCGTCGACGGTCAGGGTCACGCCGGTGACCTCGTCGGGGCCGTCGACGACCGGCGGGGTGGGCGCGACGGGAGCCTCGGGCGCGAGCGGCGCACCGTCCGGTCCGACGGCGGGTACGCCGGGGGCCGTCTCGAGGCCCTGGGCCATGGCGCCGCTCGCGCTGCCGACGAGCAGCAGCCCGACGAGCAGCGTCAGGACGACGAGCGGCGCGAGCCGGCTTCTCGTCCTAGCGACGGAGGATGTCATGGAAGGGCCTCCCCTGAACAGGGGTGCGGACCGTCATCCCACGGAGACGGTCGACGAGGCCGATCCTTGGCCCTACGGGGGTGTGCGCCAGATCACGCTCGAGGCCCGCCAGCACATCGTGTGCGGCAGCGGGCTCGGCGTGGAGCAGCGGGGTGTCGACCACATCCATGCGGTCGAACGCTTCGGTCGTGCTGGTCGTTGCGGTCGTGGGGGTGGTACCGGTGGCCGTGACGGCCGGGTCGGCGGCGATGCCGGCCACCTCCGAGCCATCGAGTTCGGCGATCAGGTGCACGCCGCGCTCCCCTGCACCGACGAGCAGCCGTCGCTCGCCGACCGCGAGCACGGCGACGACCGCGCTCTTCGACAGCGCCGTCCGCCCGACGACCCGCACGGCGTCGGGGCTGGCGGCCTTGTGCCGGCGCACCAGCAGCGGCACCGCGGCCAGCAGACCGAGCACCACCAGCAGCCCCAGGGACGATTCGATCACGACTGGGGCTTCCCCAGCAGCTCGGAGATCCGGACCCCGAGCTCGTCGCCGACGACGACCACGTCGCCGCGGGCCACCGGCGTGCCGTTGGCCAGCACGTCCACCGGCGCGCCGGCGAGCCGGTCGAGTTCGAGGACCGAGCCCTCCTGCAACGCGAGCAGTTCACGCAGCGGCAGGCGGACGCGGCCGAGTTCCACGGTGACGGTCAGCGCGACGTCGCCGAGCAGGTCGAGGTCGCCGGTCGCACCCAGGCCCGCCCCGGCGGTGAGGTCGGGGAGTTCCACGTGGGCGGTGTCGGGCGTCATGGTCGATCCTTTGCGCGGTGCGGGTCAGTGCCGGGCGTGGCTCGGTGGCGTCTGGACCTGGATGGCCAGTCGCCGACCGCGCTTGCCGAGGTGGGCGGTGCCGACGATCTGCTCATCGCAGACCAGCTGGGCGGGGGCCTCGACGCGGTGGTCCAGGCGGATGACGTCGCCGGGTGCGAGGCCGGCGACGGTGGCGGCGTTGAGCAGACTGCCGACGAGCTGGACCTGCAGGTCGACCTCGGTCGCCAGCAGCGACGCGGTGATGGCGGCGTTGGCCATGCCGGTGCCGTCGTCCTCGAGTCGGCCGCTGGCGGTGAGCCGGTCGAGCTGCGGCACGAGCTGGGCCACCGGGTAGGCCAACGTGACCAGACCCTGTGCGGGGAGGTCGCCACGGAGTTCGACGTGGTAGGTCAGCAGCACCAGCAGTTCCCCGGGCGAACCGAGCTGCAGGGGCTGGGGCATCGGTTCGAACGAGGTCAGCACCGACGGCTCGCCGCCGAGGTCCTTCAGCGCCTCGTCGATGGCGGCGACGGCCGGACCGAACAGGTCGTGGACGAGCAGCGCCGACTCGAGGTCGGT
>CAYTLZ010000187.1:0-6886 GCA_964438785.1 uncultured Actinomycetota bacterium | reverse complement strand
CAGCACCGCCAACGCGGACAGCACCGCCAACACGAACGGCACCGCCAGCGACGACGGGACGGTGACGGTGCAGGGGGGACTCTTCCCGGCCGATCCCCCGCCGCATCGCCTCGTTCGTCTCGTCGAGCAGGACCGGCGTGTGATCCACGTCTCGGACATCGCGGCCGTCAGCGACCGTCCGGTGGCGGACGTCGTCGCACTCGAACGACGCCTCCTGCAACGGGCGATGTGAGCTCTCGGCGCTACTGAGCGCCCCGGTCCCCCGCCCCTGCCACCCGCAACGGCGTGACCACCACCTCCAACTCCTCTCCCAACGCGAGCCGAGCCACCGACGTCACGAACGCCGAGCGGTTCAGCCCGCACGCCACCGCCTGGTCGTCCAACTCCTCGCGCTCCTCGGCCGTGAGATACAGCGCGGTGAACGACGCATCCTCGACCGCGGGACGCTTGCGCACCTCGACCTGCCCGAGCGCCTCACGCAGCTGTGGCCCCTGCTCGGCGGCTGCCGCGAGCACCCAGTCCCCCGCCGACCAGTCCATGACCGCCGCCGCCTCCAACAGCTCGGCCTTGACCGTCCGCGGCACCGTCATGCCGACGTGCACCCGGTCCGAGGGCGTCCGGTCGCCCTTGCGTGATCGTTTGGTGGCCATGTCATCGACCTCGTCGTGGTTCTCGTGTCGTCGGTGTCCGGTGTCGGGGGCCGTGCGACACCGCCCCCGGCCGCCGCGACCGCCCGCTGCGCGCGATCGCACGGTCGGACCGACAGACCGGCGAAACGGCGAACCGGCCACAACCACCACGTTATACGACGAGCAGCCGGTCATGCTCCCCCGTCAGCGCGGCCCCACCGGAACGCCAGCATCGAGTCAGCAGCACGACAGCATCGAGGCAGCACGTGACCCGGACCGTCGCCGCGCCCGGCGGCCAAGGACCACCACAGCACCGAGTCCGCACCCCGGCCCGAGGGACGCGGGCTCGATCCTGGTGCGGCCTGGTGGCGTAGCCGGAGGCCCCGTCCGCGCGCCTGGTGACGCGTCGTTCAAGTTCGCCGCCGGAGCGTCGATGGGCAGGCATACCAGCAGCGGTGGGCGCGCCCGGACCATGCCATGACCAGGTCATGTCGATCCACGGTCCGTCGCCCAGCCGACGTTGACACGCACCGAACCGCTGGTGTGGCTGTCTGCTGATCCGGGAAATGATGCCCTGTGGGCTGAACGGACAGCAGCACATGACGACCCTCCCCTGGCGCTCAGCCGCGACCCCGTCTCGGCCGTCCAGCGGCTTGCGTCGTGCACCGGCCGCGCTCGCGGTCCTGGTCCTGCTCGCGGCGGTGCAGTGGCCGCTGCCCGCCACCGCCAACGAGCCCGATGTCACCTGGTCCGATCTGCAGACGACCCTGGGGAACTGCACGGGCACCTCCGCGAACCCCACCACGGTCACGCTGACCAACAACCTCCCCGAACCCGACGCCACGTTGACGGTCGACTGTGTTGCGGTCCTCGATCTGGCCGGCGTCGACCTGAAGGTGCGCAGCGTCGTGATCGGCACCGGCCAGCAGCTCACCATCACGAGCGGTGGCTCGGCCGACAGCGGCACGCTCACCGCCAATGCCGACGGCCACTCCTACGTCGCGGGGATCCGCACGGCCGGCGCGACGCTGGTCGTTGAAAGCGGAACCGTCAACGCGACCGGCGGGCTGCACGCTGCAGGTATCGGCGGCATTCTCGGTGTGGCCGGGGGCGCGGGCGGAACGGTCGTGATCGCCGGTGGCATCGTGACCGCATCTGCCGGGCAGCACGGAGCGGGTATCGGTGGTGGACAGGGGGGCGCCGGCGGCATGGTCGAGATCACCGCCGGTCGCGTCACCGCGACCGGTTTCCAACACGGGGCCGGCATCGGCGGTGCCCTCGGCGGCGCAGGCGGCGACGTGGCGATCTCCGGTGGCACCGTCATCGCGCGGGCCCACGGGAACGCCGCGGGTATCGGTGGCAGTGAGAACAGCGCTGGCGGCACGGTCGAGATCTCCGGCGGCACCGTCACGGCCGTCGGCGATGAGTTCGCGGCGGGCATCGGTGGCGGCAATCAGGGTGACGGTGGGATGGTGGTGATCACCGCTGGCACCGTCGACGCGAGAGGTGCGAGCAACGCAGCCGGCATCGGCGGCGGGTCCACCGGCGCGGGTGGCGACGTGACGATCGCGGATGGTGCTGACGTCACCGCCAGAGGCGGATACACCGCGATCGGTACCGGTGCGAGCGGCTCGCCGTTCGGGTCGTTGTCCGTGTCAGGCACGCTGCGGCTGCCCACCGGCAGCCTGCACATCCCTGGCGGCATCGTGGTCCCCGTGACCGGCCAGATCCTGGGAGGCGCCCAGCCGACGATCGGCGCGGTGCTCCAGGGTGCCGGCAGCGTCGACAACCAGGGCATCGTCGCGTTGCGTACGGCGGATGTGACCACCACGGTCTCGGGCCGCCACTACCTCGTGGCGTTCGATGCGGCAGGTGGCAGCCCGACCCCCGCCCCGGTGACGGTCTTCGCGTCCTCGCTGGAGAACGGCCACCGCACCTTCCCGACCGCCCCCACGCGCGACGGCTACGAGTTCGGTGGCTGGACCACCCAGACCGAGGGCGTCGGCACCCCGTTCACCACCGCCAGTGCGCTGTCGGGCATCAGTGACGGCACCCCCGTGGCCATCACCGTCGTCGCCGACTGGATCCCGGTGGCGGATGTGACCACGTCCACGCTCACCGCGGACCCGACGTCGATCATCGCGAATGGGATCACGACCTCGACGATCACCGTCCAGCTCAAGGACGCGCAGGGCCACAATCTGACCACCGAGGACGATCGGGTGACGCTGCAGACCAACGCCGGCGAGCTGTCGAACGTGACGCACGTCGGGGCCGGGACCTACACGGCGACGCTGACCTCGGCGGCCACCGCCGGCACCGCGACGATCGCGGGGGCGCTGGGTCCCGATACAGCCCTCCTGCCACTGTTCGCCCATGCGACCGTGGAGTTCATCGCCGTGCCGACGCCGAGGACCCCGCGCACACCGGAGGAGCCGGCACCCGAATCGCCGCCCGCCGATCAGGACCGACCCGACGGCGGGTTCCAGGACGTGGACCCGGGCAGTGTCCACACCGAGGCGATCGACCGGATCGTGCGTTACGGCATCACCGCGGGCACCGGTGAGACGACGTTCGACCCGTCCGGGGAGCTCGAGCGTCGCCAGATGTCGACATTCCTGGTGCGGCTGCTGATGCTCACGGATCAGAACCTCGAGCCACCCGCCGACCACGATGCGGCGATGGCGCTGCTCGTCGACCGGGGCCTGCTCGTGGGCCATGCCGACGGCGACCTCGACGGTGACGGGCCCCTGACCCGCGGGCAGGCGGCCTCGCTGCTGGCCCGATCCGTGGAGGAGGTCACCGGCGAGGCGCTCGTCGCGGGCGACCGTGGGTTCGCGGATGTCCCGCGGACCAACGCCCACGCCGCCAACATCGACAAGCTCGTCGGGTCGGGTGTGATCCACGGCTACGTCGACGACACGTTCCGGTCGGGAGCGGAGCTGCGTCGCGAGCAGATGGCGAGCCTCATCTCGCGCACGATCGAGCTGCTGATCGCCTCCGGACACATCGAGGAGCTCGACGGCTGATCGAGGTCGTCGGCCCCGCCGGAAACTCAGCGCACCGCGACCGACAGGGCCCCGTCCTCGAGCGGTGCCGCGCGTCCGGCCTCGTCGAGGACGTCCGGCGACTCGATCGAACCCACGCCCGCGCCCGACTCCCGCGCCCAGGCACCATCGGCCTGACGTTGCAGTGGGATGGCGAACCATGACGTCGAGGCAGCATCGACCGCCCGGAGCACGAAGCCGCCGGCAGCCGCGTCCTCCACCCAGTCGTGCAGGTTCAGCGCCACCTCGACGTCATCGAGCGTGAACGCGGTGTTGTCGGTCGCGGGCGAGCCGGTGCCGGGGCCGTCGTCGTCCCAGCCGATGACGCGCAGCGTCGCGACCGCTCCGGCCTCGAGCCAGGCCAGGCTGGTCCCGTCGGGGCTGAACACCGGGCCGCTCACCGTCGTCGGGTCGACGCCGGGCGACGGTTGGTAGCCGGCATCCGCGGCGACGATGCCGAAGCCGTCGGCGTCGCGGCGCAGAACGCGCAGATCCACGAGACCCTCGGCCTCGGTGAGGACCGCCGCCGTGAGCGTGTCCGCGGTGGAACCGGGGCGGACCGCCAGCGACAGGATGCGCGACTCGCCCTCGCCGGGGAGCGTCAGCTGGTCGATGACGACCCCGGCGGCATCGCGGAGTTCGATCGTGCTGGCCGACGCGGTCAACTGCGGCAGGGGCGCGACCACCTCGCCGTCCGACGACGTCCCCGGCTCGTCCGTGGGGTCGCCGGGCCCGGCGGGCTGCTGGTTGTCGGGGACACCGGCGATCTCGGGGACGGGCAGTTCGGGGCTGATCCCGGTGACCGACATCACCGCGAACACGGCGGCAGCCGCCGTCGCGACCCCGGCGACGCCGGCGAGCGACCACCCGAGCGTGCGGCGTCGCACCCGGCGATCGATGCGCCGGTTGGTCTCCCGCCACAGCTCCTGGGAGGGTTCCACCTCGTCGGCGTGGGCATGCAGGCTGGCTCGCAGCCGATCCTCGAGCGAGTTCATCGCCATCCTCCCTCATCGTCGCCGTGCCCTAGCGCCGGTCCATCACCCGCGGCGACCGGCCCACCGTCGCCCGTGACGGGGCCACGTCCCGCTGTCCCCCGCCAGCCATCCGCCGCGACCGGTCCCCCGCCAGCCGCGACCGACCCACCGTCAGCCGCCACCGGCTCACCGAGGAGCCGTTGCAGCCGGTCGAGCCCGCGTGACACCTGGGACTTGACCGTCCCGACCGAGACGCCGAGCAGCGCGGCGGTCTGGGCCTCGGACAGGTCCTCGTAGTAGCGCAGCACGATGGCGCGGCGCTGCCGGTCGGGCAGCTGCTGCAGCGCGGTCCACATCTGGTCGCGGTCGACGTGGTCGCTCTCGACCGAGCGCTGACCGCGATCGTCGCCGGAACGCCGCGAGGCCTCACGACGCTCGAGGTAGCGGCGTCGCAGTTTCGAGTTCGCCTCGTTGACGACGGCTCGGCGCAGGTAGCCGGCGACGTCGCGGACCTCGCCGCGTTGCCACGGCACGAACACCTTCGCGAACGCCTCGGCGACGATGTCCTCGGCGAGATCGCGGTCGCTGGTCAGCAGGTACGCCAGCCGGACCGCGCGACGGTGCTGGGCCTCGAACACAGTTGCGAACGACGAACGGTCGAGTCCGCCGCGGACCACCGAACCCACATCTGTTCTCCCTGGACAGACCGGCCCACCACCGATCAGACCGACTGACGCAACCGCAGGCCGCGATGAGCGGAACGTGCATGATGCCGCCACGTGCCCCTCGATCCATCGTCGGCGCCGCCGGGTGCGCGCCCACACACCTCCCGACGCTCGAGCGGCCCGCGAGGTTGAGCCGACCCGGTTGCTGTTGCGCGCAGCGCACACCGGCACCGCGCCGTTCAACCCGCGGCGGGGCCACCGCGTCGGAACGGGAGCAGGTGCGGCACGACCGCCGCCCGCTCACCTCCTGATGAACGGATCCGACATGAAGCGTTCCACGCTCCGCTCCGCGTCCATCGCGCTCGCCGCGGTCACGACCTTCGCCGCAACCGTGGTCGTGGCGTGGTCGTCGCCCGACGACCAGCCGGTCACGCTCGAAGCGGCCAGCGCGACCGGCAGCGACGCCGACGCCGCCGACCGAGGCGACGCAACGGACACCGACCCGGCAACCGACATCGACCCCACGACCGACACCGACGTCACCGCCGACACGGATCCCGCCGGGGACGCCGACGGGTCCGCGACAACGCGTGACGATTCGGCGATCGCCGGCCGGGACACCACGGACGGTGCCGCCGATCGCCACGGCCCCGAGCCCGACGCGCCCGTCGACCGGAACGGCAACGGAACCGGCACCGGCCCCGACCGCAACACCGAGGACGAGGGCGACGCCGCCACTGGCGCGTTCAGCGTCGCCTTCGACGAGCGGACGCTCAGCGTCATCGGACCGGACGGTGTCGCCAACAGCTTCGAGTGGGAACTCGACCGTGCCCGCGGCGAGACCATCGCCGACGTCGCGGTCCGTCCGGGTGCCTCGGCGCGGGAACTCGATGCCATCGTCACGGTGCTGCGCGGCGAGCTCCCCCACCTCTACCAACTCACGGTCCGCAACGGCACCGACGCGGCGTTCGTCGAGGTGCCGGCGCGCCTGCAGCCGCAGCGGGAGCTGGAGGCGGTCATCACGCCGCGCTTCACCCCCGACGGTCGCAGCGTGCTGTGGACGGAGCCGACCGGTGCCGGCGTGAGCCTGCGTTCCATCGGCTGGGATGCGGGGGCCGGAACGGGACGGACGGCCGACGACAACGCGACGTTCACCCTCGATCTGCCGGCCGACATCGCCATCACCGGGTTCCGGCTGGCCGGTGACGACACCGCCGGCGCGACGGCCACGGCGTGGACGGTGCTGTTCACCGACGGGATCGGCGCGACCCACGAACTGCCGATGGCACGCCAGTCCGACGGTGCCCTGTCGATCCGCCGCTGACCCGCGACCGCGAGGCAGCGCACAGCTCCGTCGGACAGCGGCGCGGTGATCCCCCTGGGGTCCCGCGCCGCCGTCACTCCGAGCGCCACCCGCCGTTCCCCAGGTACCCACTCACGCCCCGTCGGCCGTCACCGCACGCAGTAGCCTCCGCGCCGGAAACGGGGGAATCTTGAGACACACACGACGCAGCTGCGCCCTCGCTGTCACGGCGGCACTGCTGATCGGCTGCACCGCCGGCGGGTCCGAC
>CAYTLZ010000186.1:0-6936 GCA_964438785.1 uncultured Actinomycetota bacterium | reverse complement strand
ACCGGCTCGTCGGAGTCGGAACGGACGACCAGGTCCTTGATGTTGAGGATGATGTCGGTGACATCCTCCTTGACGCCCTCGATGGCCGAGAACTCGTGCAGCACCGAGCCGCCCTCCGGGCCGGCGGCCTGCGCCGAGGTGAAGCGGATGCGGGTCACCGCCGCGCCGGGCACGGAGCTCAGCAGCGTGCGGCGGATCGAGTTGCCGATCGTGTACCCGAAGCCGGGCTCCAGCGGCTCGATGCGGAAACGCGACCGCATGCCCTCTTCGATGACCTCCTCGGTCAGTCGGGGGCGGTAGGCGGTGAACGGCGAACCGGCCTGGGACTCGCCCAGCTCGATGACACCGTCCTCGTCGTAGAAACCGAACTCGGACATCGTTACTCCTCAACAGGTGCTTCGGTGGGGACGTCCCCCCACCACGCGCCGCCCTCGATCCCGGGGCCATCGGCGGTGCGTGTCGGATCCGCACGCCCGCCATCCCGGGCCGGTGTGCGGGCCGTGGACGGGCGCCCACGGCGAACAGCGCGACCACCGGTGGGTGGCCGCGCGAGGTCGCTTACTTCGAGTACAGCTCGACGATCATCTGCTCGGTGACCGGCGCGTCGATCTGCGAGCGCACGGGCACGTCGACCACGGTGATCTTGAAGTCGCTGGCGTCGGTCTGCAGCCAACCGGGCACGTCACGCGAGCCGAAGACCTCGAGCGAGCCGAGGATCGCCTGCGACTCGCGGGCCCGCGAACGGATCTCCACGACGTCGCCGGGCTTGACCCGGAACGAGGGGATGTTGGTCGCCTTGTTGTTGACCAGCACGTGCTTGTGGCTGACCAGCTGACGCGACTCCGCACGGGTGCGGCCCCAGCCGGCGCGGTACAGCACGTTGTCGAGCCGACGCTCGAGCAGGATCAGCAGGTTCTCACCCGTCCGACCCTCGGCGCTGGTGGCTTCCTCGTAGTAGCGACGGAACTGCTTCTCGAGCACGCCGTAGTAGTAGCGGGCCTTCTGCTTCTCGCGGAGCTGGAGCAGGTACTCCGACTCCTTGATGCGGCCGCGGCCGTGCTGACCCGGCGGGTACGGGCGCTTCTCGAAGTTCTTGTCGTTGCCCTTGAGGTCGACGCCGTAACGGCGCGACTTCTTGGTCCTGGGGCCGGTGTAGCGAGCCATGCTTCGTTCCTCTCTCGGTCACCCCCTGGCAGGGGTGCCATGGGAACCCCGACCGGTACTGCATCGAGGTTCCGAACGATCCGCGTCGGTCGCGGACCGTTCCGTTGGTGGGTGCGTCGCCTAGGTGCGACTGTTCGAGCTGCGCCTCAGGTGCGGCTGTTCGAGCTGCGCCTCAGGTGCGGCTGTTCGAGCTGCGCCGCACCATCGCTGCGCTCAGGTGCGGCTGTTCGAGCTGCGCCGCACCATCGCTGCGCTCAGGTGCGGCGACGCTTCGGGGGGCGGCAGCCGTTGTGCGGCACCGCGGTGACGTCCCGGATGGACAGCACCTCGACACCGGCGGCAGCCAGCGTGCGGATCGCGGTCTCGCGGCCGGCACCGGGGCCCTTGCAGACCACGTCGACCTTGCGCACCCCGTTCTCGATGGCGGTCTTGGTCGCCTGCTCGGCGGCCACCTGCGCCGCGAACGGGGTCGACTTGCGCGAGCCCTTGAAGCCCGCGTTGCCACCGGTGGACCAGGCCAGGACGTTGCCCTGCAGGTCCGTGAAGGTGATGGTCGTGTTGTTGAAGGTCGCCTTGATGTGCGCCTGCGCGTGCATCACGTTCTTGCGTTCGCGCTTGCGGGCGCGCTGCTTCTTCGCCATGGGTCAACTCCTTGGAAAGGCTCAGGCCTTGCGCGTCGGCTTGCGGACGCCGCCGACGGCTCGCTTCGGGCCCTTGCGACCCCGGGCATTGGTGTGGGTGCGCTGCCCACGGACCGGCAGACCCAGGCGGTGACGGATGCCCTGGTACGACCCGATCTCGATCTTGCGCTTGATGTTGTTCGCCACCTCGCGTCGAAGGTCACCCTCGATGCGGTAGGCGTTCTCGATGTGCTGCCGGAGCTTGACGACCTGATCGTCGTTGAGGTCGCGGACCCGCGTGTCGGGGTCCACCTCGGCGGCTGCGACGGTCTCTTCCGCACGGGTGCGGCCGACGCCGTAGATGTAGGTAAGGGCGATCACCACGCGCTTCTCGCGCGGGATGTCGACGCCTGCGATGCGTGCCATTGTCGACCTCCTCAGCCTTGGCGCTGTTTGTGGCGCGGGTTCTCGCAGATCACGCGCACCGCACCGCGGCGTCGGATGATCTTGCACTTGTCACACATCTTCTTGACGGACGGGTGAACTTTCACCTTCACGTCCTCCTGGGCTCGTCCGATGACCCGGGTGGTCACCGGCGATCCGAGGGCTGCCTCCCCACGGATCGGGGCCACGCCCACCCCGTCAACGACGGAAGCGATGCGCAGGTGGGTGGCGCACCGGGCCGCGTGCGTCCCGGCGTGGATGCCGGGTCGGACGTGGTCGGTGGTGGCCGGCCTCGACGTCACACGGGCGTGTGCGCCGGATGTGATGACCGGACCCGGCTCGGCTGAGCGGGGGTGGTCACGTTGTGAACGCCTCCGTGCGTGTGGCCCACTCCGGGCGCGGGTCGATGTCGATGGCAGGACATCGGCACCCGGAGGGCACACGCAGGTGCGACTTACTTGTAGCGGTAGGTGATCCGGCCGCGGGACAGGTCGTAGGGCGAGAGTTCCACCACGACCTTGTCGCCGGGCAGGATGCGGATGTAGTGCATGCGCATCTTGCCGCTGATGTGGGCCAGGACGTTGTGGCCGTTCTCGAGCTCCACGCGGAACTGGGTGTTGGGCAGCGCCTCGGTGACGACGCCCTCCACCTGGATGGACTCTTCTTTCTCTGCCACGCCGCCTCCGGGTCGAACCTGCTGGTCCCGACACCGATGGGCCGGGAGTTGCGCGTCGGGTGGCGTCGAGCCACCGCGCGCGGAAGTTGTCGCGTCCTACGCCGGCTGGTCGGCAGCGGTGAGGCTGCGCGGTACGGGGTGCGATGCGACCGGGCCCGCACACCGTGAAGCGATGGCTTCACGACGATCGGTCCGGATGCACACGACGCGTACAACGACACGGGTGCCGGTTCGGACGTGGGAAAGCCCTGCCACGCGGCAGGGCGCTCGCAGAGGTTACCCAGCCCGGGACACGACAAGCAACCCGTACCCGCTGCGCGGACGTCCGGCACGGCCGGCGGCGGGCCGATCCCCGGCTCCGACGCAGGGCCGCCGCAGCCCGTCGGACGAGCCCGATCAGTAGTGCGGCACCTCGTCGACGAGCGGATGGGCGGGCTCGTCGGAACGGGCGGTCAGCACCCAGGGGCCATCCGGGGTGACGGCGACGGTGTGCTCCCAGTGGGCGGACAGCGCACCGTCCGCGGTCACCACGGTCCACTCGTCGTCGAGCGTGCGCGTCTCGGCGGTCCCGAGATTGAACATGGGCTCGATCGCGACGACCCAGCCCTTGGTCATCTTCATGCCCTTGCCGGCGGTGCCGTAGTTGGGCACCGAGGGATCCTCGTGCAGCGCACGGCCGATGCCGTGCCCCACGTACTCGCGCACCACGCCGTAGCCGTGCTCGTGCGCCACCGCCTCCACCGCCGAGCCGATGTCACCGAGCCGGTGACCGTGCTGGGCCTGCTCGAGCCCGCGCCACATGGCATTGCGGGTCGCGCTGATCAGCTGGCGGACCTCCGGCGTCGCCGCGTCGTCGCCGCCCACCACCAGGGTGGTCGCCGAGTCGCCGTGGAACCCCTCGACGATGGCGCCGCAGTCGATGGAGATGACGTCGCCCTCGTCGAGCGCGACATCGGCGGAGGGGATGCCGTGCACGATCTCGTGGTTCTTCGAGGTGCACAGAGTCGCCGGGAAGCCGCGGTAGCCCTTGAACGAGGGCACCCCACCGCCACCGACGATGACGTCCTCGGCGATGCGGTCGAGATCGAGTGTGGTCATGCCGGGCTTGAGGGCCTCCATCAGCGCCTCGTGCGCCCGGGCGACCAACTGCCCGGCCCGTGCCATGCGGTCGATGTCCGCGCGGGACTTCTTGATGATCATGACGGGCCCACCGATCGGCTGGAGGGCGAGGGTACGCACCGGTCGCGACACCGTGACACGCCCGATCGCACGTCGTGACGGCCGCGGCCGGGCGTCACGACCCACGCGGTCATGCCTCGGGGACGTACTCGCGCAGGATGCCGGTGGCCGACGCGAACACCTCGTCCATGGTCCCGACGGCCTCGACGTCACGCAGCAGCCCGCGCTCCCAGTAGAAGTGCTCGAGCGGCTCGGTCTGGGCGGCGTACACCTCGAGCCGGTTGAGCACCACGTCCTCGGTGTCGTCGTCGCGCTGGGTCAGCTCGCCGTCACAGTCGTCGCAGCGACCCTCGCTCGACGGCGGGTCGTAGACGAGGTGGAAGATCCGCCCACAGCCCGAGCAGGTCCGACGGCCGGTCAGGCGGTTGACGACCTCGTCCTTGGCGACCGCGAGCCGGAGCACCACGTCCAGCGGTGTCTCGCGCCCGATCAGCAGCTCCTCGAGCGCGTTGGCCTGCGGCACCGTGCGGGGGAAGCCGTCGAACAGGAAGCCGCCCACGGCGTCGTCCTCGTCGAGCCGGCCGGCGACCATCCCGACGATGACCTCGTCGGGCACCAGGTCGCCGGCGTCCATGTAGGACTTGGCCTCCGTGCCCAGCGGCGTGCCGGCCTTGACGTTGGCGCGCAGGATGTCGCCGGTCGAGATGTGCGGGATCGCGTAGGTCTCCGCGATCCGCACGGCCTGCGTGCCCTTACCGGCACCGGGGGGTCCCAACAGGATCACACGCACGTCGACTGCCTCCATGAGTCCGGGGGCCGCCCGACCCGGTGTCCCACCGGACCGGCTGCGGCGGGCCCGACCGTAGCGTGCGGACCCGGTCGGTCCGTAACCGACGACGAACCCCGCACACCGGTGCGGGGTTCGTCGGGGTCCTGCGGGTGGCTGCCCTGGGCCGGATCGGGTGGCTCAGCGCAGGAAACCCTCGTAGTTGCGCTGCATGAGCTGGCTCTCGATCTGCTGCATGGTCTGCAGACCGACACCCACCATGATCAGCAGGCTGACCCCACCGAGCGGGAAGGCCCCGATACCACCGACGGCCAGCAGCACGAACGGGATGACGGCCACGGCGGCGAGGTAGAGCGAGCCCGGCAGGGTGATGCGCGTGAGCACCTTGTCGAGGTATTCGGCGGTCTGACGCCCCGGGCGGATACCCGGGATGAACCCGCCGTAGCGCTTCATGTTGTCGGCGACCTCGACCGGGTTGAACGTGATGGCCGAATAGAAGTAGGCGAAGAAGATCGTCAGAGCGGCGAACGTGCCGATCGCGATCGCGTTGTCGAAGCTCTCGAAGTAGCGGAAGGTGAAGTCCGCGAACGCCTGGTTGCCCGACAGCGATGCCGCGAGGCTCGGCAGGTACATCAGCGACGACGCGAAGATGACCGGGATCACGCCCGACTGGTTGACCTTCAGCGGGATGTAGGTCGACTGGCCGCCGTAGGAGCGGCGTCCGATCTGCCGGCGGGCGTACTGCACCGGGATTCGGCGCTGCCCCATCTCGACGAACACGACGGCGACGGTGAGCACCAGGCCCATGGCCAGCACGCCGACCATCCAACCCTCACCGTTCTGGACCCGGACGATCTCGAGCTGCGAGGGGAACTGGCTGACGATCGAGACGTAGATCAGCAGCGACATGCCGTTGCCGACCCCGCGGGCGGTGATGAGCTCACCGAGCCACATGATCAGACCGGTCCCGGCCGTCAACGTCAGCACGGCGATGATGATCGTGCCGGTGCCGGCTCCGGGGAAGACGTTGGCGTCGAACGCGACCCCGTTGCGGGCGAGGGTCACCAGCCCCGTTGACTGCAGCAGCGCCAGGCCGATGGTGCCGTAGCGCGTGTACTGCGTGATCTTCTTGCGGCCCTGCTCCCCCTCCTTCTTCAGCTCCTCGAGCTTGGGGATCACCACGGCCAACAACTGCATGATGATGCTGGCGGTGATGTAGGGCATGATGCCGAGCGCGAAGATCGCCATCTGCTGCAGGGCACCACCGGCGAACACGTTGATGATGCCGACCAGGGCACCCGCCTGGCCGCCACCGGTCGCGACGCTCAGGATGTCGAGGTCGACACCCGGGATCGGGATCCAGGCACCCAGGCGGTAGACGGCGATGATCCCCAACGTGAACAAGAGCTTCTTGCGCAGGTCGGGGATCTTGAAGGCGTTGACGAACGCTCGGAGCATGGGGTCCTCGGGGCGTCGCGGGCTCACCGCGCTCGATCGACGGGCGGACGAACGACGTCGTCGGGTGGCCCGTGCAGGTGGGAGACGATGCTAGCTGGTCGGGTCGGGAACCGACCGCTGGTGGACGGCGAGCGCATCGCTCGCCGTCCACCCGCCATCGCGGTGGTCAGGCGACCGTGCCACCAGCGGCGGTGATCTTCTGACGCGCGGTGGCGGTGATCGCGTCGACGTCGACGGTCAGGGCCTTGGTGAGGTCACCGTTGCCGAGCACCTTGATCGGACGCTTCTTCTTGACCAGTCCCTTGGCGGTCAACGATTCGAGGTTGACCTCGTCGCCGGCCTCGAAGTGCTCCTCGAGACGCGACACGTTGATGACCGCGTAGTAGACCTTGTTCGGGTTGTTGAACCCGGGGCGCTTGGGCTGACGTCGCACGAGCGGCACCTGGCCGCCCTCGAAGTTCTCGGGCACGGTGCCACGCGCGCCGGTGCCCTTGGTGCCGCGACCGGCGGTCTTGCCGCCCTTGCCACGGTCACCACGGGCCACGCGCTTGGCGGCCTTGTGCGAGCCCTCGGCGGGCTTGAGGTGGTGCAGCTTGATGGTCATGACG
>CAYTLZ010000185.1:0-6940 GCA_964438785.1 uncultured Actinomycetota bacterium | reverse complement strand
CCCCCGCCCAGCACTACACGATGGGCGGGGTGGCCACCGACATCGACGGGCGCACGTCACTGCCCGGGCTCTACGCCTGCGGCGAGGTCGCCGCGACGGGCCTGCACGGCGCGAATCGGCTCGCCAGCAACTCCCTGCTCGAGGCGATGGTGCTCGGCGCACGGGTCGCCACGACCATCCGCGACGACGATGCACGCACCGCCGATCTCACCGCCGCGCGGCGTCCACACCACCCCGGTCGGCCGATGGATGGGCGACCGACCGCCAGTACCGATCCGGACGCCATCACCGCCCTCCGGCGGCTGCTGTGGCGTCATGCCGGGCCGGAACGCCACGGTGCCTCCCTGCAGGCGGGGCTGGAGGAACTGACCGAGCTCGCACCACGCCTGCAGCGGGGCGACGACGGGCGCAACGCCGCGCTGATCGCCGAGGTGGTCCTGCAGACCGCGCTCGCCCGGACCGAGTCCCGTGGCGCGCACCACCGCACCGACCACCCGTACCTGGATCCGACCCGGGCGTGTTCGACCTGGGTGCAGCGCGACCCCGAGGCCGAGCGCGACACCGACCAGCGGGCCATCTCGTGATCGCCCCGCTCCCCCGCCACGTCCTCGACGATTTGATCCGCCGGACCCTCGACGAGGACCTCGGTGCCGTGGGCGACCTCACCTCGCGCGCCGCGATCCCGGCCGACCGCACGAGTCGGGCGACGGTGGTCGCCCGGGCGGCGGGCACCGTCGCCGGGGCGACCATCGCCGCGAGCGTGTTCCACGCCGTCGACCCGTCGATCGAGGTCCACATCGCGCATGACGACGGCGAGCAGGTGGGCGCCGGGACCGCGATGCTCCGACTGCACGGGCCGACCCAGTCACTACTCACCGCCGAGCGCAGCGCCCTGAACCTGCTCGGCCACGCCAGTGGCATCGCCACGGCCACCCGCACCGCCGTGGACGCGGCCGCCGGTCACCGCGCACGCATCGTCGACACCCGCAAGACCACGCCCGGCCTACGGGCGTTGGAGAAGTACGCCGTGCGGTGCGGCGGCGGCACCAACCACCGCACGGGCCTGTTCGACGCCGTGATGCTCAAGGACAACCACCTCGCCGCCAGCGACTCGATCGCGTCGGCGGTCGCGGCCGTGCGCGCCGACGTCGGGCACACCGTCCATGTCGAGGTGGAGGTGGACCGGCTCGACCAGCTCGACGACGCGCTCGCAGCCGGGGCCGACAGCGTGTTGCTCGACAACTTCTCCCCCGAGCACCTGCGACTCGCCGTCGAACGCACCGCGGGGCGGGCGATCCTGGAGGCGTCCGGTGGGATCACGCCCGCCGAGGTGGCCGCCGTCGCCGCCACGGGGGTCGACGTGGTCTCGCTCGGCTGGATCACCCATTCGGCCCCACGCCTGGACGTCGCACTCGACGTCGAACCCGGCTGACGGGCCCGGCTGACGGGCCCGGCTGACGGGCCGGGGTGACGGCTTCGACGCGACGGGTTCTGTAGCGTGCGCGGCGTCGCCCGACGTCCGTGGGGCACCGTTGGTGTGGAGGTCGTCTTGCCACCGGTCCGAGGCATGCTCAGCCGTCAGCAACTGACCGACGAGGTCGCGGCCGGCACCATCGACACGGTGGTCATCGCGTTCACCGACCACTACGGCCGCTCGATGGGCAAGCGGGTGGATGCCGGCTTCTTCCTCGACGAGGTGGCCGACGCCGGCAGCCACGCGTGTGACTACCTGCTGACCGTGGACATGGAGATGGAACCGGTCGAGGGCTACGACTACGCCAACTGGCAGCTCGGCTACGGCGACTTCCACCTCGTACCCGACCTGGACACGCTGCGGGTCGCCTCCTGGCTGGAACGCACCGCCCTGGTGCTGTGCGACGTCGTGGACCCGACCGACCACGAACCCGTGGCCGTCGCACCCCGCTCGATCCTGCAGCGGCAACTGGCCCGCGCCGCCGCGGACGGGCGGCGGGTGCTGGCCGCCTCCGAGCTCGAGTACTTCCTCTACACCGACAGCTTCGAGGCAGCGGAGGCGAACGGGTTCGACGACCTCGCCACCGCCGGGTGGTACGTCGAGGACTACCACCTGCTGCAGGGCACGCGGGGTGAGCCCTTCCACGGTGCGGTCCGCCGCGCACTGGCAGCGTCCGGCATCCCGGTCGAGTCGACCAAGGGCGAGGCCGGGCGAGGCCAGCACGAGATCAACGTGCGCTACGCCGAGGCGCTGACCATGGCCGACCGCCACGTGGTGATCAAGCAGGCGATGAAGGACATCGCGATCGACCAGCAACGCGCGGTCACGTTCATGGCCAAGCCCCGCCACGACGACACCGGGTCGTCGTGTCATCTGCACCTGAGCCTGTGGGCCGGCGACGACAACGTGTTCGCCGGTGACCAGCAGCTCGGGCCGATCCTGGCCAGTGACACCTTCCGGTGGTTCCTGGGCGGTTAGATGGACCACCTGCCGGAGCTGATGGTCTTCTACGCCCCGACGATCAACAGCTACAAGCGCTACCAGGACGCCTCCTGGGCCCCGACCAGGATCGCCTGGAGCCACGACAACCGCACCGCCGGCTTCCGGGTGGTCGGGTCCGGCCCCAGCCTGCGCATCGAGTGCCGGATCCCCGGTGCGGACGTGAACCCGTATCTGTCCTTCGCGGCGGCGATCGCCTCCGGACTCGACGGCATCGCGAACCGGATCGAACCGCCACCGCGGTTCGAGGGCGACGTCTACGCCGCCCAACAGCTCCCGCACGTGCCGCGCACCCTGCGCGAGGCGACCGAGTTGTTCGCCGGTTCGACGTTCGTCCGTGACGCCTTCGGCCCGGCTGTGCAGGAGCACTACACCCACTTCTTCACGGTCGAGCAGGCCGCCTACGACGCCGCCGTGACCGACTGGGAACGCCAGCGCTACTTCGAACGCATCTGACGTCGTCCCGCCGGCGGCGCACCGCTCGTCGCTCACCCACCCGCAGGAGCTCCAGCATGCCCGGACAACTCGCCGACAAGGTCGCGCTGATCACCGGTGCCGCCAGCGGCATCGGTCACGCGAGCGCGCTGACGTTCGCCGCCCATGGAGCCCACGTGGTCTGCGCCGACCGCGACGGTGACGGTGCCGCGGGGACCGCAGCCTCGATCCGGGAGGCTGGTGGCGAGGCGATCGCCGTGACGGTCGACGTCGCGGTCGCCGCCGACTGCGACGCCATGGTCGCCGCGGCCGAGGAGCACTTCGGTCGGCTGGACGTCTTGTTCAACAACGCCGGCATCATGCACGCGGACGACGCCGACGCGGTCGACACCGACGAGCGAATCTGGGACCTGACCATGGCGGTCAACGCCAGGGGCGTCTACCTCGGCTGCAAGTCCGGGATCCCGGCGCTGCGCCGCGCCGGTGGGGGCAGCATCATCAACACGGCGTCGTTCGTCGCGAGTCTCGGGGCGGCGACGCCGCAGCTCGCCTACACCGCGTCCAAGGGAGCCGTGCTGGCCCTCAGCCGCGAGCTGGCCGTCATCCACGCCCGCGAGAACATCCGCGTCAACGCGCTGTGTCCGGGACCGTTGCGCACGGAGTTGCTGATGAAGGTGCTCGACACGGAGGCGAAACGCCAGCGGCGTCTGGTCCACGTCCCGATGGGCCGATTCGGCGAGGCCCAGGAGATGGCCGACGCGGCCCTCTACCTCGCCTCGGACGGTGCCAGCTTCGTCACCGGTACGACCTTCGCGGTCGACGGCGGGCTCACCGCCGCCTACGTCACCCCGGAGGGTGAACCCACCCCCTACCCGGGCGGTGGCCGATGAGCCGCTCCCCGGCGATCGGCACCCAGGGACTGCACCTCGCCGGTGAACGCGTCGAAGGCGGTGGCGGCACGGTGGCGACGCACGACCCGGCCACCGGGGCCGTGATCGCCGAGGTCGCCCAGGCCGACGCAGCCGACGCCGACCGAGCGATCCGTGTCGCCGACGACGCCTACCGCCGGCAGTGGCGGGACACCTCGGCCCGACACCGCGGCGAGGTGCTTCGGGCCATCGCCGAACTCGTGCGGGAACGTCGCGACGAGCTCGCCGCGATCGAGTCGGCGGATGCCGGCAAACCGATCGGTGCCGCCCGCGGCGAGATCGACGGGGTCGCCACCACCTTCGCCTACTACGCCGGGGCCGCCGACAAGGCCGCCGGACAGACCCTGCCGGCCGCCGCCGAGGGCACGCTGCTGACGTTCCGCGAGCCGCTGGGCGTCTGTGTCGCGATCGTGCCGTGGAACTTCCCGCTGGTCATCACGGCCTGGAAGGTCGCCCCGGCGCTCGCCATGGGCAACGCGGTGGTCGTCAAGCCGGCGAGTCTGACCCCGCTGTCGGCGCTGGCGCTGGCGGACCTCGCCATCGAGGCGGGCCTGCCACCCGGGGTCCTGCAGGTCCTGACCGGACCGGGCGCGGCACTGGGCGAGTCCCTGATCCGCCATCCGTTGACGCGGAAGGTGTCGTTCACCGGGTCGACCGCCGTCGGCACCCAGGTCATGACCATCGCCGCGCAGGACATCACCCGCGTGTCGTTGGAGCTCGGCGGCAAGTCCGCCAACGTGGTGTTCGCCGACACCGACCTCGATGCCTGTGTCGAATCCAGCGTGTTCAGCGTGTTCGACAACGCCGGCCAGGACTGCTGTGCCCGCAGTCGCATCCTGGTGGAGCGGTCGCTGCACGACGCGTTCGTGGAGCGCTTCGTCGCACGGGTCGAGGCACTGCGGATCGGGGCCACCGACGACGTGAACACCGAGCTCGGCCCGCTGATCTCGGCGGGCCAGCGCCGCGCCGTGGAGGACTACCTGCAGATCGGTGTCGACGAGGGTGCCACGCACCTGATCGGCGGGGAGCGTGGGTCGGGGCCGCTCGCGGGCGGGCAGTACCTCACCCCCGCCGTCTTCACCGGCGTGAGCTCGTCGATGCGTCTGATGCAGGAGGAGGTCTTCGGACCGGTCGTCGGCATCCAGGCCTTCGACACCGAACAGGAGGCCATCGAACTCGCCAACGACTCGATCCACGGGCTGTCGGGGTCGGTCTGGAGCCGTGACATCGGCCGTGCACTGCGGGTGGTCCGCGGGATCGAGACCGGCATGATCTCGGTCAACACCTCATCGTCGGTGCACATCGAGGCTCCTTTCGGCGGCATGAAGGCCAGCGGGCTCGGTCGTGAACAGGGCATGGTGGCCCTGGATCACTACTCGGAGCTGAAGTCGGTGTTCATCGCCCGCGACTGATCCGGCGGCGACGAACGCGGCGCGCAGGCTGTCGTCGCCCGGCCGTCGTACGGGCCGTACCGGGATCGAGCTGCTCCGCGGTGACGAGGCGCGCTGCGTGCGGGTCCACCCGACGCCGCCTGACGGGATGCGGCGCCCCGCTACGTGCGCGGCACCGTGTAGGTGACCGTCGTGCCCGCATCCGGGACGCTCGACACCTCGATACGCCCACCCTGGCCCTCGACGAGCAGTCTGGTCACGTACAACCCCAACCCCGTCCCGCCGACCTTGTCGACCGCCCGGTGTTCGAGCCGCGCAAAGGGCTGGAAGAGCTTCTCCAGATCGTCGGCGGCGATGCCCCGACCCTCGTCCCGGACCGTGACGACGACCGCGTCGCCCCGGGCACGCAATCCGACCTCGATCGGGCTTCCGGAGCGCGAGAACTTCGCCGAATTGGTCAGCAGGTTGTGCAGGATCTGCAGCTGGCGGTCCGTGTCCGCTTGCACGCGCGGCAGGTGGTCGGCGATTCGCAGGTCGACGGCCCGCCCGGTCGCCGTCTCGACCTGAGCGCACGCCTCACGGGCGACCTCGGCGAGATCGAGCGGCACGAGTTGGTAGCGAAACCCCTGCGACTCGAGCCGTGCCACGGTGAGGATGTCGTCGAGCAGCCGCTCGATGCGCTCGGCGTTGCGCACGACGGTCGCGAGGAAGTCCTGGACCCGGTCGGGGCCGAGTTCGTCGAGGCGCGTCTGCAGGACACCGGTCAGGCCGGCGATGACCGAGGTCGGGGTGCGGATGTCGTGGATGACCATGGCGGTGAAGCGCTGCTGGGCGTCCTCGAGCTCGGCGACTCGCACCAGTTCCGCCCGCAGCCGGTCGCGCTCCCGTCGGAGCCCCTCGAGCTCCACGGCGCGGGCGACGCTCTGCTCGTGCAACAGCGCGGCCAGTGTGTCGTCCGCACGACCGTCGGTGGACGTGTCGACGATCCCGTCGTCACCGGCGCGGTCGCGGGGGTCGCTGTAGATCAACCCGACGTGGACGTCACAGATCGAGGCCAGGGCGTCCAGCTGATCCTGCGCATGGTCGAACAGCGCGGTCCGGTAACAGCACAGCAGCGAGAAGGGCAGGTCCTCGGCCAGTTCCTCGGCGAGCCGCTCGATGAGGATGGCGGCACCGAACTCCCCGCGGTCGTGCATCTGTTCGGCGATGACCGCGACGACGTGCACACGTCGTCCCGCATCGACGTGGGGTCTGATGGCCCCGCCCAGCAACGCGGTCCACTGCCCACGATCCGGGACGCCGTCCCGCATCAGGTGTCGGAGAGCCTCGTCGGCGTCGAGTTGGATGTGTCGCGTCGGATCGGACGGCAGACCGCGTTCACGGAGGACCGCGTCGAAGGCATGATGATCGTCGGTCGAGGCGATCACGATCGCCACGCCGTCGCCGGTCGACACCGGTTCGAGGAAGTCGGCCACCCGGACGGCGAGCTGCCGCTGCGAGTCGTAGAACGCCACGAGGTGCGCACGCCGATCCAGTGTGACGTCGGCGAGGACGGTCGTCGTCACGCGTGGCGCTCCATGAGGGCACTGTAGACCCCGACAGCGTCGTTCACCGGTTGTCGATCGATCTGGCTCGAGCCGTCGGGCACGTGGTGACGGCTCAGCCCCCCGTGATCGTCCGCCGGATGAACGCGACCTCGTCGTCGTCATACG
>CAYTLZ010000184.1:0-6948 GCA_964438785.1 uncultured Actinomycetota bacterium | reverse complement strand
CTCTACTACAGGCTCAGTGAAGATCAGCCGAGCTACACAATTACCTGCTACTTCACCAACGTCTCATCGGGCGCCTTCACGCATCCTCAGGCTCATCGAGCTATCACCCCTCGGGAGGCAGCACGCTTGCAGAGCTTCCCCGACTGGTTCGAGTTTGTCGGCTCTGAGGGCTCAGTGATGAAACAGGTCGGCAACTCGGTCGCACCGCTCTTCGCGAAAAGCCTCGCGACCTCTGTACAGCGCTACCTGGCGTCTGACCGTAGACTCTCCGCCGACCAAGTGGCAGCCCGACGGCGTATCCGCGTCGACCAGCCCGAGCTGCCGATGTAGAGCACCTCCGGGGGGCCATGTGACTAGTCATGCGTTGACGCAAGACCATGGCAGTGCGCACTTCAAGGCAAAGGCTCCCGAGGCGCAGCAGTTGATCAACGACGCGCTCGACGCACTCAGCGCGTTCGGAATCCCCGTCGAAGCTGAGACCACCCGTCGTCGTGAGCGGATGGCGCTCGCTCTGCTGGCGGTCGCAGACGTCCGGCCGGGAAATGGCTGGGAGCGAGCCCAATCGGCTGATGATGGTCGATCGATGAAGACTCGAGACATCATCACCTATGTAAACAACCACTTCGATGAGCAGCTTTCGCCCGGCTCATACGACGACATTCGCCGGAAAGACCTGAAGCTCTCGGTTCTAGCGAATGTGGTCATCTCCACTGGCACGGGTGCAACGAACGATCCCACAAGAGGCTATGCCATTGAGCCTGGCCACGCGGACCTACTCCGGCGAATCGGAACCCCCGGATGGAAAGATGAGGTAACTCGGACGATTGGTGATCGCGCAACCCTGAGGGAAGCCCTTGCCGCTGAACGCGACATAGCCCTGATACCCGTGACGCTGCCGGGGGGAGCTGAGTTGAGCTTCTCGCCCGGTGAACACAACGAACTCCAAAAGGCCATCATCGAGGAGTTCTTGCCTCGCTACGGTTATGGCGCGGAGGTTTTGTACGTCGGTGACGCGACGCAAAAGTTCCTTGTCCACGAGTCAGGTCGCCTTGAAGAGTTGGGCTTCGCTGTCCTCGCCCACGAAGAACTTCCGGACGTCGTGGCTTACTCGCCGGAAAGGGACTGGCTCTATCTCATCGAAGCGGTGCACAGCAGCGGACCGATCTCGACTACACGACGCTTCCGTCTGGAACGGCTCACAGAGGGCTGTGCAGCCGATGTCGTCTATGTAACCGCGTTCCTCGATGCGGAGACCTTCAGACGTTTCTCGCCTGAGATTGCCTGGGAAACTGAAGTCTGGATCGCCGCGGCGCCGGGTCACCTCATCCATTTCAATGGTGGGAAATTCCTTGGACCACATTGATGGCAGGTCATCTCTACCCTCACCCGCCTGTTCGGTCGCCCGGTCAACGATGCGGGCCAACAAGCGCACTGAGGCCCGGCC
The DNA here is from genome assembly GCA_964438785.1 of uncultured Actinomycetota bacterium. Classification (GTDB taxonomy): domain Bacteria; phylum Actinomycetota; class Nitriliruptoria; order Nitriliruptorales; family Nitriliruptoraceae; genus PWLR01. Next base: position 5,504 of record CAYTLZ010000184.1, on the reverse strand, counting down.
CGAACGGGCCTTGCGTTCATTCCTAAACCGCAGCGGCCTGCGCTTCCGTAAGGACTATCCGCTCACGGTCGACGAGACGCGTGTCCGTCCCAACATCGTGTTCACACGCGTCCGTGTGGCGGTCCTCATGGATGGCTTTTTGTGGCACAGCTGTAATGCAAATGGCCGATTTCCCTCTGCCAACCAGCAGTACTGATCACCTAAGTCCGCCCGCAACGTCGAACGCGATCGGAAGCACAACGCTGCCCTGCTCTCCTCCGGCTGGAGAATCGTAAGGCTCTGGAGAACAAAGACATGACACCGGCGGCCGACCGCGTCGGCAACGTCGTTCGTCAGGCCGGGACCTGAACACGGAGCCGTCAACGGAGGGGTGCGCCGCCGAACTTGCAATCACATGAGTCCCAGTCGAGAGCACCGAAGAAGCCGTGGGGAAATGCGTGGACCCCTTGGTGCCGCACCGTGCTTCCACGGTGGGCACCAGGCTCCTTGAATGCGGCGATTGACGGGCCGACTCGGGATGTTGCCTTGTAGGAAACGGACGTTTGCCGTGTAGCGTCCTTGACCTGGGTCCTCGGGACGTACACATAAGGACACCCAAACGTCAGAACTCGAATTCTGAGAATGGCCCACGTCGTCGAGCGGATCCCTCCGGGGGTCCGCTCGATCGCGTCGGGGGGTCGAACAGCCCGAGCCGGGTCCGGTCGCGGCGCGGATGGGGACGGTCGACCGGGGACCTCGAGGTGACGCACCGCTAAGGTCGGGGCCGAGACGTTCACCAGACCGCTGATGCCGAGGAGGACCACATGGGCCGCTCGAAGCTCGCCAAGAAGATCGACAAGCTCGAGAAGGACGCTGACAAGCTGCGCAAGAAGGCGGAGAAGAAGGGCAAGGAACTCCAGAGCCAGGCATCGGACCGCATCGACGACCTGAACCCCAAGCAGGACGACAAGGGCGGCAAGCTCGGCGTCGTCACGCTGGTGCTGGCCGCGATCGGGGCGGGGGCCTTCGCACTGAAGAAGAAGCGCGACCAGGAACTCGACGAGGCGCTGTGGGAGGAGCCCCGCTCGATCTGATCCGCCCGTGGGCGATACCACCCACACCGATGTGCCGACGGCCGGCCCCCAGCCCGGGGCCGGCCGTCGTCGTGTGTCGACGTCACCTCGTGGGCGCACCGGGACGTGAATGACAGTGGCGGAACTCCACCGCTGGTGTTGTCCACAGGTTCGACCACAGATGTGGAGTTTCACCGTTGTCGCGCGTCCACAAACCCACAGCCGTATCCACAGGGTCGCGTGGGCGTGCCGGGCGTTCGGTCCGGTGCATCCCGTCGGACGGTTGTGGTGCCCTCGTCACGCTCCGTGCCAACGTGTGCGTTGCAACGGTTGTGCGCGGAAGCATCGTGCGCGCCCCGCCCGGATCTCCGGCTCCCGTGACCACGAGCCTGGCGGCAGCGCTTCACTCCACAGCGCGGTGCTGATGCATCTCCGATGGAACCCCGGTGTATCCCCCGTGCGCCGGGGTTCCGTCATGTCCGGGCCCATCCCGGCCGAACAGCTCACGGCCGGATCCGGACAGGGGCTCAGGCGGCGCGCCGTCGTGCCCGTCGTTCTTCCTCCTGCTGCCGGATCGCCGTCTCGGCCTCCTCGACCGTGGGTGCGGACCCGCCGAGATGGGCCGGGACCCACCAGTCGTGCGGCGCTGGCAGGGGCCGCTGCGGGTAGGCCCGTTGACTGGCCACGAGCAGTTCGTCGATCCGGGCCATCAGCGCGGCACTGCGGGCCATTCCGGTCCGGCCCTCGGGGACGAAGGGTTCGCCGTAGCGGACCATGACACAGGCACCGATCGTCGGTCGGGCTGGTCGACCCTTGGTCAACAACCGCTGGGTCCCCCAGACCGCGCACGGGACGATCGGGACGCCCGCGGCCTCCGCCAGACGGACCGCACCGCTCTTGGCCCGGCGGGGGACGAACGACGGGCTGATGGTGCCCTCCGGATGGACACCGACGAGTTCACCCCGCCCCAGGGCGGCCTGTGCGGCGGCGGCACCCTCCATCGGTGCGCCGTGCACGTCGACGGGGATCTGCCCGAGTCGGTGCATCAGGTTGCCCACCACGGGCTTGTCGAAGAACTCGTGGCGGGCCATGAACCGCACCTCACGCCGGGGGGCGGGTGGGGCCAGGACCACGAAGGCGAAATCGAGATAGCCGATGTGGTTGCTGGCGATGACCGCCGCACCACGGGTCGGGATGTGCTCATGGCCGATGACCCGTAGATCGACCCGCAGGGCACGGAAGAGCCCGTGGATCAGGATGCTGCCGGTGCGGTAGAGCGCGGTCACCTCGGCCCTTCGACGGTGTCGGTCGTGTGCGGACGCCGTTCAACGATCGGAGGCTAGTGCGACGCGCGGTGCCGGCGTCGGCCGGCAGTAGGGTCATTCCCCGAGCGAGGAGATCACATGGAGCCCCGTGTGCTGGATGCCGGTGTGCTGGTGGGGTCGTTGCCCGCCCTGGTCACCCCGTTGACCGCCGACCGCGCGGTGCACGACGACGATGTGCGGAGCCTGATCCGTCGGAGCGTCGGCGACGGTGCCACCGGGGTGCTGGTTGCCGGGACCACCGGCGAGGGGGCGCTGCTCGAACCCGACCAGCGCGAACAGCTGGTCGCCACGGCCCGGTCGACGCTCGGTTCGGACGCCGGCGGCGCGGTGCTGCTGGCCGGCGCGTCCGCATCGACGGTGGTGGGGCTGCACGCCGATGTGGCGCGGCTCGGTGCCGCCGGAGCCGACGCCGTGCTCGTGCTCGCGCCGAGCACCTATCCGCTGACCGCCGATGAGCTGGTCGACCTCCACCTCGACGTCGCCGAGCGTGCGTCGGTGCCGACGCTCGCCTACCACATCCCGCAGCTGACCGGCTCGGCGCTGACGGCATCGGCGGTCACCCGTCTGGCAGGGCACGACAACATCATCGGGCTGAAGGACTCGTCGCCGGACGCCGAGCGTCGGGCGGCGTTCGTCACCGCGGCCGAGGGCCATCCGTTCGCCGTGTGCACCGGGGATGCGGCCACCCTGGTGGCCGCACTGCGGGCCGGTGCGAGCGCATCGATCACGGCCATCGCCAATCTTCGTCAGCGGGCGGTGGTGGCGGCGCACGCGACCGTGGCCGCCGGTGACGACGCGGTCGCCGAACGCCGTTCCGAGGAACTGGCGCGGGCCATGGCCGGGATCACCTCGACCGGTTTCAGTCTGGCCGCGACCCTCAAGGCCGCCCTGCAGCTCGACGGTGTCATCACCGAGCGCTGGTGCACGCCCCCACTGCAGTCGGTCCCCGGACCCAGGCTCGACCGCGTCCGTACGGCACTGCTGCGCTGACGGCGGTGGTCAGCCACCCACGCGGGTGAGCAGACCGGCCAGGATCCGCCCGATCTGGTCACGTTCGATCAAGAAGCCGTCGTGGCCGTGGGGTGAGCGGACCACGGTCGCACGCTTGCCGGGGATCCCGAGCAGGTGGGCCAGTCGGTGCTGTTCGCCCAGCGGGTAGAGCCGGTCGGAGTCGACGCCCGCGACCACCACCTCGGCGTCGATCTGCCGCAGGGCCGCACCGACACCGCCACGATCACGGCCGACGTCGTGGCTGTTCATCGCCTCGGTGAGCACGACGTAGCTGGCCGCGTCGAACCGTCGACCGAGCTTGCCCCCGTGGTGTTCGAGGTAGCTCTGGACCGCGAAGCGACCGCCGCGCAGCGGATCCTCGTCCGCCTGGGGGCGTCGACCGAAGCGCAGGTCGAGCTCCTCGGCACTGCGGTAGGTCAGATGGGCCAACTGGCGCGCCACCTCCAGCCCGGCGATCGGACCGATCGCGCCGGTCGGGTCGTCGTGGACGTCCTGCAGGTAGTCGCCGTCCCGGAAGGCCGGGTCACGTCGGATCGCCTCGAGCTGGATCGACTGCAGGCCGATCTGGTCGGCCGTGGCGGTCGCCGACACCGCCAATGGGGCGATGCCACGCACGCGATCCGGGTACAGGAGGGCCCACTCGAGGACGCGCATCCCGCCCATGGAACCGCCCACGACCGCGGCCCAGGTGTCGATGCCGAGGTGGTCGGTGAGCAGCCGCTCGACGGCGACCTGGTCGCGGATCGTGATCCGGGGGAAACGTGCGCCGTAGGGCCGGCCGTCGGGGGCGGGGCTCGACGGCCCCGTCGTGCCCTGGCAGCCCCCGAGCACGTTGGGACAGACCACGAACCAACGGTCGGTGTCGATCGCCTGGCCGGGGCCGATGACGGTGTCCCACCATCCGGGCGTCGGATGGCCCGGCCCGGCAGGTCCGGTGACGTGGCTGTCACCGGTCAGTGCATGCTCGACCAGGATGGCATTGGATCCATCGGCGGCCAGCGTGCCCCAGGTCTCGTAGGCCACCTCGACGTCGGCGAGCGAGCCACCGAGTTCGAGCTCGACACCGCCGAGCGACACGAACCGGCGACCACCGACCGGATCGCCTGGTAGCCAGGCTCCGGTGGCGGGACGGTCCGGCACGGCGACGTCCCGGTAGGTCGTCTCGCTCACCCGGCGGCACCGGCGGCCTTCGCCGCGCGGAAGCCGGCCTCCAGATCGGCGGTCAGGTCCTCGATGCCCTCGAGACCCACCGACAGACGCACCAGTCCGGGGGTGACGCCCGTGGTGGCCTGCTGTTCCTCCGTGAGCTGTGAGTGGGTGGTCGAGGCGGGGTGGATGATCAGGCTGCGCACGTCACCGATGTTGGCGAGGTGGCTGAACAGCTCGACGCCGTCGACGAACGCTTTGCCGGCCTCGACCCCACCGTGCAGCTCGAACGACAGAATGGCACCGGGACCGCGGGGCGCGTAGCGCGTCGCGTTGGCGTGCCACGGGGACGACTCCAGGCCCGCGTACCAGACCTTCTCGACCTCGTCACGGGCCTCGAGCCACTCGGCCAGGGCCTGCGCGTTGGCGACGTGGCGGTCCATGCGCAGGTCGAGCGTCTCGACCCCCTGGATGATCAGGAACGCGTTGTGCGGACTGATGGCCGGTCCGAGGTCGCGCAGCAGCTGCACCCGCAGCTTGATCGCGAACGCGGCGTTGTCGTTGCCGAGCGCCTCCCAGTAGTTGAGCCCGTGGTAGGACGGGTCCGGCTGGGTGAGTCCGGGGTACGCATCCGCGTGCGCGCCGAAGTCGAACCGACCACCGTCGACGACGATGCCGCCGATGGCGGTGCCGTGACCACCGAGGAACTTGGTCATCGAGTGCACGACGAAGTCGGCCCCGTGCGCCAGCGGCTGGATGAGATACGGCGTCGCGATCGTGTTGTCGACGATGAGCGGCACACCGAGGTCGTGGGCGGTGTCGGCGACCCCGGTGATGTCGAGCACGTCGATCTTCGGGTTCCCGATCGACTCGCCGTAGAAAGCCTGGGTGTTGGGCCGGGCGGCGGCACGCCAGGCGTCGAGGTCGTCGGGGTCCTCCACGAAGGACACCTCGATGCCGAGCTTCGGCA
>CAYTLZ010000183.1:0-6950 GCA_964438785.1 uncultured Actinomycetota bacterium | reverse complement strand
GCGACGAACGGGGGCGTCTGACGGCCACCCTCGGCATCTGTCGCGACATGACCAGCGAACGCCAGACCCAGCGCACGCTGCAGGCTGCACTGGCCCGGGAACGCGACGCGTTGGTCCGGGAACGTCTCGCGCTGGCCCGGGAGCGCGAGGCGACCGCCAAGCTCACCCGGGTCGACGAGTTGCGGCGGCTGTTCCTGCAAGCCGTCTCCCACGAACTGCGGACGCCCCTGACGGCGGTGACCGGGTTCGCCTCCACGCTGCGCGACCACCTCGGTGCCCTCGACGACGATCAGGTCCGTCACCTGACCACCCGCCTGGCCGTGCAGGCCGACCGGCTGAAGGAGCTGCTCGACGACCTGTTGGACATCGAGCGCGCCGGTCGCGGCGTGGCCCAACTGCACCTCGAACCCTGTGACGTCGGAGCCCTGGTCACCGAGCTGGCGCGGGAGCACGACCCGGCCGTCACCGTCGACGCCGACGCGGTGATCGCGCTGGTCGACCGGGTGAAGGTCGAGCGGATCGTGATCAACCTGCTGGGCAACGCCCGCCGCCATGCCGGCGCGGATGCGGTGGTGCACGCCGAGGTGCGCCGGCGTGACGACCGGGTGGTCATCGTCGTCGAGGACGACGGCCCCGGGGTCGACGAGGCGCTTCGTGGAGCGGTGTTCGAGCCGTTCCTGCAGGGGCCGGGGGCTGCCGATGCGCCGTCCCCCGGCACCGGCATCGGCCTGGCGCTGGTCGCGGAGTTCGCGCGGCTGCACGGAGGCCGTGCGGTCGTGGGTGACGCGCGACTCGGCGGTGCCCGCTTCGAGGTGGACGTGCCCATCGGGGTGCTGCCGACGTCCGACCGGGATCGGCCGGCGACTGCTCAGTAGTCTGAGGACGGCGGCCAGAGAACGTGCCGTCATCACGAGCTCGACGGGGAGCGACCCCGTGGATCATCGAAGGGAACCAACGTGCCGACCAGGACTTCCTCCGCAGAGTGGCGTGGCGATCTGAAGGGAGGCGGTGGTGAGCTGAGCCTCGGCAGCGGCCTGTTCAGCGGCCCCTACACCTTCGTGTCGCGCTTCGAGAACGGAACGGACACCAACCCCGAGGAGCTGCTCGCCGCCGCGCATGCGGCCTGCTACTCGATGGCACTGTCGAACATGCTGGCGCAGGCCGGCACGCCGGCCACGTCCGTGAAGACCGATGCCGCCGTCACGCTCGACATGGTCGACGGAGCTCCGACGATCACGACCGTCACGCTCACCACCGTCGGGACCGTGCCGGGCATCGACGAGGCGACCTTCACCGAGCACGCCAACGCCGCCAAGGAGGGCTGCCCGGTGTCCAAGCTGTTCGCCGGCGCGACCATCGAGCTGGATCTGACCTTCAACGAGGGCTGACGCGACGCACACGAGGAACGGGCGGCCCAGCGGGCCGCCCGTTCGTCATGGGTCGCGCGTGTGGGGTTCAGGCGGGGGGCAGGACCGCCTTGGCACCGCGCCCACCGTCCCAGTCGGTGTACTGGTAGGGGTTGTCGAACAGCTGCTGCTCGGGCAGGTCGGGCGACATGTCGCCGGCCCAGGCCTCCTCGCCCATCGCGCCGCGCAGGTAGGTGATCGTCTCGTCGAGCTCGCCACGCAGCTTGCGCAGGTCCTGGTCGATCAGCTTGTGCTCGGACTTGACCGCCCGACCGTTGACGAACACGGTGTGGACGTCGCCGCGGCCGGCCTGGTAGACGACGTGGCCCATCGGGTTGAGGATCGGGAACATGACCGGTGAGTCGTCGTTCTTCATCAACACGACGTCGGCCTTCTTGCCGACCTCCAGCGACCCCGTGACGTTCTCCATGCCGAGCGCCTTCGCCCCGCCGATCGTCGCGTACTCGACGACGTCACTGGCGCGCAGGGCGTTGGCGACGACGGTGTCGCCGTCGGCGTGGTTCTCGAGGTGGTCGCGCGAACGGTCCGCGCTGAGGGTGGCCCGCATGGCGGAGAAGAGGTCCCCGCTCCACCACACGCTGGTGTCCATCGACAACGAGATCGGGATGCCGTGGCGGCGCAGCTCCCAGGTGGAGGGATAGCCCTGACCGGCGCTCTGTTCGCTCTCGGTCGACACCGAGGCGTAGGCCCCGGATGCGGCGATCCGCTGGTAGCTGTCCTTGGACAGGCTCGCGGCGTGGACGTAGGTGACGTCGGGCGTCATGAACCCGTTGTCGCACATCAACTGGATGGAGTTGTCGTTGGTCGCGCCCCACACGCCGGCGTGGGTCGTGACCTTCATCCCGAGCTCGCGGGCGGCCTCGAACGCGGCCCGCTCCGGGAACTCCGGATCACCGGTGACGTCGAAGGCGAGCTGGACCTGGAGCAGGTCGTCCTTCTCGCCCCGGTTGCGCTCCAGGAAGTTCTTGACGTCGTCGCTGGGGGCCCACTCCCACGGGCCCGCCTGGATGTTGCCGTAGGCGAGGACGAACCGGCCGGGCACGGCCCGCAGTGCGTCGATGGCCGCGTCGGCGTGGTCGATGGTCTGCAGTCCGTGCGACCAGTCCACGCAGGTGGTCACGCCGGCGTCGATGGCCTCGATGGCGGCGAGCCGGTTGCCGACCGCGATGTCCTGGGGGCGGAACAGCTTGCCGTGGTTGAGGTAGTAGAAGACGAAGTACTGCGTCAGGGTCCAGTCCGCGCCGTAGCCCCGCATCGCGGTCTGCCACATGTGCCGGTGGGTGTCGATCATGCCCGGCATCACGATGCCGTCGGTGGCGTCGATCTCGACCGTGCCCTCGGGGACCTCGAGGTCGATACCGACGGCCTCGATCCGATCGGCGACGATCAGGACGTCCCCGCGTTCGAGGACGGTGTCGGACCCGTCCATGGTGATGACGGTCCCCCCGCGGAGGACCTTCGGGCGGTCGTCGGTCAGTTCGGTGGTGGCGGCGTCGGCCATCGCTGTGCTCCCGGATCGTCGTCGGTCGGCGAGGGTCTCCCGTATCCCCGGGGGATCCTCCGATGAGGTCCTGCAGTGAGGTCCCGCTGAGCTCCCACCCGCCGGACATCTATCCGCCTAGCGGACATGCGCGTATGGTGCGCAGCAGCCCTGAGCTTGTCAAGATGGTGTCTCGTGGCCGACCCTCTGCGGTCGTGCCGTCCCACGGAACGACCATCGAGCCACCGGGCCGACCACGGCACGGCCGCCCGACCGCATCGACCATCCCGACAGGAGTCACCCATGTCCCCGCTCACCACCGCGGGCCGCGTCCTGCTCGCGGCGCCCTTCGTCGTGCTCGGCTACGAGGCCGCGGCCGAGCCCGGCCCCCGGGTCGCCCTCGCCGCGGAACTCGGTGTCCCCAACCCGGAGCTCGCCGTGCGCTTCAACGGTGCGGCGATGAGCGTCGGTGGGGTCGCCCTCGCGCTCGGCGTCCTGCCACGGGCGGCCGCCGCCGGGCTCATCGCCTCGATGATCCCCACCACCGTCGCGGGACACGCCTACTGGACCATGGATGATCCGCTCGCCCGGAAGATGAACCGCATCCAGGTGTTGAAGAACGTCGGCCTGGTCGGTGGACTGCTGGCCGCGGCGGCGGCCGTGGCACGTCGGGCGGACACCGACGGGTCGACGGCCTGACGCGACCCCGAACGCCCGCAGCACCCGCACACCATCGAGCCCCATCCGCACACCATCGAGTCGAGGACCCCGTGGCGCGTGACCAGACCGGACCGGACTTCATCGAGGCGCTCGCCCGCGGAATCGACGTGATCCGCGCGTTCGGCGCGGGTCGGCCCACCATGTCGCTGACCGAGGTGGCGGAGGCCGCCGACCTCGCACGCCCGACCGCGCGCCGGGTCCTGTTGACCCTGCAGGAGCTCGGCTACATCCGCGGGGACGACGGCCTGTGGTCGCTGACGCCCCGGGTGCTGGAACTCGGTACGGCCTTCGTGCAGTCGCAGGGCCTGTGGGACCTCGCGCGCCCGCACATGGAGGACCTGGTCGCGCAGACCGACGAGTCCTCGTCGATCGCCCAGCTCGACGGTTCGGACATCGTCTACGTCGCCCGGGTCGCGGTGCCCAAGATCATCACGTTCGCCGTCTCCATCGGGACCCGCTTCCCGGCCCTGCAGACCTCGCTCGGCCAGGTCCTGCTGGCTGCGCTCCCGCCCGACGAGGTCGCGGAGCGGCTCGAGGAGCCGAGCCGCTCGGGTATCGAGCCGCGATGGCAGCCGAGCGCCGACGAACGCGAACAGCGCCTGCGCGAGATCCGGGCGCAGGGCTATGCCCTGGTCGACGAGCAGCTCGCGGCCGGCATCCGGTCGGCGGCCGTACCGCTGCGTGACGGCAACGGCCGGACCATCGCCGCGATGAACGTGACCGTCCATGCGGCCGAGACCACGGTCGCGACGCTCACCGACCGGCACCTGCCGAGGTTGCTGGCCACCGCCGGACGCATCAGTGCGGACGTCGCCCTCCGGGACTCGATCCCGCAGACGACGGTCGGCGTGCCGCGGCTGTAGGGCGCTCGCCGCTGCGTGCACTTGACAACCCGGGTGCGAGGCCGCAGCCTACGGACATCTGTCCGTCAAGCGGTCAGTTGGCGCGACCGTTGCGAGATCAATCGTTGTGACCCGAATCGCCCACCGTGCCGTGCCCACTGCGACGCCGACCGCTCCGTGCTGATCGAGGTTCCCGATGCCAACCGATCCGTCGTCGACCGCTGCGACACCGGCCGGTCCGCTCGAGGGCCTCGTCGTCGCGGACTTCTCGCGCATCCTCGCGGGCCCGTACGCCACGATGCTGCTGGCCGATCTCGGTGCCGACGTGATCAAGGTCGAGGGTCCCGCCGGTGACGACACCCGGACCTGGATGCCGCCGGTCCGCGAGGGCATCTCGACCTACTACCTCGGCGTCAACCGCAACAAGCGCTCGATCGCGCTGAATCTCAAGGACGCGGAGGACCTCGCGTTGGCGCAGGGTCTGGCCGAGCGGGCGGACGTGTTGATCGAGAACATGCGCCCCGGTGGGATGGCCAAGTTCGGCCTGGACCACGACACGCTGAAGGCCACCAACCCCGGGCTGGTGTACGCCTCCATCTCCGGGTTCGGCTCGACCGAACAGGGCGCGAAGATGCCCGGTTACGACCTGATGGTCCAGGGCATCTCCGGGCTGATGAGTCTGACCGGCGATCCGGAGGGTGAGGCCTACCGGGCCGGCATCTCCGTGTTCGACGTCATGGCCGGCATGCACGCCACGATCGGCATCCTCGCGGCGTTGAACCGTCGCCAGGAGACCGGCACCGGCCAGCACATCGAGGTCAACCTGCTCGCCAGTGCGCTGTCGGGTCTGGTCAACCACTCCAGTGCCGCCGTGGCCGGCGGGGTGACGCCCTATCGCATGGGCAACGCGCACCCGTCGCTGTTCCCCTACGAACCACTGCCGACCTCGGACGGGCAGATCATCGTCATCGCCGGGAACACCGGCCAGTTCCGGCTGCTGTGCGAGATCCTCGGGGTCCCGGAGCTGGCCGACGACGAGCGGTTCGGCTCCAACGAGGACCGCACCGCGAACCGTGACGCGCTCAAGCCGCTGCTCGTCGACGCGCTCAGCACCGCGACGACCGAGGAGTGGTTCGAACGCTTCCGGGCGCGTGGCCTGCCGGGCGGCCCCGTCAACACCGTGCCCCAGGGCATCGAGTTCGCCGCCTCGCTCGGTCAGGAGCCCGTGGTCGAGGTCGGCGAGGGCGACGCGGCCGTGCCCTCGGTGCGCAACCCGATCAGCTTCTCCGACACCCCCGCGACCTACCGCTACCCGCCGCCGAGCCTGGACGAGCACCGCGAGGAGCTCCGTGCCTGGCTGTCCGGACGCGACTGAGCGGTTCACCGGCGCCCGCGCCGGCCGAGTTCCCCCGTATCGGCCGGCGCGGTGCCCACGACCTGCCACCGCCACCACCACCCGCACGACCGTGTGCGCGATGCCATTGGGAGACACCGTGAGTGACGACGCCAGCGCCGGCTACCGCACCTCACTCGGCGCGTCCGATGCGACCAGCATCACCCTGCTCGGCAGGGACCTCGCGACCGACATCATGGGCGAGGTCGGTTTCGGCGAGCTGTCCTACTGGATGCTGCTGCGCCGCAGGCCCACGCCCGGGCAGGCCCGGGTGTTCGAGGCCGTGCTCGCCTCGCTCGCCGATCACGGTTTCGTCCCCACCGCGATCGCGGCACGACTGACGTTCCTGAGTGCGCCGGACGCGCTGCAGGGTGCCGTGGCCTCGGGGCTGCTCGGCGGTGGCTCGCGCTTCCTCGGCGTCACCGAGGACTGCGGTCAGTTCCTGGCCGCACAGCTCGACGACCACGAGGGTGCGCTCCCCACCGACGACGCCGGCTACGACGACCTCGCCCGCGGGATCGTGCAGCGCCAGCGCGCGGCCAAGCGGATCATCCCCGGGCTCGGCCACCCGACCCACACCGCCGATCCGCGGGTCCCCCGGCTGCTCCAGATCGCCGAGGAGGAGGGCCTCAAGGGGCCCCACCTGCGGCTGTTCGAGGCCATCGGGCGCGTCCATCACGAGGTGCTCGGGCGCACCCTGCCGCTCAACGGTGCCGGCGTGGCCGGCGCGGCCCTGGTGGACGCCGGTGTGCCGCTCCCGATGCTGCGCGGCGTCGCGCTGCTGGCCCGCTGCGCCGGGCTGCTCGGCCAGATCGCCGAGGAGATCGAGCACCCGATCGCCCGTGACATCTACCTGTCGGTGCACGAGCAGACCGACTACGTCGATCCCGAGCCGGCGGGCGACGGCCACTAGACACACGCCCGGCAACGACCCGTCGTCGCGTCCGACGCCGGCGGCAACCAGGGAGAGGGAGCGAACAACCCATGGCTGAGATCGTCGCGGTGGTGGCCTCGACCCACCACCCGTTCTACTACAAGGCGTCGACCGCGCCGCCCGAGGAGCGCCCGCCCTTCGCCGACGAGTGGGT
>CAYTLZ010000182.1:0-6965 GCA_964438785.1 uncultured Actinomycetota bacterium | reverse complement strand
CCCGAGGTGAGCCGCTGCTTCGGCCACGCTCATGCGCCTCTCTGCCACTGCCCTCGCCTCCAGCCCGTTTTCGGGTACACACACTGCTACGCAATAGTTTACGCAACCCACGTGGCAGCGCAACGGTTCCCGCAGCATCGCGTGCGGCTGTGGTAGAGCGTGCGCCTTGGTTCTGAACCGGAAAGATGACGGGTGCGGTGTGGAACGCGCAGGCCATCGCGGAGCATCTGGTGTCATACGAGGACTCGATCTGCGACCCGTTGCCGTGAGGAGGCACACAATCCGTCCCGGGCGCTCGGAGTCGCGGTCAGTCTTCATGGAGGCGTGCTGAACTCGCCGAAGCAGGCCGGCCAGGTCGGGGTGGCGCTGGTGACGGAGCTCGAGGTCGGCGACGCCGCCCGATCAAGCCAGGACTACGACGCGACGCGCCAGGATCTGCTCGACCTGCTGATTCCGGTCACGATGCTGCTGCGCGCCGAGGAACGAGCCCGTGAACTGCAACGCGACCTGGTGGCCCGAGGGCAGCACCGTGGGGTGAGCGTCCCCGATCTGGTGCTCGCCGCCGTCGCGGACACCGAGGAGCTCACGATCCTCCACGACGACGCCGACTTCGATCTGATCGCCAGCGTCACCGGTCAGCCCACCGAATGGGTCGTGCCGTACGGCAGCATCGACTGACAGGTCGAGACCGAAGCTCGACGGTCTCGTACGGCAACAGTGCAGCCGCGGAGTGTCGCCGGTCACCCAGGACCGACCACCGGGTCGGGTGGCGAGCGACCAAGAGTCCTACACCTCGTGGATCTTGAGCCCCACGGCTGCGAGATGGTCGAAATCATCCGGATTGCGGCTGAACAGGGGAAGATCGTTGCCCAGCGCGGTCGCGGCGATCAGGAGGTCCACGGCTCGTGCACCGCGAGGCTTGCGCTCCCGTGCCCGGGTCGCGGCGTAGATGAGGCCGTAGGCGCGGGCAGCGGCAGCATCGAAGGGCAGCGGATCCAACAGCGCCTCGATGCGCTGGAGCCGGTCCTGGCGACGGGCCCGTTCCTCGTGGTCGTCGGTGGCATGGGGGCCGGCGGCCAGCTCGGCAAGGGTGATCGCCGCGATCGCCGGTTCGAGAGGCAATGAGCCGGCCGGAATCTGTTCGAGGGCGATGACGACCGACGTGTCGAGCAGCCCCTGCGGAACAGGGGTCGATGCCTCGTCGGTCACGCTCGCGGCTCGGTGCTCTGGTCGAGGACCGCGTCGAGCTCGTCGCGGAACCGTTCGGCATCGATCCCAGGTGCGCTTGCGAACGCCTCGAGCAGCAGGTCACGGTGCACGAATCGTTGACGGGCCGGACGAAGCTCACCGACCGGGATGCCGTTTCGAGTCACCACGAACACCTCCCCACGATCGAGCGCGCGCATGATCGCTCCGCTGTCGTTGCGGAGTTCACGCTGGCTGATCGTCCGGGTCATGACAGCACCATACTCGCGCCGTAGCACCTGCGCTACACCCTCGAGCTCAGCATCCGCTACGGGCGGCCCGCGCGATCAGCCGCCTCTCGGACCGGTGACAACGGCCTGCTGATCGGTACCCGAGGCTGGCGGGCCGATCAGCAGGTGAGCAGTGCTCGTTGGATCGCGGTGGCGGCGTCGCGGTCCTGGGCGGGCAGCACATGGGCGTAGACGTCCAGGGTCATCGCGATCGTGGTGTGCCCGAGCCGTTCCGAGACGACCTTGATGGGCACGCCCTGGTCGAGCAGCAGGCATGCATGGCAGTGCCGCAGATCGTGCAGCCGCAGCTTCGGCAGCGGTAGGCGCGGCCACTGCCGTCGCCACCGGTCGGTGATCGTCTCCGGTCGCCACGGCAGCCCCTCGGGGGTGGTGAACACCAGTGGCCACTCGGTGCGTGTCGGTCGCGGTTGGCCGGCGATCGCGGCGGCGGTGTCGTCGTCGAGGCTCAACACCCGGCCGCGGCCGGTCTTGGTGGCCTTCAGCTGGGGCCGGCCGTCGGCATGGATCAGGCTCGTGACGACCCGCAGCTGCGGCGTGTCGAGGTCGACGTCCTGCCAGCGCAGGCTCAGCAGCTCGCCGCGGCGCATGCTGGTGCCGAGCGCGACCCGCCACAACGCGTGCAGGGGATGCCCCGCCGTGAGTTCGAGGAAGCGGGCGGCCTCGGCGCGGTCCCAGGTGTGCAACTGTGGCAGCTGCTGGTCGCGTTCCGGGTCGAGTCGAGGTGGGGTGACGCGCGCGGCGACGTTGTCGTCGAGCAGCCCGTCGCGCACGGCGTCACCCAGCGCATGGCGCAGCAGCGCATGGGCGTAGCGCACCGTGCGGCGTGACAGCGGACCACCTCGACGTCCACCCGAGGCCATGAGCGTCACGAAGTGGTCGTGGAGTCGTGGAACCGTCAGATCCCCGACCAGGCATCCGCCGAGCCCCGGACGCAGGTAGCTGTCGATCATGTCGACGTAGCTGCGGTGGCTGGTCGGCTGCACGCGCATGCGCAGCAGCTCCAACCACTCGTCGAGGTAGGCGTCCAGGGTCATCGCGGCGACATCCATGGACCGCAGCCTGCCGGGTGCGCGCCGCGGCACGGATTCGGTGGGTCGTGATCCTGTGGACAGCGCCATCGCGGTGCAGGCGCGGCTGGTGCGTCGTACCTCGTGGTGGTACGGCTACCCGTCGGCGTCGTGCAGCGCCCGGCAGGCGTCCGCGAGTTCCGGAAACGGGCCCTCGACGCGCACGGCCACCTCGCCACGGGTGAACAGCTCGCGCACCGACAGCTGCCACCCGGGGCGGCCGGTGGTGGCGGCGAGCTGCTCGCTCGAGAACGCGAACACCAGCCGGCCGATACCCGCGGAGGCGTGGGCGACCGCGCACATCGGGCAGTGCTCCCCGGAGGTGAACATGCTCGCGTTCGTGCGGTCGGTCGCGGTGAGGTTCGCGGCCGCCCAGCGGGCGAGTTTCAGTTCCGGATGCGCGGTGATGTCCGCCTCGGTCCGGGTGGTGTTGACGGCCTCCTGCAGCACCTCGCCGTCACCGTCGACCAGGATCGAGCCGAACGGCGAGTCGCCCGCCGCGCGGGCCCGTTCGGCCAGCTCGATGCAGCGTCGCAGCAGCGCGAGGTCGTCGATCGGCATGCGGGCGCTCCAGTGCTGACGTGGTGGCGGTGCACCGCACGGTAGGGCGACGACCGCGGCGTCCTAGGCTCCGCGTTCGCTCCCGACCGTCAGGAAACCCACCGTGCCCCGCCGCCGTCCGCGCCGCGAACGTCCGCTGCTGGTGCACCTGACCACGGTCGATCTGTCGCTGGCCTACCTGCTGCTGCCGCAGCTGATCGCGTTCCGCGAGGCCGGCTACGACGTGGTCGGGGTGTCCGCGCCGGGCCCGCACGTGGCGACGCTGGAGGCCAACGGCATCCGCCACGTGCCGCTGACGCGGTCCACGCGGGCGGCCGATCTGCGCGCGGACGTCGCCACCGCACGGGAGTTCTGGTCGATCTGCCGGCGGCTACGGCCCGACATCGTGCACACCCACAACCCCAAACCCGGCGTGTACGGCCGCATCCTCGCGCGGCTCGCGGGGGTGCCGATCGTGGTCAACACCGTGCACGGGCTGTATGCGCTGCCGACCGACCCGTGGCCCAAGCGTGCGGTCGTCTACACCCTGGAGCGCATCGCAGCCTCGTTCAGCCACGCCGAGCTGCTCCAGAACGTCGAGGACCGCCCGACCCTGCGTCGGCTGCGGATCCCGGCGGCCCGGCTGCACCTGCTCGGCAACGGGGTCGACATGAGGCGGTTCGACCCGGAACGCCTGGCGGGTCAGCGGGCCGTGGTGCGCGCCGAGCTCGGGGTCGACGACGAGGTGGTGGTGGTCGGGCTGGTCGGTCGGCTGGTCGCGGAGAAGGGCTACCGGGAGGTGTTCGCCGCCGCCCGGCAGCTCAAGGCCACCCACCCGCGGGCGCGGTTCGTGGTCGCCGGACCGGCCGAGCCGGACAAGGCCGATGCGATCACGGCCGACGAGTTGGCGGCGGCCGAGGCCGACGGGGTGGTCCTGCTCGGGATGCGGGAGGATGTCGAGCGGCTGTATCCGGCGTTCGACCTGTACGTGCTGGCCTCCTACCGGGAGGGGTTCCCACGCTCGGCGATGGAGGCCGCGGCGATGGGTCTGCCGATCGTGGCCACCGACATCCGCGGCTGTCGGCAGGTCGTCGACGAGGGGGTGACCGGGCATCTGGTGCCGGCGCGTGATGCCTCGATGTTGGCGGCGGCGATCGGCCGGCTGGTCGCCGATGCCTCGGCGCGGGAGGCGATGGGGGAAGCGGCCCGGGCCAAGGCGATCGCCGAGTTCGACGACCGCCGGCAGGTCACCATCACGCTGGCGCTCTACGAACGGTTGCGCGCCCGGCGGTGAGCGATCCCGCGGTCCGCCGTCGACGTCGAGCGGCTATCGCTCCGCACCTGATCGGGCACACAGCGTTGGGAGACGGCGGTGAGCGCGGAAGACGGAGCTTCGATGGGCAACGGTGACGTGAACCTCGACGACCCGGACCAGGTCCGCTGCCACTGCGGCGCGGTGCTCGCCGACCGCATCGACGGTCGCACCGTCGTCATCGACGGCGTCGAGTTCCAGTTCCGCCGCCGCACCGACAAGCTGACCTGTCCGCAGTGCGGGCACGAGCACCCGCGCAAGACGTTGCGCGCCGGCACCCAGGACGAACCGACCGACACCGGGCAGCGTCGCCGCCGCGAGGATCGCCGCTGAGCCTCCCCGGAGCGCGGCGGTGGCTACGGTTCGTGCATGGACCGGATCGATGCGCGACGCGACGAGGTGAGCGGCCTGCTCGCCGATGCCGGCGTGCAGTTCGCCTACCTGTTCGGCTCCCGCGCCACGGGTCGTGACCAGCCGGGCAGCGACACGGATATCGCGGTCAGCTTCACGCCCGAGGTGCCGGAGGTCGAGCGAGCGGATCGCCTTCTCCGACTCGGGACCAGGCTCGAGCTGCTGCTCCAAGGATCCGTCGATCTCGTCGATCTCGATCGCGTCCCGTTCCGGCTCGCCGGGCGGATCGCCACCGAACGGGTCATTCTGACCGGCCTCGACGAGCCTGCCCGCGTCCGGTTCGAGACCGAGATCGTTCCCCGCTACCTCGACGCCTGCTACCACTTCGATCGCTTCGACCGACTGGCACTCGAGGCCATGGCATCGGGCCAGCGATGAGCGTCGACGACGACCGCGTCATCGAGACCCTGCAGGAGCGTCTCGACGACCTGGCCGCGTTCCGCCGTCACCTCACGGCGGCAATGGTCGAGGGCCGCTGAGCGGATGCCGCCGATCCGTCGATGCGCGCCTGCGCGGTGACGCGCGTGGGCAACGGAGGCGTCTACCGTGCAGGACCCACCCGGACGACAGGACCGCGCAGGTGGCACGCATCGTCATCGTCGGGACCGGCGGCATGGGGCGCGAGACCGCCGCCTGGGTCGCCGCCGCGCGCCCGGGCGACGAACTCGTCGGCTTCCTCGACGACGACCCCACCACCCATGGCACCGAGGTGGCCGGGCTCCCGGTGCTCGGCGGCGTCGCCACGCTGCTCGACGGCCACCTCGATGCGGTCGCCACGGCCGGTGACGGTGGGGCGGTCGGCGGCGACGTCGAGGTGGCACTGGCGATCGGCTCGCCGGGGGGACGCACGCGGCTCGCGGCACGTCTCGCCGAGGCGGGGATCGCCCTGGCGAGCGTCGTGCACCCGGCCGCCTCGATCGGCCCGCGCGTGGTGATGGGACCCGGGGCGATCATCGGGCCGGGGGTGGTGCTGACCTGTGACATCCGGCTCGGCGCGGCGGTGATCGTGAACTACGGCGCGATGATCGGCCACGACGGTGACGTCGGCGACCATGTGTTCGTCGCCCCGGGCGCACACGTCGCCGGCAACGTGACCATCGGCGCGCAGGCCGACATCGGTATCGGCGCGTCGGTCATCCAGGGGGTGCACGTGGGGGAGCGCTCGATCGTCGGCGCGGGTGCCGTCGTGATCCGCGACGTGGAGCCGGACACGACCGTGGTCGGGGTGCCGGCCGGCCGCATCGAGCGGCGCTCGTGACCGGCGGCAATCGTGGAACCGGTGGTCGGGGGCGCGAGGCCCGGCGGGCCCGGACCGACGCGGTGCTGCGGGTGCTCGACGTGGTCATCGCCGGGGTGGGCACGGTCGTGCTGCTGCCGGTGTTCGTGGTGCTCGCGTGGCGCGTACGCCGGGAGTTCGGCTCGCCGGTGCTGTTCCGCCAGCGCCGCCCCGGGCTCGACGGGGAGATCTTCGAGCTGCGCAAGTTCCGCACGATGACCGACGAGCGTGGCCCCGACGGACAGCTGCTCCCCGACGAGCAGCGGCTGACTCCGTTCGGGCGGTTCCTGCGTTCGTCGTCGTTGGACGAGCTACCGGAGCTGTTCAGCGTGCTGCGCGGCGAGATGTCCATGGTCGGCCCCCGCCCGCTGCTCGTGGAGTACCTCGAGCTCTACACCCCGCGCCAGGCCCGGCGTCACGAGGTCCGCCCCGGGCTCACCGGCTGGTCGCAGATCAACGGGCGCAACGACATGTCCTGGCCGGACAAGCTGGCGCTCGATGTCTGGTACGTCGAGCACCGCAGCGTGGCGCTGTACCTGCGCATCGTGGTGCGCACGTTGTGGGTACTGCTCAGGCGTCAGGGCGTGTCCCTCGACGGGCATGCGACCACGGTGCGGTTCACCGGCGAGGACGAGGACGGCGACCATCCGCGGTGAGCGCGATGCACGCCGGACACCAGGTGGTCAGCTGACCTAGGGTCCGCGCACACCCCGATGCTGATCGAAGAGGCTTGTGTGCCCGCTGTTCGCTCCCGGCCCGAATCCGTCTCCCTGCGTCTCGCGATCACGACCATGCTGGCGGTCGTGGGTGTGCTCGCGCTGACCGCCACGGCCAGCGCCGACACCGACTTCTCGGATGTGCCG